>NZ_JAXMNY010000004.1:300000-576779 GCF_034670185.1 Nisaea sp.
CCGATCGATCTGCAGCTCGGTGCCCTTCAGGGCTTCGGCCGCGTTGCGATCACTGACCCCGGCAAGGCGCACCAGCAGCATACCCTTCGCCCGGCCGGTCACCTCAAGCTCGTAGCTCTTCCCGGCGGCATCCTTCAGCGGCCCATAGGAAACGATATCGTCCGGGTCCTCGGTGAAACTCTTCACCCGGACCAGACCCCGCACCCCATGGACGCCGACGATGACGCCGAGTGTGACCGGCTCGGCCATAAGGTCTTAGCCCTCGGACTTTTCCGCTTCCTCAGCCGGAGCTTCGGCAGCAGGAGCTTCTTCGGCCGGAGCAGCGGCAGCTTCAGCAGCAGCGGCGGCTTCGGCAGCAGCAGCTTCAGCAGCGGCAGCGGCTTCGGCAGCAGCGGTTTCAGCGGCAGCAGCAGCAGCGATTGCAGCTTCTTCTTCACGTTCCTGACGCTTGCGGCCCGGAGCGGACTTCTTCGGCTGGTCGCGATATTCGAATTTCTCGACCAGCTCGATGCTGGCCAGCATCTTGTGGACACGGTCGGTCGGCTTGGCGCCAACGGACATCCAATGCTTGATGCGGTCTTCCTTGACCACGAGACGTGCTTCGTGACCCTTCGGCAGCATCGGGTTGTACGTGCCGAGCCTTTCGATGAAGAGGCCATCGCGCGGGGACGTGCCCTCGGCGACGACGATACGGTAGAACGGGCGCTTCTTGGCGCCGCCACGTGACAGACGAATGCGAAGTGACATTGGGTATTCCTTTCCAGTAACGCTCTTAGCTATTCACTTGTGTTCGATTACTTCTTGCCGGGGAAACCGGGTGGCAGCATGCCTCCCGGAAGCTTTGGCATTCCCTTGCCGCCTAGACCTGACGGTAATTGTCCGGGCATCTGGCCAGGCGATGGCATGCCGGGCATTCCGCCGCCGCCGCCGAGAAGCGCCCCGAGGCCCTTCATGCCGCCCATCTTGCCCATCTGTTTCATCACCCGCGTCATGTCCTGGTGCTGCTTCAGAAGCTTGTTCACTTCCTGAACGCTGGTCCCGGACCCGGCCGCGATACGGCGGCGGCGCGAGGCATTCATCAGTTTCACGTTCTTCCGCTCCACCTTCGTCATGGAGAGAATGATCGCTTCCTGCTTCTTGATGACGCTGTCGTCCATATTGGCGCCGGCCATCTGTTTCTGCAGCTTGCCCATGCCCGGAAGCATGGACATGACACCGCCGAGGCCGCCCATCTTCTTCACCTGACGAAGCTGCGAGAGCATGTCCTCAAGATCGAAGGCGCCCTTCTGCATCTTCTTGGCAATGCGCTCGGCTTCCTCGACTTCAATGGTCTCGGCAGCCTTCTCGACCAGGCTGACCACGTCGCCCATGCCGAGAATCCGGCCGGCGACACGTTCCGGGTGGAAATCTTCCAGCGCATCCGTGCGTTCGCCGATACCAACCGCCTTGATCGGCACGCCGGTGACGGCCCGCATGGAGAGTGCCGCGCCACCGCGCGCATCGCCGTCCATCCGGGTCAGCACGATACCGGTCAGCCCGACCCGCTCGTTGAAGTTCCGCGCCGTGGTCACCGCGTCCTGACCGGTCATGGCATCGGCCACGAGGAGGGTCTCGACCGGCTTCACCGCATCGCGGACCTGGATCACCTCGTCCATCATCGCTTCGTCGATGGAGAGACGGCCGGCGGTATCCAGCATGACCACATCGAAGCCTTGCAGCTTGCCCGCGGTCATCGCCCGTTTCGCAATCGAAACAGGTGTTTCGTTCTCGGAGATCGGCAGCGTCGCCACGTCGATCTGCTCGCCCAGCACGCGAAGCTGTTCGCGGGCCGCCGGGCGGTAGATATCGAGGGACGCCATCAGGACCTTCTTGCGGTCCCGTTCCTTCAGGCGCCGGGCCAGTTTGGCCGTGCTGGTGGTTTTACCGCCGCCCTGCAGGCCGACCATCAGGATCGGTACCGGCGGCACGGCGTTCAGGTTGATCATGCCAACATCGGTGCCGAGCATTTCCACGAGATTGTCGTGGACGATCTTGATGACCTGCTGGCCCGGAGACACCGACTTGATGACTTCCTGGCCGATGGCGCGTTCACGCACCTTGTCGACGAATTCCTTGACCACCGGCAGCGCGACATCGGCCTCGAGCAAGGCCACGCGCACTTCGCGCAGCGCTGCGGTCACGTCCGCTTCCTTGAGCGCGCCGCGTCTCTTGAGGCGATCGAAAACGTCGCCGAGCCGGTTCTGCAAACTGTCGAACATGCGTTCGTAAGCTCCAATATTTCCCGAAAAACCAGACAAGCGAGACACAAAACGAAAGCGCGCCCGTGCTCGAAAACTCGAGGACGGACGGAACCCGTGAAGGTCTCAGCGCACTGATTTTTGCCGAGAGCGCCGGAACATATGGGCGCCAGCGTGCCGAGTCAAGCATTCCCGCGTTCCTCACGCCCTCAGATGAGGCTCGCCCGATCCGGACACAAGACCCGTCATTCTGTCGTTTTTTCATTAGCCTGATGCTGCCCGGACTCTTAGCGTGACGATGCTGCCGGATCGGCCGGATGACCAAAGAAGCGCGACGGAGTCTGCCCTCATGAAACTGGAAAGCCTGAAGACCTTCATCGTCGGCAATCCACCGCCCGGCTTCGGCGGCCGTTATTTCCTGTTCCTGAAGCTGCGCACCGCCTGCGGTATCGAAGGCGTCGGCGAGGTCTATGCCGCCAGTTTCGGCCCGAAGACCACCGTCGCCATGGTCGAGGATGTGTTCGACCGCTATCTCGAAGGCCGGGACCCGCACCATATCGAGCGGTTCTGGCGCCGGGCCCACGGCTCCGGCTTCAGCCAGCGCCCGGATCCGTCGATGATGGGCGTGGTCAGCGCGCTGGAAATGGCTTGCTGGGACATCGTCGGCAAAGCAGCGAACAAGCCGGTCTACGAGCTGCTCGGCGGGCAGGTGAACGAGCGGCTGCGGACCTACACATATCTCTATCCGCGCCCCGAGGACGATCCGGCCACCTTCTATAACAGCCCTGAGAAAAGCGCCGAGGCCGCAGTGGCTTGTGTCGCCGAAGGCTTCACCGCGCTGAAGTTCGACCCGGCAGGCCCCTATACTGCCTTCGGCGGGCACCAGCCGGACATGGAAATCCTCGACCGCTCGGAAGCCTTCTGCCGGCTGATCCGGGAGGCCGTCGGCGACAAGGCTGACCTGCTGTTCGGCACCCATGGCCAGTTCACCGCCTCCGGCGCCAAGCGTCTCGCCCGGCGGCTGGAGCCTTATGACCCGCTCTGGTTCGAGGAACCCACCCCTCCGGACATGCCCGAAGAGATGGCAAAAGTGGCCGAAGCGACCTCGATCCCGATCGCCACCGGCGAACGGCTGACCACCAAGTGGGAATTCAAGCGCGTGCTGGAAACCGGCGCCGCCTCCATCATCCAGATGAATCTGGGACGCGTCGGCGGCATTCTCGAAGGCAAGAAGATCGCCGGCATGGCCGAGGCCTTCTACGCCCAGATCGCCCCGCACCTCTATTGCGGCCCGGTGGTCGGCGCCGCCAATGTCCAGCTCGCCACCTGCACGCCGAACTTCCTGGTGCTGGAAAGCATCCGGAAATGGGACGGCTTCCACGCCGATATTCTGAAGACGCCGATGGGGTGGGAAGACGGCTACGTCATCCCACCGAAAGCACCGGGTCTCGGGGTCGAGCTGAATGAAGAAGTGGCCCTGGCGCATCCCTATGAGGGCAATGAGCTGCACCTGCAGATGAGCCAGGAGCCGTTCGAAGTCGCCGGGAAACCGTTCGGCGGCGGTTGAGCTAAACCGCGATCCCGTCGAAATCATGCCGGTCCATACCGGCCTCGACACCGGCCTCGACCAGCAGGGCCCAGGTTCCCGGATCGACCGGAACACCATTGGCGCGGCGGTCCGCGCCGGTCTCGCGCTCCGGCTCTCCCGGCACCCGCACCTTGTCCACGCCCTCGCCCGGACGGGCGCTGGTGACGTAGCCGAGCATGGCATCGATGGAACTGGCGAAGGGGATGTCGGCGCCGAAGCCCTTCGGGTCGATGATCACGGTCAGCATGTTGTTGCAAATCGTGTCCTTGCCCTCATGCACCGGATCGGTCACCGGGCCGCCGAGCAAAGCCGCACCGAGGATTTCACCGAGCAGGGCAAGGCCATAGCCCTTGTGCTGGCCGAAGCTGGTCAGGGCGCCTCTGGGCTCCTCGAACATCACTGCCGCATTGCGGGTCGGCAAGCCGTGATGGTCGATCAGCGCGCCCTCGATCATCTCCTTGCCGGCATTGTAGGCAACGCGCGCCTTGCCAAAGGCGACGCGGCTGGTCGCCATGTCGAGCACGAACATCGGGTTCTTGTCCGTTGCCGGGACGGCGGTGCAGTAGGGGTTGGTGGAATAGCGCGCCTCGGCCCCGCCATGGGGTGCGACGATGGGCTTATGCCCGATCACGTTGACGAAATGGATGGAGATGAAGCCTTCCTGCGCACAGATCTCGCCCCAGGCGCCGATGCGGCCCAGATGGTGCGTGTTGCGCAGCCCGACGATGGCGGCACCGGCTGTCCGCGCCCGGTCAAGGCCGAGCTTCATAGCCTCCCCGCCGGTCACCTGACCATAAGCCATGTTGCCGTCCAGCAGCAGATAGACCCCGTTGTCCGACACCAGACTGACATGGCCGTTGACGGTCAGCGTGCCGGTCTTGGCGTGCCGCATATATTGCGCGACCAGCCCGACGCCGTGGCTGTCATGGCCGAGCAGGTTCGCTTCGACCAGATTATGCGCCACCTGCCGCGCTTCTTCCGGATTGCTGCCGGCCCGTCCGATCATCTCCGTGACCAGGTTTTCCAGTGCCTCATGCGCAACGGTAATCATGTTTCGCTCCCCAGCGTAAATTCAGCGCTCACGGTAGCGGGGGAAACGGCATATTGGAACTGCCGGAAACAGAGGATATATATGCCCGCATGAGACAGATCGAATTCCTCAAGATGCATGGCCTCGGCAACGATTTCGTCGTACTCGACGGCCGCCTTCCCGGCCCCGCCCTCGCGGTCGCGGACTATCGCGCCATCGGCGACCGGCGGCGCGGCGTCGGCTATGACCAGTTCCTCACCATCGAGGCAGCGAAGAACGGCGGCGACGCCTTCATGCGCATCCATAACCCGGACGGCAGCGAGGCCGGCGCCTGCGGCAACGGCACGCGCTGCGTCGCGGGTCTGGTGATGGATGAACTCGACAAGAACCGGATCGATCTCGAAACAATTGCCGGCACGCTGGTCTGCGAGCGGGTCGAGGGCGGCCGTGTCCGGGTGGATATGGGACCGGCGCGGCTCGATGCCGCCGCCATCCCGCTTTCGGTCGAGACCGACACGCTGAGTGTCGAAATCCCGGACGCACCCTTTACCGGCGCCTGCTGCGTCAATATGGGCAATCCGCATGCCGTCTTCTTCGTCGATGACGTGGATGCGATCCCGCTCACCGAGGTCGGCCCGAAGCTGGAACTGCACCCGATCTTCCCGGACCGCGCGAATATCGAGTTTGCCGAGATTCGCGGGCCGGAACTGATCCGCATGCGGGTCTGGGAGCGCGGTGCGGGCATCACCGAGGCCTGCGGGTCTGGCGCCTGCGCGGTGCTGGTGGCTGCCGCGCGCAAGGGCCTGACCGGACGCAAGGCGGATGTGGAACTGGACGGCGGCACCCTCACCATCGAGTGGCGCGAGGATGGCCATGTGCTGATGACCGGGCCGGTCGCCACCAGCTTCCGCGGCACGCTCGACCTCGATAAGTTGACCTGAGGCGCCGCACCATGCCGTGCGCGCATGGCTCCCCGCAGCCCGCCACACTTGCATTTCGCGCCGATTCCGGCCATTTCTCCGCTCATGACCATGACTGACGACAATTCGGATGGACGCGAAAAGGCCCGGCCGGTCGAGACTTTCGGCTGCCGGCTGAACGCGTATGAGTCCGAGGTGATCCGCGACCATCTCGTCCGTGCCGGGCGGGAGGATGTTGTCGTCATCAACACCTGCGCCGTCACCAAGGAAGCCGAGCGTCAGGCCCGGCAGGCTATCCGCAAGGCCCGCCGCGCCAATCCGGACGCCGAGATTGTGGTCACCGGCTGCGCCGCGCAGATCAACCCGGATGCCTATGCCGCGATGGACGAGGTCAGCCGGGTGGTCGGCAATGAGGAAAAGCTCAAGGCCGAGACCTGGAATTCTCCCGGCGAAGCGAAGATCCTCGTGAACGACATCATGAGCGTGAAGGAGACCGCGCCCCATCTGGTGGCCGGTCTCGAAGGACGTGCCCGGGCCTTCGTACAGGTCCAGCAAGGCTGCGACCATCGCTGCACCTTCTGTATCATCCCCTTCGGGCGCGGCAACAGCCGCTCAGTGCCGATGGGAGAGGTTGTCCGTCAGGTGCGTGAGCTGGTCACGAACGGCTATCGCGAGATCGTGCTGACCGGCGTCGACATCACCTCCTACGGCGGCGACCTGCCGGGCAAGCCGGAGCTGGGCCAAATGGTCCGCCGCCTGCTGGCCCAGGTGCCGGAACTGCCGCGCCTGCGTCTCTCCTCCATCGACGCGGTGGAGATCGACGACGATCTGCTGCGACTGGTCCGGGACGAGCCGCGCCTGATGCCGCATCTCCATGTCAGCCTGCAAGCAGGCGACGACATGATCCTGAAGCGGATGAAGCGCCGGCATAACCGTTCCGATATCATTACATTCTGCCGCGACATGCGCGCGGCCCGTCCGGACGTCGCCTTCGGCGCGGACATCATCGCCGGCTTCCCGACCGAGACGGAGGAGATGTTCGCCAACAGTCTCGCCCTGGTCGAGGAATGCGGCCTCTCCTACATCCACGTCTTTCCTTATTCCGCCCGGCCCGGCACCCCTGCCGCCCGCATGCCGCAAGTTCCCGGTCCCGTCCGCAAGGAACGCGCGGCCCGGCTGCGCGCCGCCGGCGAACGCTCCCTTGCCACCTTCCTTGACGGGCTTGTCGGAAGCACACAGTCGGCGCTGGTCGAAAAACCCGGCCTTGCCCGAGCGGAGAATTTCGCGCCGGTGCGGATCGAGGGCGGCATCGCGGGCGAGCTTCTGTCTGTCCGCATCACCGGGACGGACGGCACCCATCTTCTTGGACAGATCGAACGGAAATCCGCCGCATGAGTGACGAGTTGGGTGAGGGCGGAGAGCGCCGGGGCTGGTTCCGGCGCCTGAAGGACGGGCTTGCCAAGTCCTCTTCAAAACTGGTTGGCGGCATTTCCGGTGTCTTCACGACCAAACGGCTGGACGAAGCCAGCCTGGAAGAGCTGGAAGACGTCCTGATCACTGCCGATCTGGGTATCGAGACATCCGCCCGGCTGATCGCCAGCCTCTCGAAGGCGAAGTTCGGCAAGGACGTCACCGACGAAGAGGTCCGGACGTCATTTGCCGAGGAAATTGCGGAAATCCTCCGCCCGGCCGCCAGGCCGCTCGATGTCGCCACCGGCCGGAAGCCGCATATCGTCCTCATGGTCGGTGTGAACGGCAGCGGCAAGACCACGACCATCGGCAAGTTGGCCAAGCAATTCAAGGATCGCGGCCTCTCGGTGATGATGGCCGCTGGCGACACCTTCCGCGCCGCCGCCATAGAGCAGCTTCAGGTCTGGGGAGAGCGCACCGGCACGCCGGTCATTGCCAAAGCGCAAGGATCAGACGCCGCCGCCCTCGCCTTCGACGCCATCAACGAGGCAAAAGCCGCCGGTGCGGACGTGCTGCTGATCGACACGGCCGGGCGCCTGCAAAACCGGGCCGAGCTGATGGAAGAGCTGGCCAAGGTGATCCGGGTCATCCGCAAGCAGGATGAGACGGCGCCGCACGATTGCGTGCTGGTGCTCGACGGAACAGTCGGCCAGAACGCACACAATCAGGTCAAGGCGTTCAAGGAAATGGTCGAGGTCAGCGGCCTCGTCATCACCAAGCTCGACGGCAGCACGCGGGGCGGCGTGGTGGTGGCATTGGCGGATCAGTTCGAGCTGCCCGTCCATGCCGTCGGCGTCGGCGAAAGCGCGGACGATCTGCAACCGTTCGACGCAGATCGTTTCGCCCGCGATCTGATGGGATTGGACTAGGTTTACTAGTCGTCACCCCGGCGCAGGCCGGGGCCCACTGATCATAGGTCGGTGTCCGTCATCCCTGGATCCCGTCTTTCGACGGGATGACGATGGAATAATTCTTCTCAAACACCCATCGGCATTTCGGAGCGCGGCGCGAATTCGCCCTGGCCCAGCGTTTCCCGGTAATGCGCAAACGCCCAATGCACCGTCGGGAAAGCGATCTCGTCCCACGGGATCTCGTCCCAGGTGAAAAGACCGACATCCTCCGATTCAATGCCGGGTGAGACATCCGGTGAGAGCAGGCGAGCGCGGTAGATCATCTGCACCTGGCTGATCCGGGGGATGTTGTAGACGCCGAGCAGCGGGCCAATCTCGATCCGGGCATTGGCCTCTTCCCAGGCTTCCCGTACGGCGCCGTCTTGGGTCGACTCGCCCTCTTCCATGAAACCCGCCGGCAGGGTCCAGTAACCGATCCGCGGCTCGATCGCCCGCTTGCACAAGAGGAACTTGTCCTCCCAGGTGACCACCGCCCCGACGACGATTTTTGGATTGATGTAATTGATGAAGCCGCAATCGGTGCAGACCAGCCGCTCCCGCTCATCCCCTTCCGGTACAAGTTTCGTTACCGGGCCTTTCAGTTCCGACCGGTCCACGGCCATGTCGCTCACCACTTGATCAAAGTCTTACAAATGCGTGGAAATCGTAGCAGAGCGGGCAAAAGAAAGCGCGACCCTTTGCAAGGCCGCGCCTGAACTCTGAGGGAGGTGCGATGATGTCAGACGAAGATGTCTATCTCATCGCCGCGCTGGCGTTGGCTCTCCCTGCGGGCTGAATTGCGGAGCGCGGTTGCTCGCTCGTTATCGCCCTGAATATCGCTGCTTTCGTCGGAACTGGCGATCGCCGCCGCCGTCAGCGGCCGGTTATTCCGGTCACGCTCCTGTTCCACCGGTCGGGGGGCAACCAGTGTTGAAAGCGTCGCGTTCAGCGGTACTGATACCGGGACTGCGGGAATCATTTACTTTCTCCAACACGGTTAAATATGTGTGAAGAATGGCCAAGAGTCAAGATGACCCGCAGAAACTCGCCGATTCGCTAGTGTTCGTGCAGTCAGCGCCCAGCCATAAGAGCGGCCACGCCGGGAAGGGTTTTACCTTCCATCCATTCAAGAAATGCACCGCCCGCCGTCGAGACATAGCTGAAGCGTTCCGCCACCCCGGCATGAACGAGAGCGGCCACAGTATCGCCGCCGCCGGCCACGCTGAGCAGAGCGCCCTGATCGGTCAGCTCGGCCGCCGTCCGCGCGAGGGACACGGTCCCGGCATCGAACGGCGTGATCTCGAAAGCGCCAAGCGGGCCGTTCCAGACCAACGTCTCACTCTCCCTAAGAACATCCGCGAACCGGGCAACGCTTTCCGGGCCGGCATCGAGGATCATCTTGTCCGCCGGCACATCGGAAGCAGGAACAACTTCTGAAGGCGCGGCCGCCGCGAACTCACCCGCGACCACGCAGTCGGTCTGCAGGCAGATGGTGCAGCCTTCCTGTTCCGCTTTTGTAATGATCTCGCGTGCAGTGCCCGCCAGATCGCGTTCAGCGAGAGATTTGCCGACCTCATGGCCCTGGGCGAAGAGGAAGGTGTTCGCCATACCGCCGCCGATGATCAGGTAGTCGACCTTCGGCAGCAGATTGCCAAGCAGTTCGAGCTTGGTGGAAACCTTGGCGCCGCCGACAACCGCAACGACTGGGCGTTTCGGCGCTTCCAGCGCCTGACCGAGCGCTTCCAGCTCGGCCTGCATCAACAGGCCCGCATAAGCCGGCAGATGACGGGCGAGGCCTTCGGTCGAGGCATGGGCGCGATGTGCCGTGGCAAAGGCGTCGTTCACATAAACGTCGCCCAGCTTTGCCAATGCTGCGGTGAAATCTTCCGCGTTCTTTTCCTCACCGGCATGGAAGCGGAGGTTTTCCAGCAGCAGCACGTCGCCATTGTTCATGGCCCCGACAGCCGTCGCCGCCGTCTCTCCAATACAGTCTTCCGCAAAGGTGACCGGATCGCCGCCAAGAGCCGAAGACAGCGGCGCGACGATCGGCGCCAGCGACATTTCCGGAACCCGGGCTCCCTTGGGGCGGCCGAAATGAGACAGAACCACGACTTTCGCGCCCTTGCTCCGAAGCGCCCGGATCGTCGGCACGGCCCGCTCGATCCTCGTCGCATCCGTCACCGCGCCATCTTTCATCGGCACGTTCAGGTCAACCCGGAGCAAAACAGTCCGGCCGCGAGCGTCAATATCTTCAAGAGTGCGATAAGCTGGCATCATCAGGTCTCCGCGCCGATTTCCGCCGCTTTCAATCACAGTCGGATCGCAGTTTCAAGTGTGGTCACGCGCGGGACGCCTACTTATAGGGATCGGCTGCGTCGCGCAGGCCGTCACCAAAGAAGTTGAATGCCAGAACAACGAGGATCACCGGCACCACCGGCGTCATGATCCAGGGGTAGAGTTCCACCGCGTTTATGTTCTGCGCTTCCGTCAGCAGCACCCCCCAGGAGGTGATAGGCGGGCGCAGTCCGAGACCAAGGAAACTCAACGCCGTCTCGCCCAGAATCATCGACGGGATCGACAGCGTCGCCGAGGCGATCAGGTGGCTCATAAAGCTTGGCAGCAGGTGCCGCCCGATGATCCGTTTCGGCTTCGCGCCCATAAGCTGGGCGGCGACCGCGAAATCCTCCTCGCGCAGGGCCAGCAGCTTGGAGCGAACCGCACGTGCAAGTCCGGTCCAGTCCAGCAGGCCGAGAATGATGGTGATCCCGAAATAGATCAGGATCGGGCTCCAGGTCACCGGCAGGGCGGCAGAGAGCGCCATCCAGAGCGGCAGTTCCGGGAAAGACCGGATCACCTCGATCACCCGTTGGGTCAGGCTGTCGATCCAGCCGCCGTAATAGCCGGCCATACCGCCAATCACGATACCGAGCACGAAGCTGACGGCAATACCGATCAGGCCAACGGTGAGCGAGATCCGGGTGCCGTAGATGATCCGCGAGAACATGTCGCGGCCAAGCCGGTCGGTGCCAAGCAGGAAGAACGTCCCGCCCTCAGCCGGGCAGATCAGGTGGAAATCCATCTCCACCATGCCCCAGAACTTGTAGTCGTCGCCGCTGCAGAAGAAGCGCAGCTTGTCCACCTTCTCCGGATTGTCCCTGTATTCCCGCTTCAGGTTGCGCATGTTCAGCGTGTAGTCGAGCCCGTAGACAAACGGCCCGACAAAGCTGCCCTCATGGAAAAGATGCACCGGCTGCGGCGGGGCATAGATATGATCCGTGTGCCGGGTGGCCAGGCCATAGGGCGCGATCATCTCGCTGACGATGGTCGAAAGGTAGAGGAAAATAAGAAACAGCCCGGAGATGACCGCGACCCGGTGGCGCTTCAGCTTCCACCACATCATCTGCCACTGGGACGCCATGTAATAGCGTTCCTGCTCCGGCGTCAGCACCGTGTCCGAATTCGGATCGAACGGCTCCCGGTTGACGTAGTGGTCGGTACGCGGCCCGTCGGCGGAAGAAATACTCATCGGTTCGTCCCTCCACCGAGCCTGATACGCGGATCAAGGACCGCCAGCAGCAGATCGGAGATAAACATGCCGATCACAGTCAGCATCGCCAGGAACATCAGGAAGGAGCCGGCAAGGTACATATCCTGGCTCTGCAACGCGCCGATCAGCATCGGGCCGGTGGTCGGCAGGGACAGCACCATGGCGACCACGGCAGAACCGGAAATCACTTGGGGCAACATGTTGCCGATATCCGCGATAAAGGGGTTCAACGACATCCGCAGCGGATATTTCATCAGTGCCTTGAAGGGGTGCAGGCCCTTGGCCCGCGCCGTGACGACATATTGCTTCTGCAGCTCGTCAAGCAGGTTGGCCCTCAACCGCCGGATCATCGCCGCGGTTCCGGAGGTGCCGATGACGACGACAGGCACCCAGAGATGCTCCAGCACCGACATCACCTTCTCACCGCTCCATGGCTGGTCGAGATATTTCGGATCCATCAGGCCGCCGATGGAGGTTCCGAACCAGATATTGGCGAGATAGAGCAGGATCAGCGCGAGCAGGAAGTTCGGCACGGCGAGGCCGATGAAACCGAGAAAGGTCAGACTGTAATCGCCGAGGCTGTACTGGTGGGTCGCCGAATAGATACCGATCGGGAAAGCCACCACCCAGATGAAGATAATGGTGGCGAAATTCAGCACGAACGTCAGGAACACCCGGTCGCCGACCACGTCCGCGACGGGAAGCTGGTATTCGAAGGAATAGCCGTAATCGCCCTGCAGCAGACCTGTCGCCCAGTGGAAATATTGCACATACATCGGCCGGTCGAGACCGTATTGCGCACGCAGAGCGTCGATCTTGGACTGATCGACATTCTCGCCCTGGCTCTGCATCTCGTTGATCATCGTGGTGAGATAATCGCCGGGCGGCAGCTGGATGATGATGAAGGTAATGATGCTGATGGCGATCAGCGTCGGCACCATGATCAGAATGCGGCGGGCCAGGTAAGTCAGCATTGGCTCTCTCCCCTAATCCACACTTGCATTCGTGGCCGACGTCTCGTCGAACCAGAAGGTATCCGGCAAATAGACCCCGAAATGGGCCCCCGGATCCCAGTTATAGACGGCTTCCTCCGGCACGTTGTGGAGCGCATTCGAAACCACGACTGGCTGCAGCACGCCGGAAATCAGCCCGATGGTGAAGACCTGGTCGGCGTTGATCTGCAGGATCTCTTCCCAGGCGCCTTTCTTCACGGACCGTGTCGAGGCATCGCGCCAGATCACGTAAAGCTCTTCCAGCCGCTTTGCCGGTCCCATATCCGTCGCTTCGCCGGACATGCCGCCGGTCTCGATGAACTGGCCCCATTTCGGCCACTGCAATTGTTGTTGGGAATACGGAACGAAATCCTGCGGGCTGTTCAGCGCCGTCGCCAAACCGTTCTCTGCTCCGAACCAGACGGACATCAATGTCTCTCCGGAAAAGATCCGGTTACGGAAGACGTTCCGCTGGGACGGCCTGGTAAAGATCTTGATGCCAGCCTCCAGCCAGGAATCGTGGATCAGCGACAGGACGTCGGTCTGTTCCGTACTTTCCCCCGCCGTCTCGACAATCAACTCCATCGGTCGACCGTCCGGCAACAGCCGCAGGCCATCCTCGCCGCGCTTCAGGCCTATCTCGTCCAGCAGAGCATTCGCCCGCTTCAGATCGAATATCGCCCAGCGGGTCTGGTAATCCTTCTGGTAAAGCGGCGAGGC
The DNA here is from genome assembly GCF_034670185.1 of Nisaea sp. Lineage (NCBI taxonomy): Bacteria > Pseudomonadati > Pseudomonadota > Alphaproteobacteria > Rhodospirillales > Thalassobaculaceae > Nisaea > Nisaea sp. Next base: position 313,395 of record NZ_JAXMNY010000004.1, read on the forward strand.
CGGCAGAACCGTGTTGTTCCCCTCATAGGCAAGACCGTAATAGATCACCTGGTTGATCTCGTACCGGTTGACGGCGAGCGACAGGGCACGGCGGAACCGAACATCCCGAAACAGCTCACGCCAGACCGGATCGATAGCATTGAGATTGGGAAACAGCGCCATATGCGCACCCTTGGCCGTGCGCCAGAGCCGCGTGCGGAACGGGAACCGGTCTTCCGCTTCTTTCAGGAAAGTATAATCGTCGAAGGAAAGATAGCGGGCCTGCAAGTCCGTATCGCCCGCGCCCGCCTTGGCCGGAATCAGTCCCGGGCTGGCAATGTCGAAGATCACTTCGTCGATATAGGGCAGCTGGCGGCCTTTCGGGTCGACCCGGTGGAAGTAGGGATTACGCTCGAACCGGAACCGCGTCGAGTTCGCGTTTCCAGTTACTTTCCAAGGCTGCAGCACCGGCAGGTCCGGATTATCCATCCGGTAGAGATTGTCCATCTTGTTGTGCATGGCCGCCCAGTTCCGCTGCTTGGCGTCCTCCACCCGCTTGGCCATTTCGTCCGGTTTTGCGTAGGCAACATGCATAGGCTTCAGATAATGGGCAGGGCGGTAGATGTAGAGCGGGCTCGCCTTGGCCAGCGCCGGCAGGAAATCCGGGTTCGGCCTCGACCAAGAATAGCGCACCGTGCGCTCGTCGATCATCTGAAACAGCGGCGCCTCACCATCCACCATCATGACGCTTGGTGGGCCGGCCGGCGACAGGTCCGGGTTGTTCGCCACGTCTTCCCAGAAATAGCGGAAATCCTCTGCCGTGAACGGGTGGCCATCGGACCAGCGGTGATTCCTGCGCAGGGTGAAGGTGAAGACACGCTCGTCCTCAACAACGAAATCCTCAAGAATATCCGCAAAGAACTCGTAATCACCGGGCTGGTAGCTGACGAGACGGGCATAGCCGTAGACCGTCATCTGCCGCGTGTCCTTGCTCCGCGACATCAGCATGCGGAGCGTGCCGCCATACTGACCGAGCTCCGTGCCACGGGCCTCGAAATCCAATGTCAGCGGCGGCTCCGGCAGCCGGTCGGCCATCGGTGGCAACTCACCGGCGGACACGCGCTCTTCAAGAGAGGGCACCTCAACGGCGAAACCCGGCACCGTTGTCATCAGCAAAGCGATTAAGAAGACCGAGAGTGCATACCAGTGTTTCACGATGCCAGCCTCAGCGTCAGGGCCGACTCGTCAGCCCGCACAAAATGCCCGTCGCCAAGATCGATCAGACGCGGATGGGTTTCCTCGCTGACCGTAAACGGCGCCGGCCATTCGGACGGGATCGAGCAGCGGCTATCCATTACGGATTCGAAATCAAGCGGATTGTCGAGGCTCGGATCCGGAACCGCCCGGAGCAGCGCCTTGGTATAGGGATGCACCGGATTACGGAACAGCTCCTCGCGCGGTGCCAGCTCGACGAGACGACCAGCACACATCACCGCGATCCTGTCGGCGATGTAATCGACCACCGCCAGATTGTGGGAGATGAACAGATAGGTGAGGTTCAGCTTTTCCTGCAGATCCTTCAGCAGGTTGAGGACCTGCGCCTGGATCGAGACATCCAGCGCGGAGACCGGCTCGTCGCAGATCAGCATGCGCGGTTTCAGGGCAAGTGACCGGGCGATGCCGATACGCTGACGCTGACCGCCGGAGAAGCTGTGCGGATACCGGTTCAGGTGCCGGGCATCGAGACCGACCAGCTTCATCAGCTCCGACACCATCTCGCGCCGATAGGCATCGTCCCCGATACCGTGAATAACCAGCGGCTCGCTGACAATATCGAACACCGTCATCCGCGGGTTGAGGGAGCTGAACGGATCCTGGAAGACGAACTGCAGCTTCTGGCGAAAATCGGTCAGCCGATCGCCATCGAGCCCCAGCACATCGATTTCGCCATCCTGATCCGCATAGGTGACGGCACCCTGATCGGGCGTGAGAGCCCGCATGATGGTCTTGCTGAGGGTTGTCTTGCCGCACCCGGATTCCCCGACGAGGCCGAGACATTCTCCCGGCAATACCTCGAAGCTGACGTCATCCAGCGCATAGACTTTCGATTCATCGCTGGAAAGCCATGAGCCCTGGCGGATGGTGAAGCATTTCGAGAGGCTTTCGACCTTCAGAATGGGCTTCTTGCTGTCGACCGGAGCCTTGTCGGACTCGGTCGGCGCCAGCAAATGACCGGTTTCGCTCTTGATCTCGCGAATCGGCACAAGCCGCTCGCCTGGCTCCATATTGAAGCGCGGCACCGCCGCCATTAGAGCCTTTAGATAGGGATGCTGCGGATCGCGGAACAATTGCTCGCGGGTACCGCTCTCCATCACCCGGCCGCGATACATCACCACAACGTCGTCGGCCATGTTTGCGACCACACCAAGATCGTGCGTAATCATCAGCACGGCCATGCCGAGTTCGGCCTGCAGGTCCTTCATGAGTTTCAGGATTTGCGCCTGGATGGTGACGTCGAGCGCGGTCGTCGGCTCGTCCGCGATCAGCAGGGACGGACGGCAGATCAGCGCCATCGAAATCATCGCCCGCTGCCGCAAGCCCCCGGACAGCTCGAACGGATAGGTGCGCAGGGCCCGGGCCGGATCCGGGAAGCCGACCATCCGGAGCATATCCTCGGTCAGCTCCTGCGCCTCGCGCCCGGAGACGTTTCGGTGCAGCTCCAGTGCCTCGCGGATCTGGTTGCCCACCGTGTGTAGCGGCGAGAGCGAGGTCATCGGTTCCTGGAAAATCAGCGATATCTGACCGCCGCGGATCTGCCGCATCGCCTTGCCGTCGCGATGGAGCCGCGCAATGTCGGTGATGGTGCCTTTTTTCCGGTCATCGGCGAACAGGATCGAGCCGTTGCGGATCTGGGCAGTCGGCGGCAACAGGCCCATGATTGCCTGGCTGACAACGCTCTTACCGGAGCCTGATTCCCCGACCAGGGCCACGGTCGTACCCGCCCGCACCTGAAAAGAGACCTTGTTTACGGCGAGCAGTTCTCCGCCCGGCAGATCGAACCCGACCTGCAAATCCCTGACCCGCAGCAGCGGTGTCAGTTGGTCGTTCATGCCTTTAATCCCCCTGATCCGCCGGCATCCTAATGATCCCGTGCGGCCAGCCCCGTGTTTATTCCTGCAGCCACCAGATTATCGGTTGTCGCCTGGGTAAGGCCAAGATTGTTTTTTCCGGCAGCGGAAGCGGCATGCTCCAGCACGGCCTCAAAACCGTCAAGTGTCGATTCGATGGCGATTTTCGCACCGTTCCGATCTTTCAGGACAAGATGCATCCAGCCTTTGTCCTTCTCTTTCTGGGTCGAATAGTAACGCAGATCCATAACGCCCAGTTCGGACCACCTAATCTCCTTGCCAAGAGGGCCGAGCGCCCGGATCCCGTCGTCATCGACCTCGAATTTGGTTTGCCCCCGGAGCCAGGTTTTGACGATGAAACCGGCAAAGAGCAGCGCGAACAGCACGAAAACGATCTGGAAAGCCCCGATCATCGGTGCAAAAGCGACCGGAAAGGCGGTTATCGCAAACCCGAGGCCACCACGTACATAATCCCCCGTAATCGCACCTTGCTGGTATCCGTGCAGGCTCATTCCAGATCCTCTATAGACAAAAACAGTCACGTGGCGCGATCAGGTCAACGGCCGCATGGGACTTCAGTTCCAGCGCCAGAGTCTCAAGCGCGCGCCAATCTTCATCCACCATTACCAGATGATGCGTCAAAAGTCCGCTTGGCTCCTCAGCATCCACCCGGCCGCTCCGGCGCGCTTCAAGATGACTGGCCAAAGCAGCCGCCACGGCACCTGTCCCGACAAAATTCCGTGTACCGCGCCAGTCGATGACATCGATATGGGTGTTAACGCGGCGCAGGCCGGGCGCGGCTTCCAGCGCATGGCGCGGGCCAAAAGTCGACAGCCCTGTGAAGCCGCCATCGGTGAGGCAGTCCACCAGATCCGGCGCAATTCGGTTCCATGGCGGAACGAAACAAGGGAGCAACCGGTCTGGAAGTGCTTGCCGAAGCCGGGTGAGCCCCTCCCTGGCATCCCGGCAGCTGTCCGAGAGCGGCCGTGACGCCGGGAATTCGGATTTCTTTTCACCCGCTGCCGCGTGATTGCGATGGGCGAAACCATGGACCAGAAGCTCCGCGCCCGTTCCTGTCAGGCGAGCCGCCAGAGCGTCTGTATCAGCGCCCTCGGGCACAACAGCAAGACCTGGCGCCCATCCGGTTGCATCAGCCATTGCAAGCAACGGCTCCAGGGCCGGGGTCGGGCGCTGCAGATCATCGTCCCGCCACCAGATCGTGGCGGTCAGTCGGTCAGAGGCCCAGCGATCCAGCTCCCGCAGAAGCCCCCCTGCTCCAGCAGAACCAGTCATGCCGGCTCCAGCAATTCACTCAGGATGCGCGCTGTCCCGGCAGCACCGTCAAGATCGATGCCCGAAATGCCCGTATCCCGGCCCGCCACCGCCTGATGCATTGCGCGCGCAAGCGCGTCATGGTTCAAAGCGTTTTCCGCTACCACAGCAAGGCGGCCACGCTGGGCCAACAAATCCGCCCGCACCCTTTGCTCCGTCTCGACGCCTCCCTCATAGGGAATCACCACAGACGCCGTCCCTGCTGTCAGCACTTCGGCGAGCGTGTTGTAGCCGGCCTGGGAGATCGAAAGAAACGCCCTCGAAATGATTGCAGCCAGATCAGGCCGGCTGCGCTCGACGATCACTCCCGGGCCTGCATGGCTTTCGATCTCGCGCGCCGCATCGTCCGGCATGTGCGGGCCGGTGACAAAGCGCCATGTCCGGTCGGCATAGGGCAGCTCGGGTCGGAGCCGCGCCACCGCGCGCATGATATCACCGCCGACGGCGCCGCCGCCCGCCGAAACCACCACCTCTCCCGTGCCGTCCCCGGTACCGTTGCCGGTTGTGTCGATCGGGTTCAGCACATAGCCGGTATAGCGGACCGGGGGCGTCAACTCGTCATACATGGGAAAGGTGTCGGCGAGGCTGATCACCGCTTCGTCGCCGTGAATCAGGACCATGTCGTAGTAACGATCCACCGTCTCGACGATCTCCCGGTTGCGGTCCGGGCGCGGCTTGGTCACCAGGATATCGCGCATGGAGGAGACGATTTTCGGCTGCCACGGCGCCGCCTTTGCCCGATCCAGCAACGGCAACAGCTCGAAACGCATCTGCCTGCGTCCGAATGGAAAAAGCTCCGTGAAGAGGATATCGGGGCGGATCTCCTCGAACAGGTCGAGCAGCGTGTCGCGCCGTGTGGCGCGCCAGGCATCGTCAATCTCCTGCCCGTTTTCGTCTGCCAACACCTTGAAAAGACTGTCCACGGCCCGCACGGGCGGCAGTTGGTGCAGGATCGCACCGCCAATATCCAGATGCGGAACCGGCATGCCGCCAGAGACGAAATGCACCTCGAAGCCATCGGCGACCGCCGCCTGCGCAACCGCCGCCGCACGGCGCAGATGACCGATCCCCAGCAGGTTCTGGACGTAGAGAAAGAGCGTCTTGGGCCGGGTATCCGTCATGAAAGCAGGCTCACATTCATTGCGTCGGGACGGATGGTCCCGTCCGGGTCGAGACGGACCATATGCATGGCCGCCCAGTCAAGCCGGACCGGGGGTTTTCCCATCATGTCCCAGCCCCAGGCGAGCGCCAGCGCGGCCCGAATCACACCCTTGTGGGTGACGGCAACGCAACATTCCGGCGCTGGCTGCCGGGCCCGCAGCTTTTCGAACAAAGTCCCGAGCCGGGCCTGAACATCGCGCGGAGACTCTCCGCCGGGCGGCCGAAAATCCAGACCGCGATCCTCGTTGGCCTTCATTTCGGTACCGAATTGAGCTCTGAGATCAACGAGCCGCTGACCTTCCCAGTCACCCCAGTCCATTTCGATCAGCAGCCGCTCAACTTCGAGGGCCGCGCATCCCGCCAGTGACGCGGTCTCCCGGGCGCGGCCAAGCGGTGAGACCAGGGATGGCGCCGACCGAAACGCATCCGGAAGCCGGTAGCGGGCCGCCTGTGCCCGGCCGGTTTCCGAAAGCGGAATATCGGTTCGGCCTTGCACCCGGTGCTCGGCATTCCAGTCGGTCGGCCCATGCCGCAGGAAGCCGATCAACATGGCAGCGCCTGCAGCGCCACGGTCAATTGCCCTGCGATGCTTTCGAGGCTGTGGCTGCGGTTTGCCTGCTCCCGGCCCGCCGCGCCGAGCGTGCGCGCCAGATCCATATCGAGAAGCAGTCGGTCAAGGTTCTCGGCAAAGGCTACGGAATCTCCTTCCGGAGAAAGCAGACCTGTTGCCCCATCGCTCACGATGTCCGGCACCCCGCCGACATCGCCGGCGACCACCGGGAGGCCGCTGGCCTGTGCCTCCAGTAATGCCATGCCATAAGCCTCGTTGATGGAGGGCCAGGCGAGGATATCCGCCGCCTGATAGAGAAACCGCAACCGCGCGGCATCCACCGCCCCAAGCAGATGGACACGCACCCGATGCGGGGCGAAGCAGGCCTCAACCTCCGGCCGGCCGGCACCATCGCCGGCAATGATCAGGGCCCAACGCCTTTCGGCTGGAACGCGTGACAAAGCCTCCGCCAGAATTCGGTAGGAATCGATTTTCACGCCCGGCCGCATCATGCCGACAGCAAGCAGTAGCGGCTCCCCGGCGGAAATCCCGAGCTCTGCCCGCAAGGCCGGGCCGGCGGACGGATCTACCGGATAGGGCAGCCTGTCGAGGAACGGCTTGATCTGGAGATACGTCCCACCGGGCCCGAGGCATGGCGCCACGCATGGCTTGTCCCGGCTGTTGAAGCCAATGACAAGAGCCGCCTGGCCGAGCGCATCCAGGATCCGGCGATGGGAGTCCGCCCAGGGGCCTCCCGCCCGTTTCGGCGCATTCGAGGCTTCGGCTACTACATAGGGAATGCCGAGCCGGCGGGCGACCGCGGGGCCAATCAGATCCGGCGCCTTGTAATAGAGATGGTACGAGAACCAGATGTCTGGTGTCGGAATTCTTCCGGATTCGCAACGTTCAACGAACTTGTCCGCAAAGCGCGCCCCCAGACGCACCAGATGAGCCTGGCGTTCCGGATCCCCCTCACCGTCCCGGCTGCGCAGGCGGGAGGCAAGAAACACCTCGTGTCCGCCCGCCCGAAGGGCCGCCATCAGCAGGCGCGCCATCCGCCGGTCACCGGAAGGGGTTGGCGCATCAGGGGATTTCAGGGGCGCGTAGAAGGCAATCCTCACGCCGCTTCATCCGCTCCGGCAGCAGCGCCCGTCTCCGCCGAATTAAGCCCGAGCAACGCCGCAAGCGTCCCGATTGCCGCCTGATGACCGAACCGGGTTCGCACTTTAGCTTCGCCGGCGGCACCATATTGCATCCTGAGAGCCGGGTTCTGAATCAAGGTCTCGATAGCCGCCGTCAGCGCGGTGATATCGTCAGGTGGGACGAGAGCACCGGTCACCCCATTTTCAATGAGCTCCGGGATGGCGGATACATCGGTCGCTAGGCAGCAGAGCGCCTGGCTCTGCGCTTCCATCAATACATTTGGCAGCCCGTCCCGGTCGCCATCCGCGGCGATCCGGCTCGGCAGAATGAAAAGATCGGAGTCCCGATAGGCTTCAAGAACGGCACTCTGCGCCGCCGCGCCCCGCCAGGTAACACGGTCCTTGAGCCCAAGTTCTTCAGCCTGGCTCTTCAGCGCCTTCAGCTCCTTGCCGCCACCGATATGGGTCCAGTGCCAGGATAATTCTTCCGGGAGCCGGGCAAGCGCATCCAACAGCTGGTCGAACCCCTTCTTCGGAACTGCTCGGCCAACCGACAGCAGGCGCACAGGCTCACTGCCGCCGGTACGCTCCATCATGCTCTCTCCTCCAGGCGAGAAACTGGAGAGATCGAGACCGTGATAGACCAACCTGATCTTGCCCGGCGCCAAGGAGTCCAGATGCTCAAAGCCATAGCGCGTGCAGGTCACGGCCCAGGCCGCATCGGCCAGCTTTTCGCGCTTCTCCCAGTCCGGCGAGAGCCAGATATCCTTGGCGTGCGCCGAAGCAGACCAGCTGCGCCCGCTTATCAGCGCCGCATAGCGGGCGACCGAGGACGGTGTGTGCAGGAAATGTGCGTAGATATGACGGAACCGCGGATCAAGCTCGGTCGCCAGCACCAGCGCCTGACCGAAACGTCGAGCCCGGTTCGGGGTGAAATCACGCTTCAGATCCGTCAGCCAGAGACGAAAGACCGCGCCGTAGCCAGGCATCCGGCGAGCCCTCCACCAGGCTTTCAGAACCCTCAACGGCTCCTGATAGAGATATTCCGGCAGATAGTTCACCGCGCTGGTGATCTTGGCATGCACCGGGTGACTGGCCTTGTCCGTCGGGCGACGCAGGGAGACGATGGTGTAATCGAGCCCGAGGCGCTGCAGTTCAAGAATCTCCTGCGCGATGAAGGTTTCCGAGAGACGCGGATAGCCCTTCAGAACGATTGCCGTCGGAACACTCGTCGCTGATGTTGTCATAGCTTACTGAACCAATGTAACGCCTGTCCGCGAGCCGGACGCTGGCTCAGGCTTCGCGGCGGAGTACAGAGACCTTGGCGACGTTGCCGTGCTCGTATAGCCAATGCTGTGCCAGCCGATTGACTTCCTCAAGCCCGTCCAACATTCCGGATTCCATGGTTTCCGATGGTTTCGGCTGGCTGGGCAGGCGCCGCAAGGCATCTGACATGACATGCGGATCGCGTTCGCCATCATCCACGAGCATGGCGGTGATCCCCAGCTCTTCGGCGCGCGCGGCCCGGATATACTGTTCCATCCGCGGCTCCGTCCGGGGCACGATGAGCGCTCGCTTGTCGAAGGACAGGATCTCGCAGAAAGTGTTGTAACCGCCCATGGCAACGATGCCCGCCGCCCGCGCCATCAAACTCTCGATCCGTGAATCGAAGGTGATGACATCAACCCGGTCAAGCTCGGCCGCCCGCTCCATGAAGTCGTTCTGCAGCTCAGCCGGCATAAACGGTCCAAGCACGAGAAGGGCGCGATAGGGGAGATCCGTATCTGCCTCGTATGCCTTGAGAGCCCAGTCCATAAGACCGTCTCCATCGCCACCGCCACCGGCCGTGACAAGAATGAACGGATCTTCCAGATCCGTCGTCATGATCGGGTGCACATGGCTCGGCACCTTGCGTTTCAGGTAACCTGTATAGGACGTTTTGGCCTCTACGGATTTCGGCATCGGCATGCCGGAATAAGGATCGCAGACAGACTGCAGGCCATAGACCCAGATCTCATCGTAGAAATCGCGAAGAGCTTCGACCGCGTTCTTGCGCTCCCACTCGGGCAGCAGCTTCTCAGGCTCGTCCATAACATCACGCAGGCCGAGAACCAGCGGAGTTCCCCGCTCTTTCAGCATCTCCAGGGTAGGCCTGACCTCACCGCGCAGCCCCCAGGGCTCCTTGTCGACGATGAAAAGATCCGGATCGAACGCATCCGCCGTGTGCTTGATGATCGAGGACCGCAGATTGAGGGTGTCCTCAATATCGAGATGCAGATTGAGCGATGTGTAATCGCCGTTGCGCAACTTGATCACGCCCGGAATGCGGACAAAATCGACGCGCGTGCGGAAATCGAAGCTGCCAATAATTGGCGAGCCGGACAAAATCAGCACGGACAGATCGGATTGCTGCTCCACCAAGGAGTGCGCGATTGCCCGGCAGCGCCGAAGGTGGCCCAGCCCCATCGTATCGTGGCTGTACATCAGCACACGTTTCGGGCCGCGCTTGTTGCTCGCGTATGTCAAACGCCCATCCACTCACACATCGGCCTTGAAAGCTGAAGGCCCCGCAGAATCGCAGGTTCGATCCCCACGCATATCCCCATTTTTTCACTATGCCACAGTGTGCCTTGTGGCAAAACCAGTTTGGCCCTTCACTGATTTACCTTATGACACTGTTCAGTTACTGTTTTGCGTGCAAACGATTTTTGCCGACAGCATCAACCGGCATAGGCTACCGATCGCATGGAACCTACGATATTCCGGTTCATTTTCCGGCATAGCAAGAAAGAGCAGATCTTCCTTCTTGTGCTGACCGGGCTCTCTTTCCCGTTTCTTTATTATTCCCTGGATCTGCCAAAAACCATCATCAACCAGGCCATCGGCGGAAAAGACTTCCCCCGCGACCTGTTTGGTTATCAGTTTGATCAGATCCCCTATCTGCTGCTGCTGAGCGTGATCTTCCTCGCTCTCGTGTGCATCAATGGCGCATTCAAATACTATATCAACGTCTATCGCGGCCAGCTCGGCGAACGCATGTTACGCCGGCTGCGCTACGATCTTTATGCCCGGGTTCTGCGGTTCCCTCTGCCACATTTCAAACGGGTCAGCCAGGGCGAGGTGATCCCGATGATCACCGCCGAGGTCGAACCGCTGGGCGGCTTCATAGGCGATTCGGTGTCGCTGCCGGCTTTTCAGGGCGGCACCCTGCTGACCATTCTGATCTTCATGTTCGTGCAGGACCCTATCCTCGGAACGGCGGCCATCGCGCTCTATCCGATACAGGGCTATATCATTCCGAAACTGCAACGTCGTGTGAATGAGCTCGGCAAGGAACGGGTGAAAGCGGTTCGCAATCTATCCGACCGGATCGGCGAAAGCATTTCCGGTGTTCAGGAGATCCACGCCAACAATACGGCGCGCTTCGCGCTCGCCAATTTCACAGCCCGGCTGGGCGAGATCTACACGATCCGCTACGAAATCTACCGGCGGAAGTTCTTCATCAAGTTCCTGAACAACTTCATAGCCCAGCTCACCCCGTTCTTTTTCTATTCGATCGGCGGCGTCCTTGTGATCAAGGGAGATCTCACCTTCGGGGCGCTCGTCGCCATCCTCGCTGCCTACAAGGATCTTTCCGCGCCCTGGAAGGAACTGCTGACCTACTACCAGCGCAAGGAAGATTCCCGGATCAAGTACGATCAGGTGATCGAGCAGTTCGATACTGCCGGCAGCCTGAGCGAAGCCCAGCAACTGGACGAGCCGGAGGAGCCCGTCTCCCTTGCGGGACCGGTCGTGGTGCGAAATCTCGGCCTCAAGGATGACGACGGCGAAATCCTGCTGGAAAACGTCAATTTCGAGATCAAGCAAGGCGAAAAAATCGCGATCGCGGGACCCGGCGGCGGCGGCAAAGATATGCTTGCCATGGTCGCCGCCCGCCTGCTGTCGCCGACATCCGGCAGCATCACCATGAACGGGATCGATATCGCGGGACTGCCAGAGGCCGTCACCGGGCGGCGGATCGGCTATGTCGGACCGGGCGCCTTCGTGTTCTCCAGGACAATACGTGAAAACCTGCTGATGGGCGCTCGCCACTTCCCGCACGGCGATCCGGACCCTGATTGCTTCCCGGACGCCCCGGAACAGCGCCTGGCCGCCGAGGCAGCCGGAAACTCGCTCGATCCGATTTCAGCCCACTGGGTCGACTACCAGGCGGTTGGCATCGACGAAGAGAACCTGAATGTACGCCTCGCCGACCTGTTACGCGTGGTCGGCCTTGAAGACGAAGTCTATGCCTTTGGCCTGCGCGGCGCCCTCAATGTGGCGGGCAAGGAAGAAGCAGGCCATCGGATCCTCGGAGCGCGGTCAAAACTCCGCTCACGCCTTGAGGAACTTGGACTGGACCATCTGATCGAGCCGTTCGATGCCGAGAAATTCAATACCAATGCGACCGTCGCCGAAAACCTTCTGTTCGGCACCCCTGTTGGCGAACAGTTCAGGCTCGATCATCTCGCCGAGGACCCCTATGTCCGCTCGATTCTCGACAAGGTCGGTCTGACAGAAGATTTTATCCGGATCGGCCGCGATGTGGCCACGACCATGGTCGAGCTGTTCAAGGACTTGCCGCCTGACCATGAGTTCTTCGCACAGTATGCCTTCATCTCGGCCGACGACCTGCCGGACTTCCAGACCCTGTTGCAGCGGGCCGACAGGGTCGGCCTGGAAGGTATGGAGCCGGCGGACCGGAACCGCTTCCTCGAGTTGCCGTTCAAGCTGATCCCGGCCCGGCATCGCCTCGGCATGATCGAGGACGATCAGCAGACCCGGATCCTTGAAGCCCGCAAAGCCTTTCGCGAAGGCCTCCCGGAAGAGCAGCGTTCGGCTCTTGAATTCTTCTCGGTCGACCAGTTCAATCTCGCGGCGTCGGTGCAGGACAATATCCTGTTCGGCAAGATCGCCTACGGCCAGGCCGATGCCGGCAATCGTGTCGGTGCGGTCCTCGCGGAAGTCATCGAGTCCGAAGGCTTGCGTGATACGGTGATCTTGATCGGGTTGGGGGCTGAGGCCGGGATCGCCGGCTCTCGTCTCACCGCCCCGCAGCGGCAAAAGGTCGCGATTGCCCGCATGTTGCTCCGCCGGCCGGATATCCTCATCCTGAACGAGGCGGTTTCAACCCTCGATTCCGGGGTTCAGGGGCCGACCATTGCCCGCATCCTGAATGAGGCCGCCGACCGTACTGTTATTCTCATTGCGCATCGCGCCCGCTTGGCGCAGCCGTTCGACCGTGTTCTGGTAATGCGCGGCGGCCGGGTGATCGAGGACGGCTCGTTTGATACTCTCGACAAGGAAGGGACCGCGCTTCGGGCACTGCTGGACGAGGAATAACCCGGAACCGGTAACGTAAAAGGTCTACCATGAGTCTGAATGAAGAAGTCGAGCTCCTGAAGAATATCCCGCTCTTCGCCAAGATCGAGCCGTCGAAGCTAAAGCTTCTCGCCTTCACCTCGGAGCGACTGAATTATGCGGACGGACAGGTGCTCTTCAGTCAGGGGGATACCGGCGACGCCGCCTATATCATTATCGACGGCACCGCCTCGGTGTTGATTGGAACAGGGAACGGCACAGTCGAAGTCGCCCAGCTCAGCAAGGGAGACGTGGTCGGCGAGATCGCCATTCTCTGCGATGTGCCGCGGACCGCGACCGTGCAGGCCAAGGAATCCCTGACCACCCTGAAGATCAACAAGGAAGCCTTCTTCCGCCTCGTCACCGACTTCCCGCAGATCGCGGTCGAAATCATGCGAGAGCTGGCGGGCCGCCTGGAGCAGACAAACATCCAGCTCCGCGCCGCCCTTTCAGATAACGGAAACTAGCAACAGCCCATGAGCCGCCTCGACAGTGCCATCCGGCGTCTTCAGGCGCAGCAACTCAGCCTGGAATGGGCCGCCTCAGCCGTTGCAAATCATTCCGGAAACGCAATAGAGCTCGGCCTCGGCAATGGCCGGACCTTCGACCATCTGCGCTCTCTGATGCCGGACCGGCCTCTCTATGTGTTCGACCGGCAGATCGCCGCACACCCGGACTGCATCCCGGCCGACGACCGGATTTTCCTCGGTGACTTTCGTGAAACGCTGATCAAGGCGAAGCAGGCTCTCGGCCAGACCGTGCTGCTGGCCCATCTCGATATCGGCACAGGCGATAAAGAGGCCAGCATCGCGCTGGCCGCTGAAATTGCACCGCTCGTTAACAGTCTGCTCGCCGACGGCGCCGTCGTGGTCAGCGACCAGCCTGTGATGCTGCCGCGCTGGACAAGCGCGGCATTGCCGGAAGGTATCAAGCCTGGTCGTATCCATCTCTACAGGATCGGCTAGCCTTGCCGGGTTGAACTGGGCCGGAAAAGACGCATCTCAGATCCAGGAAATCATCATTCACGCGGGGCTTCCCTTTGGACTCACTGACCCAGATCGTGCTCGGCGCGACAGTATCCGTTGCCGTTGCCGGCCGCCGCATCGGCCCCCGCAAAGCCGCCCTGCTCGGCGCCGGGCTGGGCACCCTGCCTGATCTCGATGTGCTGGTTCGCCATGGAGACGCAGTGAGCAACTTCATCCTGCATCGTGGCTGGAGCCATTCCCTGCTGGTCCACGCCGCGGTCACACCACTGATCGCCGAAGGAGTGATGCGGGCCTTCAATGGCCTCAGAGAGCATCGCGTCACAGCCTATCTGACCGTGCTCCTCTGCCTTGCCACCCACGCGCTGCTTGATTCGATGACGGTTTATGGCACCCGGCTGCTCTGGCCCCTGGATGACACGCCCTTCGGCATCGGCTCCATCTTCATCATCGACCCGCTCTATACCCTGCCGCTTGCGATTGCCGCCGTGTGGGCGGTGCTGCGACGCAACTGGTCGGCAAAGGTCGGACGAGTCACCGCAGTGACCCTCGCCCTGTCGACCCTGTATCTCGGCTGGTCTCTGGTGGCGCAGCAGATCGCTGATGGCAAAGCGCGGACTGCACTGGCGGAAGCGGGCCTCAAGGCGGACAAGCTTCTAGCGACGCCGATGCCCTTCAACACCCTGTTCTGGCGCGCCATCGCGATCGACGGGAGCCACTACTACAACATCTATCAGCCGCTTCTGGCCGGCACGGACGCGGCCCGTATCCATATGCACCCACGCCTGGCAGAGAATGGCCCCTGTCTCGCCACGATCCCGAGCGGTGCCGCCGTGGCCGCCTTCTCGAAGGGCTATTACCGCACCTTTACGGATGAAAGCGGACTGAGGATTGCCGATCTGAGGATGGGTGTAACACCGAGTTTCGTGTTCGATTTTCGCGTCGCGGCCCCGGAAGGGGACCGCTGGAAGGCCATTGTGCCAGAGCGCATCCGCAATGCCCGCTCCGCACCCGGTGATATCGGCTGGCTGTTCGATGGCATGTCCGGCGGCGCCATGATCCGCCCGGCGGAAGCGGCAAGTCTCTTCGATCCGGCTGCGCCATTGCTTGCTGCCCTGCCGGAAACGCCCAGCTGCGGGTGAGTTCTCTAAAGGCTCCTCATCCTCGCAAAAGCGGGGACCCAAGGGAAGACGGGCCTGGCTTGATGATCGCTGGGTTCCCTCTTTCGAGGGAATGACGGCTATCGGTAGATTCGAGCGTCAATCCAGATCGACGATCACCGGCGCATGGTCAGACGGCTTCTCGACGCCACGCATGGATTTCACCACGGCGGCCGATTTCAGCCGGCTTTTCAACGGCTCCGTCACCCAGACATGGTCGAGTCGGCGGCCCTTGTCGGCCAGCTCCCAGTTCTTCGAGCGATAACTCCACCAGGAATAGAGCTTTTCCGTTTCGGGAACGAAATGGCGAACCGCATCGACCCAACCGAGCCCGGTTTGCAGCTTGCCCAGCTCCTCGACCTCGATCGGCGTGTGGCTGACCACTTTCAGGAGCTGCTTGTGGGACCAGACATCATGTTCCAGCGGCGCGATATTGAGATCGCCGACCAGCACCATGGGATCGGAGCCTTTCCGCTCGGCCCCGAACCAGCTCTGCATTTCAGCCAGAAAATCAAGCTTGTGGGCGAACTTGTCGTTCACCGCAGGGTCCGGCTCGTCGCCGCCGGCCGGAACATAGAAATTATGTACCTCGACGCCGCCATCGAGTTTCACCGCGAGATGTCGGCAGTCGGTCTTGCCGCACCAGTCACGCTGGCCCTCATCAGTGAACGGCACCCGGGAGATCACGGCAACGCCGTTATAGCTCTTCATGCCCCGGATCGCCTGATGGACATACCCCGCGTCTTTCAGCGCCTCTGCCGGGAAGGTCTTGTCCTCGGTCTTGGTCTCCTGCAGACAGAGCACATCCGGCGCCTGCTCCTGAAGAAAGGCCAGCACCGTCGGCAGGCGCAGGCGCACGGAATTGATGTTCCAGGTGGCAATCCGCATCACTCTGTCTCTCGGTTCGGAAAAATAAGGATTATTCGGCCGCCGTCGCGAGGCCGAGGCGGGCGCTCAGATGGGCCCGGCAGGCATCGCCGAAAGCCTCGAAGATTTTCTTGTTCAGACCCTCGATCGGGACCGGCCATTCCGGATGCCACTGCACGCCGAGAACGAATGCCTTGGCCCCGGGGACGCTGATCGCCTCGACGATACCGTCCGGTGCCGTCGCTTCCACCACCACGCCCTCGCCAGGCTTGTCGATGCCCTGGGCATGCAGGGAGTTCACAAGCGCGGTGTCGGCCCCGGCGATGCGGGCAAGCTGACCGCCTTCAGTCATGCGGATTTCATGGGCCGGGCGGTATTTCCGGTCAAAGTCGACATCACGGCGCATGCGGTGGTCGAACCGGTCTTCCAGATCGAAGATGCGCTGGTGCAGGGTGCCGCCGAGGGCGACATTCAATTCCTGGATACCCCGGCAGATCCCGAGCACCGGAACGCCCGCTTCGATCGCCTTGCGAATCAGCGGCAGGGTAACGCCGTCGCGGCGCGGATCGTGCTGGGTGCCCTCGACGCTGTCGGGGCCTTTGAAATGATGCGGCTCCACATTGGAAGGGCTGCCGGTCAACAGCAACCCGTCGAGATGGGCAACCAGACTGTCCAGATCCAGCGCGCCCGCTTCCAGCGCCGGGATAATCATCGGCAGACCGCCGGTGGGCGTCGGCACGCAGGTCACGTATTTTTCAGAGACTTTCTGCGTCGAATGGTCGTCCCCCTGCAGATGACAGGCGGTAACACCGATCAGGGGCAGGCTCGGGACGGACAGCATCAAAAGCTCCTTGGTTCATGACTGGTAACGCCCAGATCTCCGGGCTGTGAGGGCGCACAACTGGCGGCCCCGGAATTCAGCTGCCATATTCGCTCCATGAACGACGCCACGCAACAGCTACTGCAGCATAAGGGCGTGTTGATCCTTGCATGGATTGCGCTGCTCTTCGCCGCCGAACGATGGCTTCCCGCCGCACCGCGCCGGGGCGGTTGGACCCGCGTGATCCGAAATGCCGTGCTCTGGCTCATGAACAGCGCCCTCTCGCCATTGATCGTCATCCCGGTCTCGCTCTGGGCCGCCAACCATGCGCTCGGCTGGCGTCCAGACTGGCTTGGAGGCGGTATGGGCCTGATCGTGGATGTCCTGCTGCTCGATATGCTGATCTACTGGTGGCACCGGTTGAACCACGAAATCCCGTTCCTCTGGCGCTTTCACGAGGTTCACCATCTGGACGAATTCCTCGACGTCAGCTCCGCCGTGCGCTTTCACTTCGGCGAAGTGCTGCTGAGTGCCGGGGCACGGGCCGCGATCATCATCCTGCTCGGCATTCCCTTCACCTCGGTCATCGTCTTCGAGACTCTGGTGATCTTCTCCGCCCTGTTCCACCACTCGAACCTGAGGCTCGGCGAACGGCTCGAAGCCGCGCTGGCGCGGATCGTCGTCACCCCGTCGATCCACTGGGTGCATCATCATGCGGTCCGGGCGGATACGGATTCGAATTACGCAACGATCTTCAGCTGGTGGGACCGAATATTTGGCTCCCGGAGCAAAACCAGACGCACTGGCGATATGAAGATTGGCGTTGAGAGCCGACATGACGAGGCATTTATGAACCTCATAAGACTACCTTTTTTGTCGAAACTGGCAGAACACAAGAAAGCCGATTGATTCTCATTCAATACACAGTAAAAATATTCACCTTAATATTAACAAAATTTATTCATAAGGACTTTTATAAATGAACGGTAGTATTTTAACTTTAGAAGCCTACATTATATCAGCTTTAGTAATATTAATTATAATTTACTTCACAAAAACAAAAGAATCATTAAATCGCATTGAATTCGCAGGATACATTATACCGATTGGAATCTTTCTATTTATATGGGATTTTTTGCTACCATTCAATTTTCAAATAGGAAGAGGAAGTCCTGCTTTATTTCTTTTTCAAATAATAGCAATAATCTTTTCTGCTTATTTTGCTATAAAATTTTCTATAGAGCGATTAAATAATATTGGGCGTTCAAAATATTTGGTACTCATTAGCATAGTGCCGTTTGTTGGATTTTTATTCGGTCTCTATTTATTTTTCTGGAAAGGCCAAGAACCATCGACTTCTTTTGATTAGACTACAGGCAATCATTCAGCGTGAACATCTTTGAAGTACAAATCAGACCAGCCCGCCTCATTTGTCGACGAAGGTATCGCCTTCGAAATCCCGCGGCTTGAACAGATCGTCTTTGAACGTCATCCCGCGCCGTGTCTCCAGCAGCGCCACCTTCACCTCGACGCCCTGGGCGTCGGTGATGGTCCATTGCCGCAGGGCAAGCGGGGAGTCCGAGAAGACCATCTGCACCATGCCGGCCTCGGGATCGTCCCGCATCCGCATCAGCAGGCGGATGACGCCGGGATTGCGGGCGACGTCCAGCACCTCGAGATCCGTTTTGAAATCCACCGGGTCCTCGACCAGCACCGAGAGCGGGGTACTGCCGAGCGGCACATGCGTGGTCTGTTTCAGCTCGTTATCCTGGAACACCAGCCAGGTACCATCCGAGACCAGCAGGATCGGTGACGGCGCGTCATATTCGAACCGCATCAGGCCGGGCCGCTTCAGGGAGAGAATGCCCTGTGCCGTCGCGCCTGTGTTGGCAACTTGCAGAAAGCGCGCCTGCAGGGTGGTGATGCCGTTGAAATAGGCCTCGATCTGCGCAAGCGCCTTCTTGTCGTCCGCACTGAGCGGGGCTGCTTTTGCGCCGAGCGGAAAGGCCAGGAACAGAATGACGGCGAAGGCGGCGATCATCTTTTTCATAAACCTGAAATGGCAGGCGTTCGACCGGGTTGCAAGTGGCAATTCCAAGGCAGACTTGCTCCCACGACCGTCATCTCTCTCAAACGTCATCCCGGCCGGAGAGCCGGGACCTTTGCGATCATAAGGCTGAGTGTTGCCTGCAAAAGATCCCGGATCGGGGTCCGGGATGACGAAATTGCTTGTGGACGGAGTGTGTGAGGCGCGCCCTACTCGTCCTCGTTCGGATTGCGCACCAGCACCTCACGTTTGCCGACATGGTTCGCCTGGCTGACCACGCCTTCGCTTTCCATCCGCTCGATCAGCGTGGCCGCACGGTTATAGCCGATCTTCAGATGGCGCTGGATGAAGCTGGTGGAGGCCCGCCGCTCGCGGGCGACAATGGCGATGGCCTGGTCGTACAGCGCGTCTCCGCTGTCCGTATTTCCGCCGGAGAGGCCGGAGAGATCGCCGAAGCCGCCGTCTCCGCCCTCGCCATCGTCCTCGGTGACATTGTCGTTATATTCCGGCTCGCCTTGGGCGCGGAGGTGGCGGACCACGTCCTCGACCTCCTCGTCACTGACGAAGGGACCATGCACACGGGTCACCCGGCCGCCGCCCGCCATGTAGAGCATGTCGCCCTGGCCGAGGAGCTGTTCGGCGCCCTGCTCGCCCAGAATGGTGCGGCTGTCGATCTTGGAGGTGACCTGGAAACTGATCCGGGTCGGGAAGTTCGCCTTGATGGTACCGGTGATGACGTCAACCGACGGGCGCTGGGTCGCCATGATGACGTGGATACCGGCGGCACGGGCCATCTGGGCCAGGCGCTGCACGGCGCCCTCGATATCCTTGCCGGCGACCAGCATCAGGTCCGCGACCTCGTCGATCACCACGACGATATAGGGCAGCGCCGTCAGGTCGAGGGGTTCTTCCTCGAACACCGGCTTGCCCGTTTCGCTATCGAAACCTGTTTGCACCCGGCGCTTCAGCACCTCGCCCTTCTTGCGGGCTTCGGCGAGGCGCGCGTTGTAGCCGTCGATATTGCGCACGCCGAGCTTGGACATGGCCCGGTAACGGCTTTCCATCTCCCTCACGGTCCATTTCAGCGCCACCACCGCCTTGTTCGGATCGGTGACGACCGGCGAGAGCAGGTGCGGAATACCGTCATAAATGGAGAGTTCCAGCATCTTCGGATCGATCATGATCATCCGGCAGCTGTCCGGCGAATGCCGGTAGAGCAGGGACAGGATCATGGTGTTGACCGCAACCGATTTACCGGAGCCGGTGGTACCGGCGATCAGCAGGTGAGGCATGCGGGCAAGATCGACAACCACCGGGGTGCCGCCGATATCCTTGCCAAGCGCGATGCCGAGCTTGGCACCGGAACGCTCGTAGGGATCGGATTCGAGGATTTCGCGCAAATAGACCGTATCCCGGCGCGCGTTCGGCAACTCGATGCCGATCACGTTTCGGCCCGGCACAACGGCAACACGGACGGAGACCGCGCTCATGGAGCGGGCGATATCGTCGGAAAGGCCGATGACGCGGGAAGATTTGGTGCCCGGCGCAGGCTCAAGCTCATAGAGCGTGACCACCGGACCGTGCCGGATCTTGCCGATTTCGCCCTTCACGCCGAAATCGGCGAGGACGGATTCGAGCATCCGGGCATTTTCCTGCAGCGCCTGCGGCGGCGGCCCAGCCATGCCTTCGGCTGCTTCGGTCAGCAGATCCATGGCCGGCAGCTCGTAATCGCCTGCCTGGGCCAGATCGAAACTGGTCTGCTCCACCTTCGCGGGCTTTGCCGTTTTCGCCTTGGTCGACGCCGGGGCGGCATCGGGCGTTGCTTTCAGAACCGGCGCTGCGGTTTCCACTTCAGGCGCCCGTCTCGGTTTCGCCGAGAGCCGGGGTTTCTCGTCCAGCGCCTTGCCGGACAGGGTCGGCTCCTTGCGGCCAACGGAGTCGAAGCCCTTACGGGCGAGACTTGCCGTGGCTTCAAGACCGGAGCCCAGGGCGCGGCCACCGAGGGCGCCACCCTTTGCCCCAAGCGCTGCCGCCGTGCCGACACCACGGCCCGCGCCGCGCGCCAGAGACAGCCATTCGCTCCAGGAGGCCCCGAAGGTCCAGAGCAACAGGGAGACCGCGGCCAGACCGGAGACAAAACCAATCCAGGCGGCGTCCAGTGCCGCCAGCAGGCCGAGCGCGGAAATCTTGGTCAGAGCCAATGTGCCGATCGCACCACCGAGACCGGCCCGAAGCGGCCAGCTTTCCGGAACAGGCAGCACGGCAAGCGCAAGGCAGCCTGCGATCAGCGCCACCGGCAGCAGCGCGATGCGCAGGGCCACGCGTTCGATCGGCCGGTGGGCAAGCAGGCGCCAGCCCCAGATAGCGAAGAGCAACACAGGCACGGCGCTCACCAGACCGATGGTCTGCACCATGATATCGGCGACAAGCGCGCCGACCGGGCCGAGCAGGTTAGCGGCACTGCCGGAGCCGGCCGCGTTCAGGGACGGATCGCCCGGCATATAGCTCAGGAGCAGCGCGGCCCCGAGACCGGCGGTCAGGATCAGTGCAAGGCCGGAAAGCTCGGCAGCACGGCGGCGCAGGTAAAGACGGGCGCTCTCGGGCAAAAATCCCCCGCCCGCGGACCCGTTACCGGCAGTTTTCGTCGATGCGCTCATGCTCTTGCTTCTCCCCCGTATCACCGGCCGCCTCAGAAATAAGGCGCAATCCGGCGCAGGCCTTCCTCGGTTGTCGCAGCATCATAGACAAGGGCGATACGGACATAGGGATCACCCGGATTAACGCCCTCTGCATCTTCACGCGCCATCAACCCGACCGGCACGATCTTGACCGCCTGCTCGCGCCAGATCTGTTTTGTCAGGGCTTCGGCATCATCGGCCGGCATGCAGACAAAGAATCCGGCCTCCGCTTCGTGATAGCCCTTCTTGTTGCCCAGTACCTGCGTGGCGATACGCCAGTTCTCGGCGTAATGCGCCCGGTTGGCCTCGACATGGGCCTCGTCTTTCCAAAGCGCGGTGGCGGCATGCTGGATCGGCAACGGCGTCGAGGCACTGCCAAACATGATGTACTCGCCATACCGGCCGATCAGCTCCGGATCGCCCGCCATGAAGCCCGAGCGCAGCCCGGGACCGCTGGATCGTTTCGATAACGAATGCAAAACCACAATGTTGTGCAGGCTGTCACCGAGAGCGGCTGCCGCCTGCAGACCGCCCACCGGCGGATCGCCGCGATAGATCTCCGCATAGCATTCGTCCACGGCCAGCATGAAATCGTACTCACGCGCCAGTTCAATCGCCCGTTTCAGGTAATCGAGCGAGGCAACGCGGCCTTGCGGGTTCGTCGGCGTACAAAGAAAGCAAAGCGCCGTCCGTTCCAGGATCTCCGGCGCGATATCGTCCAGCTTCGGCAGGAAGCCGTTTTCCGGCGTTGCGTTCATGTAGACCGGCTCGGCCCGGCCGAGCATGGCCGCCCCGCGATAGGAGTGATAAAGCGGGTTCGGCATCAGAATAACCGGCTGCTGCCCTTTCTTCTGCTCCGGAACGGCAAGGAAACCGAGTTGATAGAGTGCTTCGCGGGTTCCGGAGATGGACGTCACGTGACGCTCCGGGTCGAGCATTCCGGACGGCAGGCCGTAGCGTCTGTTGAGCCAGCCCGTCACCGCGTCCCGGAAAGCCGGATCGCCCTTTGGCGGCGGGTATTTGTTCCAGAGATGACCGCTGGCCGCGATGGCTTCATTGACGAAAGCGGGCGGTTGAATCTGCGGTTCTCCGACGGAAAGCATAATCGGACGCATACCGGCAGCCGGCTCAATACCGTCCAGCATCTTGTTCAGACGCGCAAAGGTGTAGTCGCTAAGCGGTTGAAGCGCCGGGTTTATCATCGATTTTGCCCTGCTCGCCCGGATTTCCGGCGCGAACTATCCGTAGTTAAATTCGATTCTATAATAGAAGCCGCATAGTTATGGGGCAACTTTAATGCAAAACCTCACAATTTCGCAGGTTCGCGCATGATGTTTCGAAAATCACATAAAATGTTGCTTTAAATAAAGAAAAGGCCCGGATGTCGCCATCCGGGCCCGTTCAGAAAGTTTTGTCTCGGATTAGACCCGGCCGGAGCCGCCGCCGAATTCCGGATAGGCCTCAAGACCGCACTCGGCACGGTCCAGACCGAGGAATTCTTCTTCCTCGCTGGCCCGCAGGCCGATGGTCAGCTTCAGGACACTCCAGACAACAGCGCTGGTGATCAGGACAAAGGCGCCAATGGCGACAATGCCAATGATCTGGGTAGTGAAGCTGGCATCACCGTTCGACAGGACCACCGCGATGGTGCCCCAGATGCCGCAGATCAGGTGAACCGGGATCGCACCGACCACGTCGTCGATCTTCAGCTTGTCGAGAAGCGGAACGGCGACGACGATGAGGATACCGCCAATGCCACCAACCAGCACCGCAGTACCGATGCTCGGGGCAAGCGGCTCGGCAGTGATGGAGACCAGACCGCCGAGGGCACCGTTAAGCGCCATGGTCAGGTCGAGCTTCTTGTAGATGATCTGGTTCAGGATCACCGCGGCGACAACACCGGCCGCAGCGGCCATGTTGGTGTTGACGTAGATGGTCGCGATGTCGCGAACGTCAGCGGCAGAGCCCATGGCGAGCTGGGAGCCGCCATTGAAGCCGAACCAGCCGAGCCACAGGATGAACGTGCCCAGCGTTGCCAGCGGCAGGTTCGAACCCGGCATCGGGTGGACGGAACCGTCGCTGCCGAATTTACCGGTACGCGCGCCGATGATGATGGCGCCGGCAAGAGCCGCCCAGCCACCAACCGAGTGCACGATCGTGGAGCCGGCAAAGTCGGAGAAGCCCATTTCACTGAGCCAGCCGCCGCCCCAGGTCCAGGAACCCTGGATCGGGTAGATGATCCCGGTCAGCAGAACCGTGAAGATCAGGAACGGGAACACTTTCACGCGCTCGGCAACCGTGCCGGACACGATGGAAGCGGTCGCGGCCACGAACACCATCTGGAAGAACCAGTCGGAGGACGCTGCATAGCCAGAGCCGTCGCCGGTAAAGCCGTCGGCGGTGATGACATCGTCAGCACCGGACCAGATCGCGAAGGATCCCATGAAGCCGGAGACATCCATGTACATCAGGTTGTAACCGACGAGCCAGTAGAGCAGGCCGGCGACAGAGTAGAGGGTGATGTTCTTGGCACACTGCATCGTCGTGTTCTTGGTACGGACGAGGCCCGCTTCAAGCATGCAGAAACCGGCTGCCATCCACATCACGAGGAACCCGTGCATCAGGAAAGACAGCGTGTTGAAGATGAAGGCCGTCTCTGGGTCGACGGCCGCTGAAGCGGTCTTCGTCAGCGCGATCGTTACCGACGCGGTGACGGCCGTCAGAACGGAAAAGCCGAAAAATTTTCTCATCTGATGAGCTCCTTAAAGCGCGTCGTTGCCGGTCTCGCCGGTGCGGATCCGGACGGCTTGGGAGACATCCAGCACGAAAACCTTACCGTCACCGATGCGACCGGTATTCGCTGCTTTCTGGATGGCTTCCACCACCTGTTCCGCCAAGTCGTCCGGCACCGCCACTTCGACTTTGACCTTTGGAAGGAAATTTACGGCGTACTCCGCGCCTCGATAAATTTCGGTTTGTCCCTTCTGCCGTCCGAAGCCCTTGACCTCGCTAACCGTCAGCCCCTGGATCCCCAGAGCGGTCAGTGATTCGCGGACTTCGTCAAGCTTGAAGGGCTTTACGATTGCCATGATCAGTTTCATGCCGCCCAACCTTTTTCTGTTGTGCTTTTCCGGCGCCCCGAAATCAGGACAGCCGGAATACCTGCTCAGCGCAGATCGGCGAATTCATTACAAAATGCGGGCCAAGACTGAATTATTTAAAATTTTCCGGCTTAATCAGAGAGTTACACTTAGATTGCAAGAATCAACGCTTCGACCGAGCCCAAAAGATATGCACATTTTTTAGGCACACAGGAAGTCGTGATGCTATTTTAAGCACTGAAAAAAGGGCATTTTCATCTGGTGCGCGAACGCTTGTTCCGCGCGCTGGGCGCTGTATCTTGCCTGTGAGGAACAGGCGCCGAGACCGGGCGCCAAGGTAAGGGACCAAAGAGCGTGAAAGACATTCTCTGCGATGCGCTGATCATTGGCGGCGGCCTGTCCGGCATCTCCACAGCCCTGGCGCTGGATGCCACCGGACTGTCGGTCACCGTGATCGATCGGGTACCCGTGGAGACGCATGTCGCGGCCGGGCATGACGGCCGGACAACCGCAATTTCCCAAAGCAGCAAGCGGATGCTGGTTCGGCTCGGAGTCTGGGGCGCCCTGCCGGAAGCCCCCTGCGCAATCGAGGATATACGCGTCCGGGAAGGCGGATCGCCGCTCTTCCTGCAATTCGATCACGAAGATGCCGGCCCGGACCCGATGGGCTTCATCCTCGATAACGGCGCACTGAAGGCCGGCCTCTATCGCGCTGCCGCCTCCCGCCCCGGTATCCGGATCGTCTCTCCGGCATCCGTCGAGCGGCTGGAGCGGAATGGCGAGACCGCTACGGCCATTCTCGCGGACGGGGGACGCATCACCGCTCGGCTCGCCGTAGCGGCCGACGGGCGCGCGTCGCCCACCCGTCGTGCGGCCGGCCTGCGCACAACCGAACTGTCCTACGGCCAGACGGCGATTACCTGCACGGTGACACACGAGCAGCCGCACGAGCACGTGGCGTTCGAGCATTTCCGCCCCGCCGGGCCCTTCGCGATGCTGCCGCTGAATGACGCTGCGGATGGCACGCACCAGTCCTGTCTGGTCTGGAGTGAGCGCACCGACGCGGCGAATGCCCTCATGAAGCTCAATGACGACGAATTCGACCAGGAAATGCTGACAGCGTTCGGCGAAACCCTGGGGCGCCTGCATGTGGCGGGCCGGCGCTGGGCCTATCCGCTCGGCCTGATCCATGCCGAACGCTATATCGACCAGCGGCTGGTGCTGGTTGGAGATGCCGCACACGGCATCCATCCGATCGCCGGTCAGGGCTTCAATCTCGGGCTGCGCGATATTGCAGCGCTCGCCGACACGATCGAGGATGCGCGCCGGATCGGTCTGGATTTCGGCTCGGCGCCCGTGCTGGAGAAATATCAGCGCTGGCGGCGCTTCGATGTGATGACGATGATCGCGGCAACGGACGGGTTGAACCGCCTGTTCTCGAACGATTCAGCAGGTATCCGGCTGCTGCGCGATGCTGGGCTTGGGCTGGTTCAGCGCATCGGTCCGCTGAAACGGGCCTTTATGCGCGGTGCAATGGGGACGGTCGGCACTCTGCCGCGCCTGATGCAAGACCCCGCGCGGCACTAGATTTCGGGCTCTCAAGGCTCCCGGCTGAGACCGGCGGCTTCAAGCTCGGCGAGGTAGCGTTCCCAGATCTGCTCTTTCTCGGAGCCGAGCTTGTGCAGATAACGCCATGTGAAAATGCCGGTATCGTGCAGATCGTCGAATTTGATCTTCACCGCGTAATTGCCGACCGCTTCCATGCCCATGATGTTCACATGCGCGCGCCCTGCCACCAGTTTCTTCTGGGACGGTACATGGCCCTGAACTTCCGCCGACGGGCTCTCGACCCTCAGAAGTTCGGCCGGAATGGAGAAGCTTTCCCCGGTGCTGAAATCGATCTCCAGGGACTTGTCCGCCGATTGAACACGGATTTCCGTCGGCCAGATCTCGCTCGCGAAGGACTCGCTCATGATTTTTCATCCTGACGCGCGGACAGAGCGGCCTTGCCTTCGGCAACGGGATCTCTGTCATCATTCAGGTGCCGCGCCTCGTCGGGCAGCATGATCGGCACACCGTCACGGATCGGAAAAGCCAGCCCGGCCTGTTCACTCACCAACTCGGAGCGGGCCCGGTCATAGACCAGCGGCGCCTTTGTCAGCGGGCAGACCAGAATTTCCAGCAACTTCGGATCGACTTCCCGCTCCGCGCTGCCGGCCGCGGGTTTCTCAGTGCCGTGCATGGCGATTATCCTTGAGATCATCGTGAAGCGACATCTCTAGCAGTGTGAGCATCGTCTCGCCACGCTCCTGCAATGTCGGCGCCTCAAGCAGGGCCTGCTTCT
Organism: Nisaea sp.; assembly: GCF_034670185.1. Classification (NCBI taxonomy): domain Bacteria; kingdom Pseudomonadati; phylum Pseudomonadota; class Alphaproteobacteria; order Rhodospirillales; family Thalassobaculaceae; genus Nisaea; species Nisaea sp. The sequence goes on from NZ_JAXMNY010000004.1 coordinate 340,087, forward strand.
CGAGGGAACCGAACGGGCAGACCATCGCCAGCGTGGTCAGGAGCTGCCGGTCTTCCGCATTTTCGATGGAGTCCCAATCGGCCCGCATGCCGTGCAGCGCGAAATAGTCTTTCAGGCCGCGCATCAAACGATCCCGGTCCAGGGACAGATCGTCCTGGGCTTCAAAATCATCCGCGAAACTGCACCAGTCAGCCACCACCCGGCGATAACCGGAGCGGCATTCCAGTTCCTGCTCCACATGGAAGCGGGCTATTCCGGTCAAGGTGATCATGAAACGACCATCCTCGGTTTCCGAGAAGGACGTGATGCGGCCCACGCACCCGGTACGGTGGAGGCTGGCATCACCCTCTTCTTCCTGCGGCTGGATCATGCCGATCAGCCGGTCGGTGCCGAGCGCATCCTGTGTCATCGCCAGATAACGCGGCTCGAAAATATTGAGCGGGAGCTTGCCGCCGGGCAGCAACAGAACCCCGGGCAGCGGGAAGACCGGAATGCAGGCAGGCATGTCCTCTAGGCCGGGAGCAAAGGGATTGCGTGTCATGGATTCCGGTGCCTCCGTTCCGATAGATCTCTGTTAACTCAGGAAAACAGAACTGCTGAGAGACGGCGTCGACCCTGAATGGTTACCGGGTCCGTGTGACCGAATGCCTCGAAGAACTTCACCAGTTGCATGCGGGCTTTCTGCTCTTCCCATTCTCGATCGCGGCGGATGCTTTCGATCAACGCCTCGACCGCGCCTTCGCGGTTGTTCGACGCAAAGCGCGCCATGGCCAGGTCGTAGCGGGCCTGGTGGTTGTCCGGATCGGCTTCGATGGCGGCAAGAAGTGCGGCCTCCTCGCCGGCATCCTGGCTTTCGGTCACGAGTTCAAGCGACGCGATCGCAGCATGCACTTCCGGCGCCTTTTTGATCTCGTCCGGCAAATCCGCAATCATCTGCTGCGCCTGCTCAACCTGGCCAACAGCGACCAGAGCGCGGATCAGGCCGGCGATGCCGCGCAAATTTTCCGGATCGTGCTCAATCACCTGGCTGTAGATCCCACCGGCGCCCTGCGCGTCACCCGCCTCGAGCATCTTGTCCGCGGCATCCAGCGCTTCATCGAGAGGGGACTCGCCCGCGGCGCCACCGGTCAGCCGCTTGACGAATTCTCGGATCTGGCTTTCCGGCAAAGCGCCCTGAAAACCGTCTACCGGCTGCCCGTTATGGAAAGCGAATACTGCCGGGATCGACTGGACACGCATCTGCTGTGCGATGGCCTGGTTCTCGTCGATATTGACCTTCACCATGCGCACGGCGCCGCCGGCGTCGCGCACTACCTTTTCCAGCATCGGGCCGAGCTGCTTGCAGGGGCCGCACCATGGCGCCCAGAAGTCGACGATGACCGGAACGTCCTTGGACGCTTCGACAACATCGGCCATGAAGGATTGCGTATCGGAGTCCTTGATCAGATCGGCGGAGTCCGGAGCGGCGTTAATAAGGGTTTCCATACCTGTCGTCCGTTCTTTCATATCCGGTAAAGATTGGCCGCGGCCGTCGCTTGGCAAGTCCCCGACCGTTCACAACAGCCGGGACGTCGCTCAGGCCAGAGCCGCGAGGTCGAGAATTTCGGGCTCGTATCCAAGATTCCTGAGGAATGCCACAAGCGAGTCGGGTGAGACCGCGATTGTCATTTCATTGGAGAGCGGGTGGTAATTGAGCGGGTCAAACGTCAGCATTTCCTTGTCGAGCACCACCGTGACATCCCGCCCCACGTCATTGAACAGGGCATAGGGTGAAACGGCCCCCGGGATCACACCGAGATGCGTCATCAACCGGTCAGGGCTGCCGAAGGACAGACGAGCGCCGCCAAGAGTGGCCCCGAGCTGCTTCAGATCGACTGGCCGATCCTCCAGCGTCACGACAAGCCACATCTTCCCTTTCCGGTCTCGCAGAAACAGGTTCTTGCAATGGCCGCCCGAAAGCTCTCCACGCAGCGCCTTGCTGTCTTCCACGGTGAACAGAGGCGGATGACGATGCAATTCGTAGCCGAGCTCCAACCCGTCAAGATGGGCGAGCAGTTCTTCCGGTGTCCTTGGGCCAGATTGCCCATTGGCGGAGACTGATTCACTCTCGGACATAACGCTCTGCTTCCTCTTATTGCGCGATCGGTACCGCGCCACGGCAAATTCCGGGTTCTGGGATAGCTGGAAAGTGGGTATTTTCCAAGGCTTTCCTAGTGTTTTGACGGTTTGACGGGGCGCCTGGAAAAAAAATCATTTCGAGGCTTGCAATGCGAAGAACAGTTTGTATTATCGCGGCCTCTCGACGGCATCACTGAATGCCGATGGATGCGGGCGTAGCTCAGGGGTAGAGCATAACCTTGCCAAGGTTAGGGTCGTGAGTTCGAATCTCATCGCCCGCTCCAATTCCTCCTAAATATGGAGGGTCGAGAAACAAAAAGGCGGCGTCAGCCGCCTTTTTTGCGCGCGCTCCTCCTGGCCAGAAGCGCTTCGCGGTGACTGATATACGCAGTCGAACAGAAAATCACTGCACCGCCGAGCCAGACCCAAACGGTCGGCTCTTCGCCAAACAGCAGATATCCCACCACCGCAATAAGCGGCAGCTTGATGAATTCGAGCGGCTGCAGCTGGGTGATTTCGGCCAGACCGCAGGCCCGGGTCCAGCAAACGTGACCGGCTGTCCCGGCACCCGCCAGACAGAACAGCCAGAGCCAGGTCATCGGATCGGGCCAGGTCCAGACGAACAATGCCGGGACCAGTGAAAGCGGGCTCTGCAGCAACACCATCCAGAGCACGATCGCTTCCGGCCGTTCCGTTGCCGTCAGCTTCTTCACGACCAGCGCCGTGATCGCGATCCCGAATGCGTTGCCAAGCGCAAGCAGCGCACCGATCGACATCGCCTCCATACCGGGCCGCAACACCAGCAGCATGCCGACAAAACCGGCGGCAAGGGCGGCGACGCGGCGGGCCCTGATCACCTCGCCAAGCACCAGAACGGCGCCGATGGTGGCAAACAATGGCGCCGTGAATCCGAGCGCCGTCGCCTCGGCAAGCGGGATCATGGTGATCGCGGCAAACCCCGCCGCCATAGCCACCAGATTGATGACCGCACGCAAACTGTAAAGACTGTATTTGTCCGTTTTCAGCGCGGAAAAGCCGTACCCCATGATCCAGGGAGCCATCAGCACAACGGCGAGAAAATTGCGAAAGAACACGACCTCGAGAACGTGCAGATTCTCCGACGCAAGCCGGATGAAAATTCCCATCGAGGTGAAGAAAACCATCGCGGTGCTCATCAGCAGCGTCGCCTTGACCGGTACCGGCAATCTTGTGAAGGCGGCGAACATGAACATATCAAAGGAGCCTGAGGGCGAAGGGGATCCGGAGACTATCCCGCCCGGGACGTCCTGACCAGCAAGCCGAATTTCATCCATCACGGTTCGGTTTCATGATCTGGATCAAAGATATGGAAAACATCCTGTGTTCCTGTGACCTCAGGCGATCTTGCGATCAATACTGACTGCCAGGAGGCAAAAAATGTCCCACGTCCCCCACGAGCTCGCGGATGAATTTCCGGATGCGGCCGAGAAGATCCATGAGCTGAAGCTCAACAACGCCCATTTTGCCAAAATCGCGGACGCATATCATGAAGTGAACCGCGAAATTCACCGGATCGAAGCGGAAATCGAGACCACATCCGATGCCTATGCCGAGGAGATGAAGAAGAAGCGGCTGGCCCTCAAGGATGAGATTGCGGGTTTCCTGACCGCTTGAGTTTTTCAGCTATCGATGAGATCGCTCTCGAGCAGATCCAGCGCCTGCAGATGGGCCCGGATCTCGCCGAGGGCGGTCCCGGCTTCTTGCTCGAACGTCTCTTGAGCAGCGGCGATTGACGGCCCGGAGCCGCCATCCTCACGCAGAGATTTCTCCAGGTCGCCGGCGGCCGCACTGAGAGCTGAGAGACCAAGGTTTCCGGCGACCCCCTTCACCTGATGCGCCAGCCTCTCTGCCGCGATATTGTCGCCTGCTGAAAGGTGAGTCCGCAGCATCTCGGCCGATCCTGTGTTCTGCCGGCAGAACTCGTTGAACAGCTTCGCCGCGATATCCGGCGCGCCAAGCAACTGCACCATCTTGTCGAAAGGCGCGAATACGCGCGTGGGCTCTTCGGGCTGCGGCTTCGTGGCCGACGATAGCGCTATGGCAGCCCTCTCTACTCTGGCGGCAGATAGAGCCTCATAGAGTTTTTCTTCCGAGATCGGCTTGGCGACGTGGCCGTTCATACCCGCGGCCAGACATCTCTCGACCTCGGATGTCATCGCGTGTGCCGTCGCAGCGATAATCGGCAGGTCCACAAACCGACCATCACTGCGGATCTGCCGGGTTGCCTCAATGCCATCCATCACGGGCATCTGGATATCCATCAGCACTGCATCGAAGCGGTCGGGGTCTGACCCCGTCACCGCCTGCACTGCGGCTTCACCGTTCCAGACAAGTTCGACTTCGGCGCCTATTCCGCGCAACACGGCTTCGACAACCTGCTGGTTGATCTGGTTATCCTCGGCAACGAGGATTCGCATCCCCCGAAGGTGCACGGTCGCTGCATCGGCAAGTTCACGATCCACATCCGATGGCTCCTGGTTTTTCCAGAATGCAGTCAGAAGCTGCACCATACGGTGGTGTGAAAGCGGCTTCGTGAGAACGGCGCTAGCGCCGGCCTCCCGCGCATCCTCACCTAGAGTTTCGGTATTCGCTCCAGTGACCAGTACAATTCTGGGCGCGTCATCATCATCGACGGTCGCCAGGATATCTCTCGTAGCCTGGACACCATCCCCATCGGGCATCATCCAGTCCATGAAGATGACATTGAACGGCGCCCCTGCGCTGCGGGCCGCGGCAACCGCCGCGATCGCCTCGGCAGCAGAACCCGCTTCCGCAACCTCCAGCGCCAGAGGCCGGAGCATACCGGACATAACCAGTCGGGCTGTCGGATTGTCATCCACGACAAGAATGCGCCAGGCTTCAAAACGTTCGGCATCCAGCCCGCCTACACGCTGCGAAAGCATCGAGACATCGAACGGCAAGACCACGTGGAACATACTGCCTTTGCCCGGTGTGCTTTCAGCCCAGATCCGGCCGCCCATCCGGGTGGCCAGATCCAGGCAAATAGAAAGTCCGAGACCGGTCCCGCCGAACTGGCGGGTGGTCGAGATATCGGCCTGGGTGAAAGGCTTGAAGATCTTTTCCAGTTGCTCGGCAGTCATGCCGATGCCGGAATCCTCGACCTCGAAATGCAGGTCAACGCGACCCTCACCTATCTCGTGCGGATAAACAGTGAGTTTGACCAACCCCGCCTTCGTGAATTTGACGGCGTTGCTGCACAGGTTTGTCAGGATTTGGCCGACCCGCAGCGGATCGCCAAACAGATCGACCGGCATATCCGGGTCAATCGCGATCTCGAAGGAAAGGCCTTTCTCGTCTGCCCGGTCTTTCGCAAGACCGCCGACCTGCTCGATTAACTCTTTCAGATCGAAATCAGTCGCCTCGATCTCAAGTTGGCCAGCTTCGATCTTCGAGAAATCGAGCACATCGTTGATGATTCCCATCAGGATCTGCGAAGAGGAAACGATCTTTCCGACGAAGTCTGACTGGTTTTCGTCAAGCCGGGTCCGCTGCAGCAACCGGCTGAGACCGATGATACCGTTGAGCGGTGTGCGGATTTCATGGCTCATATTGGCCAGAAAGCCGGATTTTGCCTGGTTGGCGGCCTCGGCTTCTGCCTGGCGCTGTTTCAGCTCGGTGATATCGACCCTGAAGGATAGAAACCCTCCATCCGGCGTTCGGGCGTCCTGGATCCGGATCCAGCGCCCGTCCGGCAGAGCCTGCTCGAATGCCGGCCCAGGCTCTCTGAACTGCCGCATGCGTGTGGCAACCCATTCGTCCTCCCGCCCGACGGCTTCGCTTATGTCTCCAGCATTAGCCGCAACGCGGATGATGTCCTCGTAAAGAGCCCCCGGGATCATGACCCTTCCAACGCTGGGATAGAGCTCCCTGAAGCGTTCGTTACAAATAACCATCCGCATGTCGCGGTTGTAGAGTACGAAAGCGCCGTTCATAGCGTCGAGCGCGATACGCAACTGCCCTTCAGCTTCGGTTGCCTTCACCTTGGCCTCGACCAGGCCCTTTTCCTGCGCCGCGAGAGTTTCAAGATCCCGGCGACGGCGCTCCTGAAAAAGTCCGATCCCGAAGAGCGGAATCACAATCGCCGTTCCGATCAGGCCAACTGGAATCCAGACCTTCCAGTAGATCGATTCCGGAACAATCCAGCCGCCTATCGGGCGCCCCGCCAGATACCAGCTGCCGACTGGCAAATTAACTTGTTGCAGGACAGGCATGTCTTCGAAGACTGCTTCGCTGCCGAGGAACACATCGCCGCTCAGTCCAGCCCCGTCACGGCCACGGATCGCGAATTCAAAGCCCAATGAGTCCGGGTCCACCCCGGCGGCGGCGAAAAGTTTTTCTGCGTCGATCACGGCCGAGACCAGACCCCAGAAAAACTCGGTGCCGTCCTCTTCTTTGGCAAAGACCGGGTATCGCCCGATAATCCCGATGCCGCCCTGCATAAGTGTCAGCGGCCCGGCGAGTACCAGGTCTCCATTATCGCGGGCGGTAAGTGCAGCAGCGCGCTGTTTCTCGTTCTTTCGATAATCGAGCCCGATCGCGGCTTCATTACCTTCGAGAGGATAAATATACCGCAGCACGAGATCCGGCGCGGCGCCGATATTCCGGAGTTGCAGCCGATTTGTGAACAGGCGCTCGGCGATACTGTTGAACCGCTTCTGAGACAGATCGGGGTCCGTGGAGATAACAGCGGCGAGACCGCCTACAAGTCTCAGATTCGCACCGATCTCACCTTCAAGGCGAGTCCGGAGCAGATTGAGTTCGTCAGAAACATGGCTCCGCGTTTCGGCGAAATATTTTTCCCGAGCTTCTTCCACGAGAAGAAACCCAACCCCAATCGCCGCGACAATCGCCATGACGGCCGGGGCCATTGAAATAAATCGACCTCGCATACGCTCTTCCTGACCCAGGGCCGCCTGCGGCCCCTATACCAAACACCATATCCTGTGAAACATGGCCGAGTGCCGTTACGATTCTCTTAAGAGCCTACGGCGGGGTCTTAATCAGATCACAAGTCCGTTGCGCTGCACCCCGGCTCGCGACAATCAGACAGCATTCTTCATTCGGCCAAGCCGCGTCGGGTGCAGAACTCCGTTATTTGCCGAAATTTCAATAATTTGACGCTTCAGCACCCGATTCAATTGGGTTAGCCTGTTTACGGGCGGGCTCAAGCGTTCGGTGGCGGGAGGAAATCGCATGCGCGATAAGTTGCACACCTTGAAGCAAGAACTTGTCGACGGCGTGATCGCACTCGCAGAAGAGCGGATCGCCAAAGACAAGCAGGCCGAGGCCAAAAGCTTCATCAGGCAGTTCTACGAAAATGTCGCGCCTCAGGACATTTTATCCGAAGAACCGGAAGACCTGTTCGGCAGTGCGTTGTCGATCTGGGCTTTCGGCAAGGTGCGTACGCCAGGCACCGCCAAGATCCGGGCCTACAATCCAAAGTTCGAATCCACCGGATGGCAATCACCTCACACAGTGATCGAAATCGTCAATGACGATATGCCGTTCCTGGTGGACTCGGTCACCACTGCGTTGATGTCGCTGGATCTCACCGTTCATCTTGTCATTCACCCGATCCTGAAAATCGAACGGTCATCCGCCAGCAAGGTTCAAAACCTTCTGGATCGTGACAATGTCAGCGACTGCATGATCCGGGAATCCTTCATGCAGCTGCGCATCTCCGAGCAGAGCTCGGCAGAGGTCCTGTCCAATATCGAGGCCGAGCTACACTCTGTGCTTGATGATGTGAGGGCTTCCGTCGAGGACTGGCGGACGATGCGGGAGAAGGTACTCGACGTCGTCACCGAGATCGGTGTGCGCGAGACCCCGCACAATCGTGAGGAAGTAAGCGAGGTCATCGATTTCCTGCGCTGGATTGAAGACAATCACTTTACCTTCCTCGGGTATCGCGAGCTGGACTATGTCGGCAGCGGCAAGAGCGCGCATATGGAGGTTGTCACCGGCTCCGGCCTCGGCATCCTGCGTAAACCGGAGACCAGCGTATTCGGTGGCTTACGGGATTTCGGCAAACTTCCCGAGGATGTAAGACGTTTCCTGACCAGCCCAGACCTGCTGCTGATCATGAAGGCGAACCGGAAGGCCCGGGTCCATCGCCCTGTCTATATGGACACGATCATCGTCAAGAAGATCGACAAGACGGGCAAGGTCACCGGCGAGCACCGGTTCATCGGTCTCTTCACGTCTGTCGCCTACAATCAGAGTCCCGGCGAAATTCCGATGCTGCGGCAAAAGGTGCAGCGGATCGTCTCCCGAGGAGGTTTCGCGCAGGAGAGTCATGACGGCAAGGCTCTGATCAACATCCTTGAGACCTATCCGCGCGATGAGCTGTTTCAGGCCAGCGAGGATGCCTTGCTGACCACGTCAATCGGGGTTCTGCACTTGCAGGAGCGGCAGAAAACCGCGCTCTTCGTGCGTTCCGATCCGTTCGAACGATTCGTTTCTGTAATATTATTTGTCCCACGCGATCATTACACGACCCAGATCAGGGAACGGTTCGCAGACATTCTCGCGCAGGCCTTCAAGGGCCATGTTGCGGCTTTCTATACACAGATGTCCGAATCCGTCCTCGCGCGCCTTCAATTCATTATCGCAACGGAACGGGGGGCGGTTCCCGAAGTCGACGTCGAGGAACTTGAGCGTCGCCTTGCGGATGCCGCCCGGTCCTGGTCCGACAAGCTCCATCAGGCCCTGATCGAAGCAAAGGGCGAGGAGCAGGGCAACGCGCTGCACCGTCGATACCAGGACGCCTTTCCCTCTTCTTACCGTGAAACATATTCCGCCCAAGGCGCGATTTTCGACATTGAGCGGATCGAGGAAACCATGGCGGACGGAAGTCTCGCCATGAATCTCTTCCGCCCCATCGGATCTGAAGAGACCCAGCTCTACCTCAAGTTTTTCCACATCGACACGCCGGTGCCGCTCTCCGACGTCATGCCGATGATCGAAAATATGGGTGTCCGCGTCCTGAGCGAGCATCCTTATGAAGTCGTCTCCAAGGACCTCTCCAACGCTGTCTGGATCCACGATTTCGAGATGCAGCTCCGCAGCGGGCAAAGCGTCGATATCGAGGCCATGCGCCAACCGTTCCATGACGCCTTCGAAGCCGTCTGGACCGGCAAGATGGAGAATGACGGGTTCAACATCCTCATTCTGCAGGCCGGCCTGACATGGCGCGAGGTCGCCATGTTGCGGGCCTACGCGAAATATCTGCGTCAGGCAGCTTTCACGTTCTCCCAAACCTATATGGAAGAGACGCTGGCGGAAAACGCGTCCATTGCAAAGCTGCTGGCCCGTCTGTTCGACGTCCGGTTCAATCCGGCAGTGGAAGAAGCCAAACGTGCCACTACAACGAGCGAGATCCTGGCCGAGATCGAGGCGGCACTCGACAATGTCGCCAATCTCGATCAGGACCGGATAATCCAGCGCTATCTCAACCTGATCCTGTCAACGATGCGGACCAACTATTACCAGCCTGGCGCAGACGGGAACCCGAAGCCCTACATTTCGTTCAAGCTGGACAGCCAGGCCATCGAGGATCTGCCGCTACCGCGTCCTCTAGTCGAAATCTGGGTGTTCTCGCCCCGCACCGAGGCCGTGCATCTGCGCGGCGGCCGGGTGGCCCGCGGCGGTATTCGCTGGTCGGACCGCAGGGAGGATTTCCGGACCGAGATTCTCGGCTTGATGAAGGCACAACAGGTGAAGAATGCCGTCATCGTTCCCGTCGGCTCAAAGGGCGGATTCGTGGTCAAGCGCCCACCGGCGGACGGCACCCGCGAGGCCATGCAGGCCGAGGCGATCGAGTGCTACAAGACGATGATGCGCGGCATGCTTGATATCACCGACAATATCTCCGGCACCGATATCATTCCGCCGGAACATGTCGTCCGGCATGACGAAAACGATCCTTATCTCGTGGTCGCCGCCGACAAGGGCACCGCCACCTTCTCCGACATCGCCAACGGCGTCTCGCAGGAATATGGCTTTTGGCTCGATGACGCTTTCGCATCGGGCGGTTCCGCCGGATACGATCACAAGAAAATGGCCATCACGGCGCGCGGCGCGTGGGAATCGGTGAAGCGCCATTTCCGGGAAATCGGCATCAACATCCAGACCACGGACTTTTCCGTGATCGGTGTCGGCGACATGAGTGGTGACGTCTTCGGCAACGGCATGCTGCTGTCGAAGCACATCAAGCTGATCGGCGCCTTCAACCACATGCATATCTTCTTCGATCCCACCCCGGACGCAGCGAAGACCTGGACCGAGCGCCAGCGGCTGTTCGATATGCCGCGCAGCAGCTGGACCGATTACGACACCAAGCTGATTTCCAAGGGAGGCGGGATCTATCCGCGATCGCTGAAATCGATCGAGACCACGCCGGAGATGAAGTCCGTGCTCGGTATCAAGGCGGACAAGGTGACGCCGAACGACCTGATCCGGGCGATGCTGATGGCCCAGGTCGACCTGCTCTGGTTTGGCGGGATCGGCACCTACATCAAGGAGAGCAGGGAAACCAACGCCGACGCCGGCGACCGGGCAAACGACTCGCTGCGCATCGACGCCAAGGAGATTGGCGCGAAAGTCGTCGGCGAAGGCGCAAATCTCGGTGTCACGCAGCGTGCGCGCATCGAATATGCGCTGGGCGGCGGGCGGATCAACACCGACGCCATCGACAATTCTGCCGGTGTCGACTGCTCGGATCACGAGGTTAATATCAAGATCCTGCTCGGCGCAGTCGTCACGGATGGCGATATGACCCGAAAGCAGCGGGACAAGCTGCTTGAGGAAATGACCGACGAGGTCGCGACCCTGGTGCTCAAGGATAATTACGATCAGAGCCAGGCCCTGACCATGGCGGTCACAGAAGGTACCGCTCTACTCGACGCCGAAACCCGGCTGATCCGGGAGCTGGAGCGCAGTCACCTGAAGCTGAACCGGGCGGTCGAATTCCTGCCCGACGACGAAACGCTGTCGGAACGCATGGCGGACGGACAGGGCCTGACCAGACCGGAACTCGCTGTCCTGTTGGCCTATGCGAAGATGGAGCTATACGACGAGATCCTGCCCTCCGATCTTCCGGACGACCCGATGCTGGCAGAGGATCTGATCCGGTATTTCCCGGCCCGCCTGCACGGCAAGATGAACGACACGATCCGCAGCCACCGGCTGAAGCGCGAGATTATCGCGACATATGTCGCCAACAGCATGATCAACCGGGTCGGCGCCACTTTCGTCAACGCGGTACGCGAGCAGACCGGCGATGCATCACCAGATATTGCCCGGGCCTACACCGTCGCCCGGGACGTGTTCGGCATCCGCCGCCTCTGGTCTGCGGTCGAGGATCTCGACAACAAGGTTCCCGCAGTCGTGCAAACCGAGATGCTGCAGGATATCAAACGCCTGGTGGAACGGGCTGCGGTCTGGTTCCTGCGAAGCGAGCGCCGGCCGCTTGATCTCCAGGCTCTGACAGGAACTTATCTCGACGGCGTCGCCGAACTGACGGCGGAGCTCGACACGGTATTGACCGACTCCCATCGCGAAGCTGTCCAGAAGAAAGCGGCGGAGCACGAGGCCGCCGGGGTGCCGAAGGAACTGGCCCGTGGCGTTGCCAGTGCCGATATCCTGATTTCCGGCTGCGACATCGTCCGGCTGTCCGGCCAGACCGGGGAAAGCGTGCTGCAGGTGGCGGAAGTCTATTTCGCGGTCGGGCATGAATTCTCGCTCGACTGGCTGCGGGAGCGTGCCGATCACGTGGTTGCAGAGTCGCACTGGCAGAAGATGGCCGTGGCCGCCATCGTCGACGATTTCTATAGTCACCAGTTCCAGCTTGCCCAGAACGTCCTGGCGGAACGCAGCAATGGAAAGAGCAAGAAGGCGTCGGCCGAGGCTCTCATCGAAAAATGGTCGGATACACGCGGCGATGCGTCAGCCCGGATGGATCGGCTGCTGGCTGACTTGCGGGCTGCCGACGGCGTCGATCTATCCATGCTGGCTGTAGCGAACGGCCAGTTCCGCTCGTTGCTCGCACACTAACCTCGGCGGATCGGTCTTCGTGGAATCCGGTCAACCCTCCGGCCCCGGATATCCGGGTCGGCGCGCAGCACTCTCCTGGTGCCTGTTCGATTGGGCGAATTCCCCTCTGCCGACGGTGATCATCACCTTCGTCTTTTCAGCCTATTTTGCACGCGGTGTGGTCGGAGATGAGGTCGCGGGCACCGTGCTCTGGAGCCAGGCCCTGACTATCGCGGGTCTGACCGTCGCCGTGCTGGCACCGATACTGGGGGCCATTGCGGACCAGACCGGGCCGAAAAAACCATGGCTGGCCGGCTTTTCCGCAATTGGCATCCTGGCCGCCGGGGCACTCTGGTTCGTCCATCCGGACCCGGCGGATACGATGCTTGCCCTGATCGCCGTGGGGCTGGTGCTGATCGGCACCGAGTTCGCCAATATTTTCTACAACGCCATGCTGGCCCGCGTCGCATCGCCAGAGCGGCTCGGCCGGGTCGGCGGCTGGGGTTGGGCGCTCGGCTATCTCGGCGCTATCGTCTGCCTGCTGATCGCCCTTCTGGGGTTCGTTCAGGCCGAGACACCGCCCTTCGGGCTGGACAAGGCAGAGGCGGAGCATGTCCGGGCAACCGCCCTGCTGGCGGCCGCCTGGTTCGTGATCTTTTCCATTCCGCTGCTGAAATACGTGCCGGACGATGAGCGGCAAGCTCTGTCCGTTCCCGCCGCCGCGCGTGCGGGGCTGAAAAGCCTCTGGCAGACCATCCGATCACTCCGGGAAGATCGTGATCTCTGGGTCTTCCTGATTGCCCGCATGCTCTATGCCGACGGCCTCGCCACCCTGTTCCAGTTTGGCGGCCTTTATGCCGCCGGCACCTTCGGGATGAGCTTTGCTGAAATCATCCAGTTCGGCATTGCCCTCAACGTCACGGCCGGAATCGGCGCTTTCGGCTTTGCCTGGGTCGATGACCGGATAGGCGCCAAGCCGACCATCGCTATTTCGCTGGTCGGCCTGATCAGTTTCGGGTTTGCCGTGTTGCTTGTCGAGGACGTCGCCTGGTTCTGGGTATTCGCCCTGGCCCTCGGCATCTTCGTCGGCCCGTCCCAGTCGGCGAGCCGGACCCTGCTGACCCGCATGGCCCCGGCAGAGAAACGCACGCAGGTCTTCGGTCTCTATGCGTTGTCTGGAAAAGCCACGAGCTTCCTAGGACCAGCCCTGCTCGGCTGGGCCACACTCACCTTCGACAGTCAGCGCGCGGGCATGGCGACAATTCTCGGCTTCTGGATCGTCGGCCTTGCCCTGCTTGCGTTGGTCAGGCCCGCATCTCCGCGCGCACCTGCTGCCTGAAGACGTCGATCGACACGGGGTTACCACCGCGCTCAACGTGCCAGAAGGTCCAGCCGTTGCAGGCCGGCGCCCCCTGTACCGCCGCGCCGACGGAATGGATCGAGCCCTTGGCACTATCCGAGACCAGCGAGCCGTCCGGACGCACCTTGGCGAACCAGCGGCGGCGCTGGTCGAACAGAACCTCGCCCGGGTTGAGCATGCCGCGCTCGACGATATTGCCGAACGGCACGCGCGGTTCGGTCCGCTTGGTCTCTACCGCCAGAAGACTGTCATCCTCGATCCGCTTGACCGCAGCGATGCGGTCCATGGCGATCTCGGCATATGTCTGCTCGCGCTCAAGCCCTATAAAATGCCGCCCCAGCTTCTTTGCAACCGCGCCGGTGGTGCCTGAGCCAAAGAAAGGATCGAGCACCACGTCGCCCGGCTTGGAGGTCGACAAAAGCACGCGCGACAGCAGGCTTTCCGGTTTCTGCGTCGGGTGTGCCTTGCGGCCATCCACCTTGATACGCTCTGCTCCGGTACAAAGAGGCAGGTGCCAGTCGCTGCGCATCTGCTGGTCTTCGTTGAAGGCCTTCATGGCATCGTAGTTAAACGTATACCGCTTGCTGTCCTCGCTCTTCGAACACCAGAGCAATGTCTCATGCGCGTTGGTGAAACGGCGCCCGCGGAAATTCGGCATCGGGTTGGTCTTGCGCCAGATGACGTCGTTCAGGATCCAGAAGCCGAGATCCTGCAGGACCGAGCCGACCCGGTAGATATTGTGATAGCTGCCGATGACCCAGAGCCCGCCATCGTCCTTCAGGACGCGGCGCACCGCCGTGAGCCAGTCGCGGGAGAACTGGTCATAGGTCTGGAATGTATCGAACTTGTCCCAGTCATTGTCGACCGCATCGACAATTGAGTTGTTGGGTCTGAGAAGCTCGCCCTGAAGCTGGAGATTATAGGGTGGATCTGCAAACACCAAATCCACCGATTTCTCCGGCAGTTTATTGATCAATTCAATGCAGTCGCCGACCAAAATCTGGTCCAGCGGCAGCGTGTCTTGCGCCGTCATATCGTCCGTCCGTGCCAGGAAAGATGGCTGGAGTCTCCGGTATCCGGCGAATCGCGTCAAGGCGTCGGTTTCTTTTTACTAAATAGAGTCAAATACTTACAAGGCAAACACAAGATATGGTGTGAAGAAGAGTGCTGACTTCAGGTCAGAGTGTGTCGCCATCGGCGAGAAGTGCTTCGCGGACCGGCCGGAAGGACCGCCGGTGATGATCCGTGACACCGTGCGCGGCGATGCCCGCCAGATGCTCGGCCGTGCCGTATCCGGCATTACGCTCCCAGCCGTATCCGGGATGGACCTCCGCCAGCGCACACATGGCATTGTCCCGATGCACCTTGGCGATGATCGAGGCGGCCGCGATGCTGAGCGATTTAAGATCGCCCTTCACCACCGCACGGGCCGGAACAGGGACAGGCGGCAAGCGATTGCCGTCGATCAGGTATAGATCCGGAGTTTTATCGAGACGCTGGGACAGAGCAGCAGCCGCCCGTCCCATCGCAACGTAAGTTGCCTGCAAAATGTTGATGCGGTCGATCTCCTCGACCTCGGCGACGCCGATGCCATACGGGATCCGACCAACAAGCGCCTCGGCAATCAGCTCGCGCTTGGCCGCACTCAGCTTTTTGGAGTCCGTGACGTCCCTGAAAAAGGGTTCATTGTGCAAGGCAAAAGGGATATGCACTGCCGCCGCCATAACAGGCCCAGCGAGCGGCCCGCGCCCGACCTCGTCAATCCCGACAATCACGGCACCCTGGTCAGCACCGGCTTCGATTTCCAGACTGAAATCAGACAAATAACTCATTCCTGAGGTACAAAACAGGGATCGGACCCTACCTGAATTTCCGTTTGATACCAAGTCACTACGCGGTCATTCCGGGGAGGGCAGCACCGGGTCTGCCGTCGTTTCGCATCCGGCCCTACGAAATAGTCCTCCCGGGCGCTACACCTAGCTACCGCCAGGAAGTAAACCACGAAATATTGTATCCATGACATGGTTCTGCTTGCGGCGGCACGGCAAGACAACGACCTAATTCAGCCGAAAGCCCGAAAACGGGCGCTGCTGCAAGGTTACGCCGATGCTCGAAGACTGGATCGCCGGGTTTGTCATTTTCGCCCTCACCCTCAGCCTGACACCCGGGCCGAACAACACGCTCTTCACGGCGTCCGGGGTCAATTTCGGAATCTCCCGCACAGTGCCCCACATCCTCGGCGTTGCCGTTGGATTCCCGGCCATGCTTGCCGCCGTGGCGCTCGGCCTCTGGTCGCTGCTGAGCGCTGTTCCGGGACTGCTGGAAGCCCTGCGCTACGTTTCCATCGCCATCCTCATCTATCTCGCCTGGAGGATCGCTGGCGGAGCCGCCGGGAAAATCGGCCGCCCGGAGCGGCCCATGCGGTTCTACGAGGCTGCCGCCTTCCAGTGGGTGAACCCCAAGGCCTGGCTGATCTCGGCCAGTGCCATGACGACCTTCAGCGGTGTGGCTGCCAACGGCTCTCCGGACATCACCTCCCGGCTGCCTCTGATGTGCGCGCTGTTCTTTGCCATCGTGATTCTCTCCGGCTTCACCTGGGCCGGGATCGGCGCCGGTCTTTCGCGCTGGCTGCAGGACGGCATCCGGCTCAGGATCGCGAATAGTGTGCTCGCCCTGCTGCTGCTCTCGTCCCTGTTTCTGGCCTGATTAAAGCAGGCTGAGCTGGTCGCCTGCGCGCGGCGGGACCACGAACCTGTCCATGCGCAGGGACGGGAATGACCCAGCCAGCCCCACGCGTTTCTTCGCCACCTCGAAGCGGCGGTGAATCAGGGCAGCGTAAGGCCCACTGCCGCGCATCCGCTCGCCCCACTCCGCCCGGTAAAGGTCCCCGTCACGGGTCTGGCGGATCAGCGAATAGACCCTGTCCGCCCGGTCCGGAAAGTGCTGCTCCAGCCATTCCCGAAACTGTTCCTTGATCTCATGCGGCAGCCTCAGAAGGATATGGCCGACGCCGCGTGCACCGGCTTCCGCCGATGCCTCCACCAGCGCCTCAATTTCCCCGTCATTGATCGCCGGAATAATCGGCGCCGCCAGGACATGAACCGGAATGCCTTCCGATTTAAGCGCATGCACCACGTCCAGCCGCCGTCCCGGCGTTGCCGCCCTCGGCTCCATGATGCGGGCAAGGTGCCGATCGAGTGTCGTGATGCTGATCGCCACGGACACCAACCCGCGCGCCGCCATCGGCGCAAGAATGTCGATATCGCGGGTGACCAGCGCCGACTTGGTGACAATCGAAAGCGGGTGGCCAAAATCGGACAGGACCTGCAGCACCTCGCGGGTGATCCTGTGCTCTTTCTCGATCGGCTGATAGGGGTCGGTATTGGTCCCGAGCGCCATCACGTCCGGCTTGTAGCCGGGCTTTCTCAGCGCGTCGTCGAGCAGGGTCGCGGCATCCGGTTTCGCCAGCAGCTTTGTTTCAAAATCGAGCCCCGGCGAATAGCCGAGATAGGCATGGGTTGGCCGGGCAAAGCAGTAGATGCAGCCATGCTCGCAGCCACGATAGGGATTGATCGAGCGGTCGAACGGAATATCGGGGGATTTGTTCCGGGCAATGATCGTGCGGGATGCATCGATCCCGACCTCGGTCCGTGGCCGGGCATCCAGGTCAGGAAAATCGGCGGAAGCACCCTGGAACGGATTATCTCCGGGCCAGCCGCCAATGACCCGCTGGCGCTGTTCCTGCTCGAACCGGCCGCTGACATTGCTGACCGCACCACGCCCCTTGTGCGGAGAACGCTGGATAATGTCCGGGTCCGGTGCATCCGGTAGATGAAAATCGGGATCGACCATGGCCGGATGATAAATCCAGCAATGGAACAAAACAAGAACAATCAGTTTTCCGAGGGTGGCTCGTCACTTTCCATACGATGCCGGTCGAGCCGTTCCGATGCCTGATCGCGACGCGCGGAGGCGGCTTCGTCTCCGACCCGCTGTTCTTTCGTGCGACCGAATTTCAGTCTGTTGTCGGCAGCTTTCTCTCCGGCGGCCTCACGGGTCTTCCGCTTGCGCGCCTGCCGCAGATTGACGATCTTGCCACTCATTCGGCCCTCCTCACCGCACACATTATGGCGGCCTAGTCCAGCACCAGCTTATCCGGCCCCCGCCATTCCCGGCGCACTCGTTCCATGGTCTCCGGCCGCGCCATCCGGCGCAAGCGATCCACCACACCTGACAGCATCTTGTCACGCTGGCTCGCATCGCCGCTGTGCGACACCAGACCCTCGTTCTCGGCGTACCAACGGCAGCCCCATGTCGTGGTCCGCAGCCAGGTCAGGCGACGGAATGGCAGGAACCAGGGCTCCAGCACGCGCGCAAGCGACGGCGGCACCGCTGTCCGATAGGTATCGTAGAAATCCGCGACATCCTCATTGCTGGGCTCTCCACTCACGTCCGGGTCCCAGGTAACGGAGGTATAGAGGCTGGCATGCGCGAGATCGATTGCCGGAGATCCGTACTGGGTCTTCTCCATATCGACGAAGATCGCGCGGCCATCCTTCTGAACGACGTAGTTGCCGGGATGCGTATCGGTCAGAACAAGGGCCGGTGGCAAGGGCGCCCTGCCATGCTCGGCCGCGAAATCACGGGCCCATTTGCGTTCTTCATCGAGAATGGCGCGTGCCTGCCGGTCCTGCACCAGGGCCGGGATGTAATCCGCCTGATCCTCGATCAGACTGACGAGTGCCTCCACCGGGCGCGCCGTCCAGGCGAGCGGAGCCGGATCGTCCGGCGTCGGCAAACGGTGCACGCTGGCCAGAGTCTCGGCAATCTGCAGCAGGTCCTTCGAAAGATCCACCGCCCGGCCCTCGACCGCATCGACGATCAGCGCACCGTTCGGTAGCCGCGGGCTCGGATCGAGATGGCCGTGAAGAACTGGCGTATGGCGGCTTGGGCCGGCACGCCGGAAGCATTCCGCCTGCAGGGACAGCGCATCCTCCGGGGTCACGTCGCGCCGAACCAGGCGCGGGACACGAGCCAGCAGGCGCTTGCCTTTCCACGACCGTTCACCGAGCAGGACGTGATCATGGGTCAACCCGCGTGCCGGCAACCTGATCAGATCTTCGAGAGCAAGCATGGGGAAGGTCTTGAGCTTCATCAGCTCGGCGTGGAGATTACGCAGGTCGGGGTCGGTCGTCATGGCCGCGAATGCTCTGAAATGCTCTAATTGGGGCTCCCTGCCGTGCTGGCGGGATCAGTTGCACCTCTGTTAACACACCAGATAGCGCAGCGGAAAGTTAAGGACCGGTCTTGGGATCATCGGACACATCGAAGAATGAAGATCTCTGGCGGGTGCCGCTGCCCGGCGCCCTCGGGCCACTGGACGCGCACGGCCGGCGCATCGGCTCACCGGCGCCGGATCTGTCGATCAGCGTCATCATCCCCTGTCTCAATGCAGAGAAGGGTCTGAAGCGCACTCTCGACGCGCTGGCAAGCGCCGAGCGTGCCGGCTTCACCCCGGAAATCATCATTGCCGATGGCGGCTCTACCGACGCGACACGGGACATCGCCGAGGCGGCCGGCGCCAGGGTGATGGATTGCGCCCCCGGCCGCGGCATTCAGCTTGCGGCCGGCGCCAGGGCGGCCAAGGGAGACTGGCTCCTCTTCCTGCATGGGGACACCGCCCTGGAGCGAGGCTGGGCATCGAGCGTCATGGTGTTCACCAGCAATGACCGGAACCGCGAGCGCGGGGCGGTCTTCACCTTCGCGCTGGACGACGACAGCCCGGCGGCCCGGCGGCTGGAGCGCATGGTGCGCTGGCGCAATCGCTGGCTGGGCATACCTTATGGCGATCAAGGCCTGCTGATCCATCGGCGCTTCTATCGCCGGCTCGGCGGCTACAAGGAGATCCCGCTGATGGAGGATGTCGAGTTCATCCGCCGCATCGGAATGAGCCGCCTCGCCCTGTTCGATATCCGGGCCGTCACCTCTGCGGAACGCTACGTGCGGAGCGGCTATCTCCGGCGCGCCCTGCGCAACCTGTTCTGCCTGACGCTTTTTTTCCTTCGGGTGCCGCCCCGGCTGATCGCCCGGATCTATAACTGACCGATGGTGCGCAAGACTCTCATCATTTTCGCTAAAACCCCGCGCCGGGGGCTGGTGAAAAGCCGTCTCGCCCGGGATATTGGCGGCGGCGCCGCGACCCGCTGGTACCGTCTGAATCTTGCCCTGACCCTGCGACGGCTTGGCCTCACGAAGCGCTGGGATTGCCGCATCGTCGCGGCTCCCCACCACGCGGCCGCCTGGCCGTGGCCGAAGCCCTGGCGGTTCAGCCATCAGACGCGCGGTGATCTCGGCCAACGGATGCTCAAGGCTCTGCGGAGCGCCGGCAAGAGCCACACTGTGCTCATCGGCAGCGATATTCCGGGGATCGAGGCGCACCACATCACGGCGGCTTTCAGGGCACTTGGGCAGAATGAAGCGGTGTTCGGGCCTTCAGCCGATGGCGGCTACTGGCTGGTCGGCTTCTCTCCGCGCTACAGGGGCAATCCGTTCACGGATGTCCGCTGGTCCACTGAGTGGGCGCTTGAGGATACGTTGGCCGGTCTCCGGTCAGGCACGAAGGTCGATTTTGTCGCGGAAATGCAGGATGTGGACGAAGGCCCGGATCTGGCCGCAGCAATAAGCCGCGTCAGCCGGAGCGCCCGAACAGCTCGTGCTCGCGCAGGCGGGGCATGATTTCGACGAAATTACAGGGCCTGAACCGGATATCGAGCTGATTTGCCAGGATATCGTCCCAGGCATCCTTACAGGCGCCGGTGGAACCAGGCAGGGCGAAAAGATAGGTGCCGCGGGTAACGCCCGCGATAGCCCGCGACTGGATGGTCGAGGTGCCGATCTTCTGGAAGCTGAGCCAGCGGAACAGCTCGCCAAAGCCTTCGATTTCCTTCTCGAAGACGGAGCGGAAAGCTTCCGGCGTCACATCCCGGCCGGTCAATCCGGTGCCGCCGGTCGAAATCACCACGTCGATACCGTCATCCTCGATCCAGGATGTCAGCTGCCCGGCAATCGCCGGAACATCGTCCGTCACGATTTTCCGGTCCGCCAGAATGTGACCGGCACCGGTCAGGCGCTGGACCAGCGTGTCGCCGGAACGGTCATCATCAAGATTTCGGGTATCCGAGATCGTCAGGATTGCAATGTGGACAGGAACGAACGGACGGGATTCGTCAATTCCGGGCATGTTTCGGACCGCCAGGCTGCTGCGAAATGTCTATCGACTCATAACGCGGCCAGGATCCGGCGGCAATGTGATCCAGCGACGGCGCCGGCTGGCCAAGACGCAGCCGGTACATCCACAGATTGGTCAGGACCCGCTCGATGAATTCACGTGTCTCGTGCCGCGGAATGGATTCGATGAACAGCAGGGGATCTTCCTTGAAATCGATCTTCCGCGTCCATTTCCGAAGCGTGCCGGGGCCCGCATTATAGGCCGCCAAAAGCTGGAACAGACCTTCATTGACACTGTCCTGCTTCAGCAGGTGGCCGACATATTCCTGTCCGAGCTTCAGATTGAGGGACGGATCCAGCAACGCCTTGCGTCCATCCCGGCTGCGGAAACTGCGATCTTTCGCTACGAAGGCCGCCGTGCGCGGCATGATCTGCATAACGCCAATCGCCCCGCGCCCGCTGCGCGCCGTCGCGCTGAACTTCGATTCCTGACGGGCGATGGCATAAATCAACGCCTTGTCGATGCCCGCGATGGAATCGAGTTGCCAGTCAGGCAGGGGATAAAAGGCCGCGTAGTAGGGCCGATCGCCCCGCGCCTTAAGGATTCCGGCGATTCGCATGGCAAGGCCCGGCATACCGTTACCGGCGGCGATTGTCATGATCGCACCGTGCATGAAGTCGGGCAGCACTGGATAGAGACGCCGCAATTCTTTCTCGGCGAGCTCGGTCCGGCCGACCTGCAACAAAGCAAAGGTACGCTGACCACCCTGAGAATTCAGCAATGCGTCCTGGGTGTCCTCGTCCAGCTCCGGCAGAGTCCAGTCGAGCGGCATGTCGATGCCAAGAGCCCGGCGCGCCAGCAGACCGTAGAAAGTCGCCGAGTGGGTTGCCGCCTGGGCCAGCCAGAGTGTCGCCTGCCGTGGGCGCCGTTCGGCAAGATGCGCGCGCGATGCCCAATAGGCACCGGCAGCCTTCACCCAGCGGGAAACGTCGGGTGCGCGGGCGAGAGATTCGAAATGTTGAGAGGCCTCGTCATGCCGGCCCTCGCGCCAATGCGCCAGACCAGCCGTCCAGTGCGCGGTAGGGATCAGGCCTTTTGAAAGCTTGATGCTTTCGTTAGCGTAACGAATGGCTTTATCGTCAACATTGAAGACAAAATAGCCATGCGCGATCTCTGCTAGCGCATGGGCGCGGTCTGTGCCGCCGAGAGAGCGTCCAGCCTTGGAATTGAGATATTTGACTCCGCCCGTTGGGTATCCGTTACGAACGAAGCGCCGGATTTCACGGATCACACGGCGTCCCTGACGGGACACTTTGGGGCCGTTGCGGGACAGGTGCTGCTGCGGTTCGACCGCGCCATTCACCTGCGATGCTCCACTGCCGTTCAGATAACCCTTCTGCGGGCGAGCGGGCGCTTTCCAGCTCTTCGGTTTCCGGCGCAGGGCCAGCCGATAGATCTTGCGGGCACCCGGATGGTCCGCGTAATGCGCCATCCAGTCTTTTAGTTCCTTGTAGGTGGACCGATAGGCCGTCGGGTGCATGTAGCGCTGATAAAGCACGTGACCCATCAGGACACGGTTCTCAAGCGCTGCGATCAGCTTGTCGGCGGCACTCCAGTTTCCGGCTTCCTGAAGGGTGAAGATGGCCTGATACCGCTCCGCATCCAGCGCGCTGACAATATCGTAGTGGACACGCGGCACCGCCGGGTCCGTATCCACGACACCAAGCGCGGACGCGCGCGACGGCATTGCATCGCCGCGAGCCGCGGCCGCTGCAGGTCCGGCATGTATCGAAATCGCCGTGGCAATGCCAAGAATCGCACTCGCGACCAACGGCATGGAGAACCACCTGAACCGGCGAGTATTCGGTTTCACAACTTCGCTCATAACCACGCTAAGTAGGCCATGCGGAGACCAATCTCAAGCAGCGATTTCGCTAAGCGCAAGCGTGTCAATTACCACAACTACTTAAATATGAACTTTGATGTAATGAGTGAATACATGGTAATACCTTGCGCAATATCAATTAGTTACAAGGTAAATATAGTATTAAGAGAACAGACGAGGCTTTCTTATCAAATTGATCAAATTAATCACTCTAATTTATTGAATAATTTGCTTTATTGTCAATAAATCACGCCATGCCAGAGCCTTCTGACCGGTCGACCGGAGCAGGAAAGCCGGGTGAAATAACGGCACGGCCGGTAAAGCCTGTTCGAGGCCCGGATCCGCGAATTCGAAGCGCCGGCCACGCAGCCGCATGATCCCCTGGCGTTGATCCAGCAGGGCTTTCGCCGCCGTCCCTCCAACTGGAACGATAATACGGGGGCGGACAAGAGCTATATGCCGACGGATGAAAGGCAGGCAGATCGCGATTTCCGCTGCGGTCGGCTCCCGGTTCCCCGGTGGGCGCCAGGGCAGAATATTGGTGATATAGGCGTTTTCAGCCCTATCCAGGCCGATCGACGCCATCATCCGGTCAAGCAACCGGCCGCTCGCTCCGACAAAGGGACGGCCCTGCCGGTCTTCCTCCGCGCCAGGCGCCTCTCCGATGAACATGACGTCAGGCGTCTCGACGCCCTCGCCGAACACGAGATTGGTGGCCGTCACCTTGAGCGGGAATCCCTCGAGGCTCTCCAGTGCCGCCCGCAATTCTTCAAGGGACTGGGCGGCACCGGCAAGCGCGCTGGCTGCTTTATCCGTCGCAGGCTCGGCAGATACCGGCCTCTGGACTTGAGCGGCAGACGGGGCTTGATCTGCAGGTGGAGCCGAGGCCGGGGCGTTTTCCGCCCGGGACGCCGGAGCCAACGCTGCCTCGGACGCAGCGAACCAGTTGGTTTCCGCATCGCTGATCGCCTCGTCAGCGCCCATCTCGACATACCACTCGAGCAGTGCCTCTGGCGGCATTGCATTCTGTTCCGGCGAAAAACCCACTGAATCCGTTCCTTCAATCTTGCCGCACGGCCTCTCGCGTCGCTTGTCGCGACAAAACAGCTGTGCCAAGTAAGACAGTAACCTGTGTAAGAAACGATTTGGAGAGGTTCATGGAACGCGAGTCGATGGAATACGACGTCGTTATCGTCGGGGCCGGTCCCTCCGGCCTTTCGGCTGCCATTCGGCTGCGCCAGCTTAGTGCGGAGCACGGTCAGGACCTGAGCGTCTGTGTGCTGGAAAAAGGCTCGGAGGTTGGTGCCCACATTCTGTCTGGAGCGGTGATGGAGCCGCGGGCAATGGCTGAGCTGTTCCCCGACTGGCAGGAGCGCGGTGCGCCCTTGAACACGCCGGTGACCCAGGACCGGTTCATGTTCCTCACCCGCACGTCCGGCATCCAGATGCCTTGTCCGCCGCAGATGAACAACCACGGCAATTATATCGTCAGCCTCGGCAATGTCTGCCGCTGGCTGGCCGAACAGGCCGAGGCGCTGGGTGTCGAGATCTACCCCGGCTTTGCCGCTGCCGAAGTGCTCTATGACGAGAACGGCGCGGTGCGCGGTGTCGCCACCGGCGACATGGGCATCGGCAAGGACGGCGAGCAGACCGCGAACTACACCCAGGGCATCGAACTCCATGCCAAGCAGACGCTGTTCGCCGAAGGCGTGCGCGGATCGCTGACCAAGACACTGTTCGAGCGCTTCGATTTGCGCGAGGGCGTCGACCCGCAAACCTACGGTCTCGGCATCAAGGAGCTCTGGGAAGTCGATCCGGCAGTGCATCAGCAAGGTCTGGTGGTGCATACCGTCGGCTGGCCGGTGGACGGCAAGACCTATGGCGGCTCCTTCCTCTATCATCTGGAAAACAACCAGGTCGCGGTCGGCTATGTGATCGGTCTCGATTACGAGAACCCGCATCTGAGCCCGTTCGAGGAATTCCAGCGCTACAAGACGCATCCGAAGATTCGCCCCTTCTTCGAAGGTGCCCGGCGGATATCCTACGGTGCGCGCGCCATCAACGAAGGCGGCTTCCAGTCCATCCCGAAAATCACTTTCCCGGGCGGCGCCATCCTTGGCTGCTCCGCCGGTTTCCTGAACGTGCCGAAGATCAAGGGCTCGCACACGGCGATGAAGTCCGGCATGACGGCCGCCGAGGCCCTGTTCGACACCATGAAGGACGGTGCCGGTGCCGGGTTGGAAATCTCCGATTACCGGACCAGGATGGAGAAAAGCTGGGTCTGGGACGAGCTGAAGGCGGTGCGTAATATCCGTCCCGGCTTCAAGGCCGGCTTCCTCATGGGCATGGCGAATGCCGGGGTCGAGACCCTGTTCAAGGGCAAGAGCCCCTGGACCCTGCACCATCACCATGACCATGAAAGCCTGCGTCCGGCGGCCCAGTGCGAGAAAATCGCCTATCCGAAACCTGACGGAAAGGTGAGTTTCGACCGGCTCTCCTCCGTGTTCCTATCGAACACGAACCATGAGGAAAACCAGCCGGCGCACCTCACCCTGAAAGACCCGAGCGTCCCGGTAGAGTACAACCTCGCACTCTACGACGCTCCGGAGCAGCGCTATTGCCCGGCAGGCGTTTACGAGATCATGCGGGACGACGACGGCTCGAACCCGAGGCTGCAGATCAACGCGCAGAACTGCGTGCACTGCAAGACCTGCGATATCAAGGATCCGACCCAGAATATCAACTGGGTGGTGCCGGAAGGCGGCGGTGGTCCGAACTATCCGAATATGTGATCGGCTGAATACTCGAACGCGGAACGGCGACAAGCCGGAGACGGAGGCAAACCGAATGACTGGATCAGGATCGCGAAAAGGGGCCGCTACGCTTGCGGTTCTGGCGGCTCTGTCTCTTTCCGCCTGTGCCGGAATGGGGTCGGGTGGGCCGGGTGCACTGCCTGATATCCCCGTCCGGAACACCGTCTCCGGAGACTACCTGAACGCCCTGCATGCCTACAGAAACAGCGACCTCAGCGCCGCCGCCCAGAACTTCGCGGCGGTGCTTGAGGCCGATCCCGGCAACCCGGGGCTGATGCAGCGCACCTTCCTGGCGAAAGTCGTCGACGGGCGGACGGACGAGGCACTGGGTCTGGCCGAGGAGCTGATCAAAAGTCAGGGCGGGAACGCTTTCGGGCGTCTCGCCCTCGCACTCTCGGCTCTGAAACAGAACGATTACGATGGCGCGCGCAGGCACCTCGATGCGCTCGCCGAATCCCGGCTGACCCAGGTCATGCGCCCGCTACTGCTCGCCTGGGTGGAAGCCGGAATTGGCAATTGGCAGGCAGCCGATGCCCATCTCGACCGAATACGCAAACAGGGTGGCTTCAGCCTGCTCGCAGATCTCCACGCGGGATACATCGCCGCGCTGAAGGGCGATTTCGAAGCTCTGGATACTTCTTTCAAAGCAGCCCTGAAGGCCATGGACCGCCCGCCAGCGCGTCTCCGGATAGGCGCGGCATTGCATTACGCGAAACTCGGTCGCGTCGACATGGCCCGGGAAATTCTGGCGGCCGGCGATCTGTCGGATCAGAACATGACGGCGCTTTCAAAGGCTCTGTTCGCCGCAGAAGCCGGTCAGGAAGCCAAGGGTCTCGTCTCAAACGCCAGCGACGGCGTCGCGGAAGCGCTGTTCGATATCGCCAGCGCTCTGCAACGGGACCGGGGCAGTGAGATTGCGCTGATTTACGCCCGCTTCGCCCTCTATATGCGGCCAGATTTCCCGCTTGCCCGGCTGCTTGTCGGCGAAATTCTCGACGATCGTGGCCGGCATGGCGATGCCTTGAAGATCTATGCAGGCATCGGCGAAGATTCCATCTATCACATGATGGCCCGGCTCCGGTCTGCCTCCGCATACGATGCCGAGGGTGACCGGGACAGCGCCCTTTCCGTCCTGCAGGATCTGGCAAAGACCTATCCGGACAACGGGACAATCCTTGTCCGCCTGGCCGATACATTGCGGGCTGGAGAGAACTGGGAAGCGGCGATTGCGGCCTACGACAAGGCCTTCGATAAACTCGGAGGAGCCGCGACACAGGACTGGACGCTCTACTACACACGGGGCATCGCGCTCGAACGGGCGAAAAAATGGGAGCGTGCGGAATCCGATTTCCTGGCCGCCCTGAAGCTCGCGCCGGAGCAGCCGTATGTCATGAATTACCTCGGCTATTCATGGGTCGAACAGGGCCTCAACCTCAAAGAAGCGCAGACTCTGATAGAACGCGCCGTCCAGCAGCGTCCGGATGACGGCTATATCGTGGACAGCCTCGGCTGGGTCCTCTACCGCACCGGCCAGCACAAGGAAGCGGTCCCCCACCTTGAACGCGCCGTTCAGCTCCGGCCGGGCGATGCCGTCATAAACGATCATCTCGGCGATGCCTATTGGCAGGTCGGACGCCACCGCGAGGCGGCTTATCAATGGCGCCGCTCGCTGGAAATGGACCCTGATTCCGAGCTGGCCGCGCAACTCGAACGGAAGCTTCGTGACGGACTAACCTCGGAAACGGGCAAACACTCAGCAGACAATGGCTAAAACAGGCTATTCCGCCACCCTGATCGCTCCCGCCAAGCTCAACCTCAGCCTCACTGTTCTGGGCAAACGTCAGGATGGCTTCCACGATCTGATCAGCCTGGTTGCTTTCGCGGACCTGCATGACGTGCTGTCAGTGACGTTGGCAGAGACCGCGGTTGACCAACTCACGGTAGCGGGCCCCTTTGCCAGGAGCCTTGACCGGGACAATCTCGTCCTGAAGGCGATCTCGGCCTTCCGCGACACAATCGAGGCGGTGCCGCCGCTTTCGATCACGCTGCACAAAATCATCCCTGTTGCCGCAGGTCTTGGCGGAGGATCGGCCGACGCGGCCGCGATCCTGCGGTTGCTGGCCCGGGAACATGGCCTGACCGCCATGGCTCCGTCCATTCAGGCGATTGCCGCCGGGCTCGGCGCTGATATTCCGGTCTGCCTTGAATCCCGATGCCGGTATATGCGCGGCACCGGAACGACCCTGGATCCTCGAGAAAGCGGGTTTGCCCGCTATCCGGCTCTGCTGGTCAATCCGGGGGTTGCTGTCCCCACCGGGGCCGTATTCGGGGCGTTGGGCGCGGAAAAGAAAGCCGTTAGAGACGCTTCGGTCCCGCACGGCCTTACGGAGGAGATCCTCGCCGGTAGAAACGATCTCGAAGCCCCCGCCATCGCGGTGGCTCCAGAGATAGGTCCGGTATTGCGTACATTGTCGGGCCTGCCGGGTGCTCTCGGCGCACGTCTGTCCGGCAGCGGCGCCACCTGCTTTGCGCTTTTCAAGACCGATAGCGCGCGGGATGAGGCGGCTGAGCTGTTCCGGCTGACTTTTCCGGCATACTGGATACATGCGGGCGCACTCAGGAACTGGGAGACGGATTCCCTGTTTCCGGAGGCACCGGCGGTTTCAGGCTAAGGCGTGGCCGCTTTCAGTTCCTCAAGCAGAATTGTCGTCGCCTCGCCGCTTTCATCCATGCCGGCAGACAGCTCGAACTCACGGATAGCGGCGCGGGTCTTCGGCCCCATCAAACCGTCAATGCGTCCCGAGTAAAAGCCAAGACGGGTGAGCTCTCCCTGAACCGCGGCGACCATAGCTGCCGGTGCGTCGGCTGCGGTTTGCACCCCGTCCGCGCCATTCAAGGTCGAGCTGTTTTCTCCTGACGTCTCGCCGCTGCCCGAGAGCATTTCAATGGCTCGCTGGTCGCCGGCTTCCGCGGCGGCGCTGAACAGCTCAAGAGCTTTCTTCTTGTCCTGCGCCACGCCGAGACCTTCATCGGTCATCACGGCAAGATTATAGAGTGCCCGTGCCATGCCCTGTTTGGCAGCGGCCTGAAACCAACGGGCGGCTTCCCCGAAATTCAGCGGGATACCCCGGCCCTCGGCATACATCACACCGAGATTGTACTGGGCGTTCGGATGCCCCTGCTCGGCAGCGATATGGTACCAGAGCAGTGCCCGGACATCCTCCTGCCGGACGCCCTGTCCGGTTTCATACAGCACTGCGAGATTGTACTGCGCACCAGGCAAGCCCTGGATCGCGGCTTCCCGCAAGAGTTCCGCGGCCCGTTCGGGGTTTTGCGTGCCCGCCGCGCCGGTCAGATAAGCCAGGGCGAGATCATGCTGAGCCTTTGCGTCTCCGGCGTCGGCACTCTGCTCAAGCGATTTCCGCTCTCCTTGCTGTAGCCCGGCTTGAGACGATGCGGACGCCCCCATATCGACCGGATCTTTCGCGCCCGATGCCGGCAATGCAGGGGCGGGCGGCGGCACGGCTTCCGAGACTTTAGGCGCGGGTGCCGCGTCAGGCACCGGAACCGGCGGTTCACTTGGCGCGGGCATCGGAGCGATCTCGCCCGCGGATACAGGTGCCGTTTCTTCAACCGGTGCCGGTGTGGCCGTTTTCGGCTCCGCTGGTGCTGTCTCCGCAGGCTCCATTGGTGCCGGCGCTGCGGTCTGCGGCGCATCTCCTTCGTCGCCGGACGGCGCGGAACTGACGGACTGATCAGGCTGTGCGGGCTCTTCAGGCGGCGTTGCCTCCACCGCATCGTCCATCGCTTTTTCAGGGGCTAGTTCAGGCGCGGGAGCTTCGGGATGATCTGGGCCAAGCAACGCTGTCCTGGCCTGCTCGATCATTGGCGCAACGCGCGCCGCCGCATTCTCCCAGATGTGGGCCGCCCCTTCCGCGATGTGATGTGCAGCCGGCTTCAGACGGCTGTCCAGGTCATGCCGCAGCGGTCCCAGCCCAAGCTGACCGGCAAAAACATAGAGCCCGACCGCCAGAGCGACGGCGAGGCCTGTCGTTCCCAGAAGAATCTTTCGAAGCCCACGTTTGCGCTGACGCCGGGTGACGCGCGCGACCTCACCGATCACTGCACCGGGAGCAGATTCAAAAGCGTTTTTCTGTAGTCCGCGGAACGCCATCGGAAGCGCGAGAGGCGGCGCCGGCTCGCTTTCCGGTGGTGGCGCGTCGATGACAATTTCCGCCGGACCGAGATCGCCTGTCGGCGGCGGCGGGTCCCCGTCGACGGCATCGACCGCATCGACCTCACCGGCAAGCGCCCTCAGACGGCGATCGATCTCCCGGGCGCGATCCGTCTCTTCGACGGGAAGCATCGGCACATCGAGACTGTCGAAGTCCGTAGCCAGATCGTGAGACGGTGGAGGCGGCGCCTGATCCGGGTCCGGCGCTACGCTCGGTGCCACACTGGGCGCCGGTGCATCATGCATTTCCGGTTCGAGCTCTTCGAAAGGCTCGTCAAAGGTCTCCGGCGGGAGTTCCGGGCCGAAATCATCGTCGACTGCCTCATCCAGCCCGAGGGCCCCGGCATGTTCGGGCTCCTGCTCGCCAGGCGCCGCTCCGATGCGTGCCTGGCCCGACCGATCTTTCTCGACGGAAACCATCCGCTCGGCCAGATCGAGCAGAGCGAGACCCATGGGGCGCAATGCACGATCAAGCCGGTTCGTCGAGGCGTCCAGCTCCCGGTCAATGATATCGAGCAGGGCCTGGTCCGTCAGGCCAGGCGCAGCTGTCTTCTGCTTTGCCTTATCGGTCGGTGCGGGTGTGGCTGCGACCGGCCCCTTATCTTTACCAGCATCGTCTTTGCCGGCATCGCGTGGCCGCTGCCCGCCATGGACACGGATCGCATGATCTATCCAGGAGCCGATGGTCTGCTGATCCCGTTCCGCCGCAGCACGAGCGATATCACGGATATCTTCCTCGATACCCTTCACACTCCATGTCGTCGGCTTTCGGACCACCGGCACTCCTCACGATGCAGGATGCGCGGGTTTACGGGTAACAGTCGGAGTAGTGGTCCCTCCGAGCCCGCCTAACCTATCGCTTTTGTTCAATTTATACAGTTCTGGAAAGTAGCGCTACCCACGACGGAAGAGGCGCGAGAAGAATCCACGGCCGCGCCTGGAGCCGGGCAGAACGGTTTGCTCTACCCTGCCCAACCGTTCAGACAAGCGCATCACCGCGCGCTCTATGGGCGCCGTGGAAAAAGACGCTTCGCCCTCCGCAATCATCGCAGGCTTCGCGTCGATCCGGTCAATCTCAGCAGCGAGGGACTCGATCTTGGCAAGGATTGGCTCGAAACGGGCAAGCGTCTTGTCTTCTACCGTGTTGAGCCGCTGTTGCAGATCACGGAGCCGACTTTCAAGGGAATCAACACGCTTTTCGATCGCATCCGCTTCTTCGCGAGACACGCCGGGCGGCTGAGGCGCGGGCACTGGCATCTGTTGTGGTTGGTGCATCGGCGGCGGGTAGCCGCCATTCGCAGGTACTGGCGGTGCCTGTACTGACGGCGCGGCCATGGCCGGGGGCGGATGCTGGGCGTTGCGGAACTGCCACGGATAGGCTGCGGACGCATTTCCAACCATCCCTTTGTCCACGGCCTCTTCCGCAACACTCCACTGCCCGCGTCCGAAAGCAAAGCGGGGGTCTACCTGGCCGCTGCGCTGGCGCTGCTGTGGGGGATGATCGCGCGGCCCGGGTTCTTGAGGGTGCCGATGATCTTCCTCATCAGGCATGCGGGGCCGTTCCGCAGGAGGCTGTTCAGGCGGCGACGGCTCTTCAGACGCATGGCGGATCTGTTCGCTCAGCCAGACACCAATCGGCACGCCCGCTTTACGGGCCGCGATCTTCGCAACCTCGCGGTCTTCCGCCGAGATACCTTTTACGCTCCAGGGGGATTTACCTGACAACCGACACCCTGCCTTTATCTTGTTTCGGAGGCCGGGCCACCGAATGGTCACCAAAGGAGCGGAAAAATACCAAAGGTTACCCGGTAAGGCAAGGGTTTCTGTGCACTACGCGCAAATCGAATGCCCAAATATGACCGGCCTTCCGACCGGCCTAAGGGGCTGTGGAGATGAGAGCTACCAGCCATCCAGACGGCGTGGATCGGCATTATCGAGGACGCGCTCTTCCAGCCGGTCCTCGACCCTCGCATCCCTCTCCTCGATCCGGGTCAGCCGACGGGAGAGCCGTTCGATGATTTCCTGCAATGGGCCGACCATGTGCGCGACGCGCTCTTCGGACTCATAGATCCGGGTCCGGACAGCCTCGCGCACCGTTTCTGCATCCGTCTCGGCCCCGCCGGACAGAGGAGATTCGTCCTGCACCGGAACACTCTCCGGCACGGTTTCCGGTTCCTGTTCCGGGCCAACATCCCGGATTGCCCGGCTGACCCATTCTCCGATGGTCATGCCTTGCTGGGCCGCCGCCTTTTTCGCGATTTCCCGCGCTTCGGGCGACACGCCCTTCAGGCTCCACGGCAAGACAGGTTTGGACATGATTATCCTCATCCCCAAAAAGCGAAATAATCTGAGGAGTCTAGCTGTTTCGGATCAAGATGTTAAGGGAGCAGAGCCGAAGCAGTTGCATGGATTTGGGTTTCTGATTATGTTCGCGCCCGATTGGGGCGTAGCCAAGCGGTAAGGCAGCGGTTTTTGGTATCGCCATGCGCAGGTTCGAATCCTGCCGCCCCAGCCATTCCATGAAATCCTCCCGACTGACAGCAAACCCGCAGCGCGGGCTATAACTTCTCAAGCCAGAGGCTCGTCTCCAGCGCCCCCTTTTGCAGCGGCAACCAGTCGAGTGCAGGCCCGTCGAGCGCTGGAACACCATCACGGCCAAGCAGACGCGTGCGGGCATAGTGGCTCGAGAAAACCGGCCGGAACCCGCCTCCGCTCAGCAGAGCCGCCACCAGCAATTGTTCATTATAGGTGCGCCAGGCCCAGGATTCCGGATAGGGATCGGGCAAAACGATGTCATGGACGTGAACCAGCAGGCCGGCAGGCAGGGTCGGCAACAGGTGATTCAGTACCAGATCGACGTCGGAACCCGGCAGGGCCAGATGGCTTGAATCCAGAAACAGCACGTCACCTGGACCGAGATCCGGCAGGCTCTCACGCGGTACATCCTGGATCGTATGCTCGAGGAAGCGCACGCCAGTCCCGGCAAGGCTGGCACGCGGCGCTGGATCGACACAGGTAATCTCGGTTTCAAGGCCGCCATCGCGGACGGCGCGGGCGAGGAAGCGGGTGCTGTGGCCCGAGCCAATCTCCAGAATGCGCGCCGGGCGACGTTCCCGCACGAGAGTATAGGCCGCGGCACCGTCAAGTCCGGGAAACCAGTCCTGGCTCCAGCGTGGTTCCGGCGGCTCCTGATTACCTATCGCCTGTAGCGCATCCCGGTAGCGGTCAATATCGGAAAGCATCCCGGAAAATGCGAGTAGCGCATCAGTGGCGAAGCGCTCCTCGACCCAGTCATACCGACTACCTTGAGTGGGAACCTGCGATGCGTACCGGTATGGAATAAAGTAACCCATTGGTTTTAAGCCAAGAATCGTACTTAGCCCAAGACGGAGCCGACGCCATGAATGACCTCGGTTTGTCGATTTTGAGTTGGTCATATCAGGGAGTAATTTTCAGGCCTTCGTAGGCCGCTATGGTGCCGGGGCGGCGTTCGTCGGCTTGGTGAAGGATCTCGTCCATCTTCTCGTCCGTGTGGCTCGGGTCGTGATGGAAGAGAACGAGCGTCTTGACCCCTGCCGCATCGGCAAGGCGGATGCCCTCCTGCCATGTCGAATGGCCCCAGCCGACGAATTTCGGGAATTCCTCATCCGTGTAGCAGGCATCGTAGATCATCACATCCGCATCCCGCACCAGCTCCAGAATATTCTGGTCAGGCTCGCCCGGCCGATGCTCCGTGTCGGTAATGTAGCAAATCGACTTGCCGCCAAAATCGAAGCGATACCCAACAGCGCCCTGCGGATGATTGAGCGGCGTGGTCCGTACGGAAATATCCGGCCCGAAGGCCAACGTGTCGCCCGAGACAAAATCGTTGAATTCGAGCTCCGCCTGAAAAATCTCCAACGGCACCGGAAAAAGCGGGGAGGACATCAGCCGCGCGACCACATCGCGCATGCTCGCCCTGCCGCCCAGATGTCCGGACCAGACACGAAAGACGTTGCCCTTCTTGAAGGCCGACGTGAAGAAAGGCAGACCGCCCAGATGATCGAGATGAGAGTGGGTGAAGAGGATATCCGCGTCCACCGGGCCGGACTTGTCCAGCATCAGGCCGAGATTGCGGAGGCCCGTGCCGGCATCGAGGATAAAGACCCGATCGCCACAACGAATTTCAAGACAGGCGGTGTTTCCGCCATAGCGCACGAATTCAGGACCCGGGCATGCAATGCTTCCGCGGGCGCCCCAGATCCGGACAAAGAATTCGGCTCCCGGCGACACAACAACTCCCAACCCACAATCCACAGCCGGCTATTTTGGAGCGCCAAGTCTGCATGAGCCGGGCCAACGTGAAAAGATTAATTCAGGACAAGACTCTATTTGGCCCCGAGCGCTATCAGGGAACCAGTCTGTAACCGCCCGGATCCGTCACCAGAATTTGCGCATTGGACGGATCGATCTCGATCTTTTGCCGCAGCCGGTAGACGTGGGTTTCCAACGTGTGCGTGGTGACGCCCGCATTGTATCCCCAGACCTCGTTCAGCAGGGTCTCACGCTTCACCATGCGTCCCCCGGTCCGGTAGAGATACTTGAGGATCGCGGTCTCCTTTTCCGTCAGCCGGACCTTCTTGTTCCGAGCCTCATCAAGCAGCAGCTTGGCGCTTGGACGAAAACTGTAGGGGCCGATCGTGAAAAGCGCGTCGTCGCTCTGCTCATGCTGCCGCAGATGCGCCCGCATGCGGGCCAACAGCACGGCGATCTTGAAGGGCTTGGTGACATAGTCGTTGGCCCCGGCGTCGAGACCGAGAATTGTGTCCGCATCGCCGTCCTGGGCGGTCAGCATGACGACCGGCGATTTCACGCCGTTGCGGCGGATCAGCCGGCAGACATCGCGGCCGTCCATATCCGGGAGGCCGACATCAAGCAGGATCAGGTCGAAATGTGCCGACTTGACCGCCTCCAGCGCCGCGGCTCCATTCTCCACTGCGCTGACCACGAATTCCTCATGCAGCTCCAGCTGTTCGCTGAGCGTCACCCGAAGCGCTTCGTCATCCTCGACCAACAGGACTTTCTTACCGTTCACCATCACCAGCCACGACCCGTTGCTATGTACCCGACCACACTTAAGGAGAAAGGGAGACGAATACCAGAGGCTTAAACCGGCCCCGTTTCGACCTCTTTCCAGAAACTGACAAAGCCGGCGATGCGTTTTGCCTTGCGGCTAGGCTGCGGATAGGACCATGCCGCGTCCGCGGAAATGCGCGTTCCGTCGACCACATCATAGTAGATTGCTTCGCCACGCCAAGGGCACCGGGTCCGGGTCGGCGTCTCCCTCAGCAGCTCGAAACGCACGGAATCCGGCGGAAAATAGACACTCCCCTCGATCGTCACGGTTTCTTGTTCCGGCGCCCGGGCTATTTCCGTCTCGCCGAGACGAGCCACCAGAATCTGATCGAACATCGCACGCCGCCTCTCAGAAAGACGGCGCCAGGATCAGCCGGAGCATCGCCAGGCACAGTGGATGATGCGGATCGCCGAAGGCTTCAAGCGCGGTAAAATGATCGCGATCTGGTAAATCGACACACTCGACGGGTTGCCGTTTCTCCCTCAACGCACCCGCAAGCTCATCCCGCTGGCGCAAATATTCCGGCCCTTCGAGCCCGCCGACAGTCAGCAGGTGTGGCGGCAGTCGCAGTCCGGCAGCATCAGCCTCACGCACCAGCCGGATCGGAGACAGTGCGCTCACATCGCTTTCCGTGAGGGACAGCGCGTCATTCAGATAGCAGAGCCTGATCGGCTCCAGATCATGCAGGCCGCTGACAGAGCAAATGCCCTTCAGTGTGCCTGCCGGTACCCCGGCCGGCCCCCCCATCAGAGCCGAGAGATGTCCGCCCGCCGAGTGGCCCGCGAGATAGAGGCTCCCCGGATTCCCGCCGAAGCGGTGGGCGTTTTCCTTGACCCAGGCAATCGCCGCCCGGATGTCATCGGCAATATCCGCCACCGTGACCTCCGGGCAAAGCCGATAGCCGACAGAGACGAAATTGATGTCCGCGGCGATGAAGGTCGGCGCCAAAAAATGCGCGATCGACTTGTCGCGCATGTGCCAATAGCCGCCGTGAATGAAAATCAGCACCGGCGCGTCCCGTTTCCCGGCAGGAAAGACATCGACGCGCTGGCGTGGATGATCGCCGTAAGGCTGATCGAGATCAGCCGAAAACTGTTTGCGCACATCGGCGCCAGCCGCCTCCCAACGTGCTGAAATCTCGCCACTGTTGGCAACTTTCGAACGATTGTCGTATTCGCGGTCTAGCCCGGCGCGGTCATAGGAATTGAAAAGTGTCATGTCCCGGTCCATCTGTGCACATCTCTGCTAACAGTGCGGGAGGCACAAAGCCGGTTCAAGGTGCTTGACCTCCAGCCCGGTCGGAACATGATGCGGTCCATGACAGATGCACTCCCAATCCAGGGTACCGGCGCGCCCGCAGGCTCACCGACCCAGACCCATGTTGACAGGGCAATCTCCGAGCTGCGCCGTGGTGGGCTGATCCTGCTGCACGGTTCGGCCGAGGAAAGCGTGCTGCTGGTACTCGCCGCCGAAATGGCGAATGAAAGCGGTCTCGGCGCAATGATCCGGCTGGCGGGAAGCCTGCCTTCAGTCATCGTACCGAAGAACCGGGCCCGCGATATTACCGGAAACCCGGAGCTGCCGCCCTATTCCAGCATGGCCCTCCCCAAGGGAGCGGATGCCGCCCTGATCCGGCAGATCGCCGATCCGCTTTTCGAGCCGGAGAAATTCGGCACGCTTCGGCGCGGCCTTACCGTGGTGCCGGTGCGCGCGGGCAGGCTTGGACCGGCGGCGGTCCAGCTATCCAAATGGGCCCGGTTGTTGCCGTCTGTCGTCGTCGCCCGGCTCACAGATGTGAAAGTCGCCGACGCTGAATCCTGGGCACATGGACAAGGTCTCCTGTCAGTCAGCGTGTCGGACACCGAAGATTACGTCGAGGAGAGCGCGCGGCGCCTCACCCGGGTTGCCTCCGCCCGCGTACCGCTGGCGGATGCCGAAGCGTCCCGCATTGTTGCCTTCCGCCCGGCAGATGGCGGGGAGGAGCATCTGGCAATCGTTGTTGGCGAGCCTGATGTCAGCCAGCCGGTTCTGGTGCGCCTGCATTCCGAGTGCCTGACCGGCGACCTGCTCGGCAGCCTGCGCTGCGACTGTGGCGACCAGCTGCGCGGCGCCCTTCGGGAGATTGGCAAGCAAGGGTCTGGCATCTTGCTCTATCTGGCGCAGGAAGGCCGGGATATCGGCCTGATCAACAAGCTGCGTGCCTATCAGCTACAGGATCTCGGCAGCGATACAGTCGATGCAAACGAGCAGCTTGGTTTCGAAGCGGACGAACGGGTCTATCTGACCGCCGCCGAAATGCTGCATCAGCTTGGCGTCGAATCCGTCAGGCTGATGACGAACAATCCGGAAAAGATTGCCCAGCTCCGGAGCTCCGGGGTCAATGTTGTCGAACGGGTGGCTCATATTTTCCCGTCCAACACCCATAACGAAGAGTACCTGCGCACCAAAGCGA
This sequence comes from Nisaea sp., assembly GCF_034670185.1. Classification (NCBI taxonomy): domain Bacteria; kingdom Pseudomonadati; phylum Pseudomonadota; class Alphaproteobacteria; order Rhodospirillales; family Thalassobaculaceae; genus Nisaea; species Nisaea sp. Next base: position 377,385 of record NZ_JAXMNY010000004.1, read on the forward strand.
ACCGCACAGGCCATCTTTTCTAGGAAAACCGGGCTTTTTCAGCACCGTCTGTCAATGGTACGCGGCTTGCATCTGAGCGAGGCAAAGGAGCCTTCGCGATGGATGTCAGTCAAACGGCAGCAGCACAACCGGCCTGGTGGTCACAGTCCTCCCAAAGCGGGGAACGGGACGTGAAAGAGGATCTGTACAAGCCGGCGCAGGCTGCTTCCGCAGCCGGTGATGATGGCTGGGGTCCTGATGGTTTCGGTTTCGACGATTTCGTCGACATCATCAATCCGCTGCAGCATCTTCCATTTGTTTCCACCCTTTATCGGGAATTCACCGGCGACACGATTGCGCCTGCGGCTCGCACTGCGGGAGGCGCGCTGTATGGCGGTCCCGCAGGCTTGGTGGCTGGCGTTGCGAATGTGATGTTCGAAGCCGAGAGCGGCTCCGATATCGGTGCGACGATGGTCGCAGAGCTGACGGGTGGAGGATCAACACCAGTCAATGCCGCCCCGGCCGAAGCGGCCTTACTGGCTGAAGCGCCGCAAACAGTATCACCGTCCCCGGTACCCGCTCCGAACGATGGCGCAATTACACCTGCCGCCAATCACCGCAGCTTTGCAGTTCCAGGTATTGAGACCGCCAACGCGGATGCCGCCATGACGCCCGAGGCCATGGCCGCCTATGCCCGGGCAAGCGCCCTTACGGCGCCAACACCAGGCAAAGGCTCCGTAGACTGGACCAGCGGCGTGATCACACAACCCGCCGCAGAGTCCGGCACCGGCATGCAAGCGGTTTCCGGAGGAGGCCTTGATGCCCTCATCCGGGACAGTCAGGCAAAGACAGCGACGCGGCGGCGAGGCCCGGCCTTGCCGTCCCTGGTACAGCCCGGTCTGAAAACCCGTGGCGCCCAGGCACCGGCAAGCGAGCCGGCTCTGCCTGTCGATCCGTCTCAGCGCGCCGGATTGGCAGATTGGATGATGAAGGCGCTCGATAAATATGGAACCATGAAGGTCAGCGGTAGCGGTGTCGGATAAACTCCGCCAGACGCTGCTTTCCGGCGTCTGATCAGGAGTGCCTCCCTTTGGATCTCATCCTCCGCCGTGAGCAAAACGGCTCCCATAGCATCGTGCTGGATGGACATGCCTTGACCTGCGCTATCGGCAAAGGCGGCGTCCGCGAAAACAAGCGCGAGGGTGATGGGGCAACGCCGGTTGGGCGGTTTCCTTTCCGGCGGATCTTCTACCGGGCAGATCGCCTGAAACATATTCCCGGATGCCCGGATACGATCCCGATCGAAGAGGATCATGGCTGGAGCGACGATCCGGCTGACCCGGAACAGTACAACCGGCTGGTCAAACTGCCTTATCCGCACTCTCATGAAAGCCTGAAGCGCGAGGATGCGGTCTACGATGTGGTTGTGGAGCTTGGCTACAACGATGCCCCGCCGATACCGGGTCGCGGCAGTGCGATATTCATGCATGTGGCCCGCCCGGATTATTCCGGAACGGAAGGCTGTATCGCACTAGCCCTTCCGGATCTATTGAAGGTCCTTGAGCAGACCGGCAGCCAAGGCACCGTTGTTGTGCCGCCAGAGCTTGCGGACACAACAGGGCCGTCTTAACCGGCGGGTTTCAGCCTGTCACCGAAGATAGCCGTGCCGACGCGGACATGGGTCGCACCGAATTCGATCGCGACCTCATAGTCTCCGCTCATGCCCATGCTGAGCTTTTCCAACCCATGGCGCCGGGCGATTTCGCGCAACAGGGCGAAGTGAAGCGCCGGCTCGTCATCGGCCGGCGGAATGCACATCAGGCCGACCACGTTCAGGCCATGCTCATTCCGGCATGCCTCGATAAACGCATCAGCATCACCCGGCAGGACGCCTGCTTTCTGCTCCTCCTCGCCGGTATTGACCTGCACGAAGCACTCCAGCATCCGGCCCTGCTTTTTCATCTCCGCCGCCAGAACCCGGGCCAACTTCGGCCGGTCGACCGTCTCGATCACGTCGAAGAGCTCGATGGCATCTGCCGCCTTGTTTGTCTGCAACGGGCCGATCAGATGCAAGGTCACGTCAGGATAGCGAGCCTTGAGATCCGGCCATTTTCCCTGCGCCTCCTGCACCCGGTTCTCGCCGAAAATGCGCTGCCCTTCGGCGAGAGCCGCCTCGACCTTCTCCACCGGCTGCACTTTACCAACAGCGACCAGCGTGACCTCTCCCGGCGCCCGGCCCGCCGCTTTTCCGGCCGCTTCGATCTGTGCCTTCACAGCCCGGAGATTGGCCCCGACATCAACCGTTGCACCCGCGTCAGCCATCTGCTGCTCCATTGCTCTCGTCCTCATATCCAAACGCTTTTATTTCCGGCCCGAGTTCTTTTGCTGCCGCCTTCATTACCGATCCGTAACGTTTCCACCGCGCCACGGCGTGACCATAGAGCGGCTGCGTCACCTGGGCATAACTCGGTGTCGCGATATAGCCCCGCTGGCGGGCATGCTCATGGAAGTCCATCACACGCTCGTCCCAATCAAGGCCGAGAAAATCAAGAACCGGCTCCGCCGCCCCGCGCAGATCGCGGGTCATGTCTTCGTATTTCACCGTAACAAAGGCAGGTTTCAAGTACGTCAGATAACGCTGCCAGAGCGCGAATACCTCGCGATAGAACCGGATGGTATCGGACAACGAACAGAAGACTGCCATCGAATGGTTGAGGCCAAAGTTCTGCATCAAACAACTCAGACAGACATCGCAAGGGTGCCGCAGGGCCAGGATGAACCGCGCACGGGGAAATATTCTCAGAATCAGGCCAGCATGCACGATATTGAGCGGCATCTTGTCGACATAGATCGCCCCGTCGGAGGGCTCAAGAAACCGGTTCCGTTCCGCGAAGTAGGCAGCGCGCATTTCCGCCCGCATCGTTTCCGGCAAGGCCTCGAGTGCCCCCGGATACCCTGCCGCCTCACCCAATCGCGTCGCCAGACCCGTGATCAATGGGCGTTCTTCCAGCACCTCCACTCCGGGATGAGCATCGAGAACCTGATCAAGCAACGTCGTGCCCGAGCGCGGGAAACCGATAAGGAAAACAGGATCTGCTTCACCACCCTCCGGCTGCGGCGCTGAAGCAGCCCAGGCCGGAGCCTGATCAAAAGCTGCACTGAGAGCCGCGACTTCGGCAAAAGCCCGCTCCGGATCGGCCAACCCGCCGCGAAACTGATCGAGCTGGGTTCGGTTCGCCGTCTCAAACCATGAAAAGGCACCGGCATGATCGCCGAGGGAGTCGAGTGCCTGCGCCAATTCGAACCCGAGCCGGTGCGTGTCGGGACCAGCTGCGACCCCGTCCAGAGCTTTCCGGAGCCCGGCGGCAGCTTCATCGAACCGTTTCAGGCGTCGAAGAGCCCGGCCCTCCAGCGCCGCCAGATATTGGTCGGACGGCAACAGGCAGAGACCCTGGCGAGCCACTGAAAGCGCCTTTTCCAGCTCTGTTACCCGGTCATGCAATTCGGCGAGCATCGTATAGGATGCGGCCTGGGTCGGGTCGAACAGAAGGGCCCGCATGGCCAGACGCACCGCCTGCTCCGCATGACCGGTGTCCCGGGCAAAAATCGCCTGAGCGCGCAGGGCCCGCGGATCGGTGCTTCCCTGCCTGGCGATCCCGTCGAACAGCAACTGGGCGTCATCGAAACGGCCGGTCGCAAGATAGAGGCTTGCGAGATTGCTCCGGATCTCGATCCCGCCATCCTGCTTGGCCGCGCGTTCCAGCATGACGACAGAACGGTGAAGATCACCCTGACCCCGATAGATCAGGGCGAGGTTGTTAAGCACGGCCGGGTCCTCTCCCTGACGCAACGCTGCTTCCAGCGCCGCCACGGCCTCACCGTCACGGCCGGCTTCCAGCAATGCCGTACCGTAGAGTTTTTGCACCGCTGGGCTTGCGCCAAGACGGCTCGCAAGCGGATCAAGAAGACCAAGGGCTTCGTGAGGCTTCCCGCGATGCAAGTGAACCTGAGCCAGATTCACAGCCACCTGGAGCTCGTCCGGTGCCATGGCGCGGGCTTTCTCCAGAGCCTTCACTGCCCGGTCAAAATCACCTCCCGAGGCCTCAAGCATGCCGGCCATATAGAAAGGCCGCCAATCCTTGCCTGCCTTCCGGAGGATCCGGGCATAACGCTCCCTGGCCTCGCGCCAGCGCCCGGCGGCCGCAAGCTTCCGAACCGGCTCGAAATCAGACGATGGAGCGGACATCGATTTCAAGACCGCTGGATTCAGACACGGGGAACTCCGGACTTGGTGATGTAGCCGAGCTCAAGGAGCAGATCATAGTGCCGGTCGGTCAGGCGCTTCACATGATCCTCGCTCAATACCTTGCGATATCCGCCGACACCGCCGGAACGGAAGAATTTCTGCGACTGGTGCACCCGCTCGCGAAAGCCTTTTTGGTTTTCCTGGCTGGAAACCACGGAAAAGCTGCTGTTCTTGATCGCCCGCTTCAACCGCTGGGGACTCTTAGGCACCCCAAGATAACGCATGAAAGAGCCAAAGGCCTTCATCGGGCTCTTCACCATGTCCTCGTATCTCAGCGTCAGCGGATTGAAGTTCTCCACCGCGTGCCAGCTCCGGTAATGATCTGTCCAGGTACCAAGGACCTGAAACACCGCCGCCGGCGTGGTCCGAGTGGTCTGCAGCCCCGAGGTCATGGCCTCGACCGCATCGTCAAGCGTGAGCCGATAGTGATCCGCATAGGAAACCGTTACATCGAACACATTACGAACGACATATGCCGCGCCCGCCGTGCACTCGAGATAAATGAGCGGCCGTCCTTCATGCATTACGAGCGCATTGTGGGTCTTCACAATGGTGGTCTGTGGTTCCTGCGCCCAGGATTTCTGCAAAGGCTCACGCAATGCATGCAGCTCGGCATCGCTCATTTCCTGCAGCGGCTTTCCGGCAATCTTCTCGTAGAGCGGCCCCATCATATCGCCGTAGCGGACCACGCCGAGCTCATTGATCGAGACCGGTTCCACGCTGTTACGAAACAGGTTCTCGATAAAGACCCGGAGCCAGGTGTTGCCGGACTTTGGAAAGGACGCGAGCCAGAGGATACCGCTCATGAGGTCGTGCCGGTCCAGCTCATCCGCGCAGGCGCCAGATGACGCGACTCTGGTCCAGTGCTTTAAGCAAGGGTTCGAACTGCGTGGCACGATCCGGGAACTTCGCACGCAGATCAGAAAGCCAGAACTCCTCGGACTTCACGATATAGTCGGCAACCGCAAAATCGTCCTTGGCGATATCGAGCGTAAAGCCTTCCCCGGTCAGCATCGCGGCCTGGCCCCTGCGGGCAAGCTTCAGAGGCTGGCGGGTCACCATGAAATTGATGTCAGGCGTACGGTCAGGCAACGTATGCCGGACAACTTTGTCAGCGACTTTGCTCATCAGGACGCTGCGAACGTGGCTGTGAAACTCGGGACGGGCCATATGATCGGCAACATGCTTGCCAAGCTCGGTTATGTAGTCTTCCAGGTCTGTTCCATCATCAAAATGTGGGATTCGTTTCCGGAAAATCTCATCCTGATGCAGGAAGGGCGCGAGCATTGAGAGCGAGGTGTGGCCATCGACATAGGTCGCACCGAAAGACAGATGCAGCGAGGCAGTGTCCGTCGTCATTGCGTCGTGATACAGACCCCGCGGCAGATAGAGCACGTCGCCCGGGCGCATGACGATCTGCTGCATGATCTCGCCCTTTTGCTGATCATGCTGTTCCCTGGAAAAGTCTCCCGGACGGACCTGCGGGACGTCGATCGCCTCGTTCACACGTCCGCGATAGATGTTCCAGGTCTTCTCACCCTCGATCTGAACCGCAAACACACACATCGTGTCGAAATGCGAGTGATAGGCCTGCACGCTCTTCCAGGAACAATAGGCGTTGCAGGAGGCGTGTGTTCCGGTGAGCCGCTCGATAAAGCGGGTGGCGTCCTGGATAGAGGGATGAATGCCCTCAATATAGTCGAGAACAAGACTGGCACCCTTGGACATCAGGAAGCGCACACGCTCCGGGTCCGGCACCATTACGTTCATACCCTTCCGATCAAGCCCCGGACGGCAATATTGCTCGGACGGCAGGACGTTTCCGTCAACCGCCATCTCCATATAGTTGGCGTGCCAGAGCTTGGAGCGATTGACCAGATCGTTCATCTGATCCCAGTTGAACAGATCACTGACGGGATCGAAGGCCCCCTGCTCGAAATAGTAGGCCTTGTCCCAGTAATCCTTCAGGAACTGGTCGCGTGTGATTTTCTTGAAGAAAGTCTCGAACTGCACCGTGTTGCCCCCAGATACCGGTTGGTCAGTGATCTGTATAACAAGGACGTTGTGAGTTCCAGAGGGCAAGCTGCTTGCGGAAGAGATAGGCAAAAGAAAAGGGGCCGCGCGAGGCGGCCCCTTCCCATAGTCCCTAACCCGTTTGGATTAGAAGGACACTTTCATACCGACGACGAAATAGGTGCCGTCGGTGTCGTTGTTAGCAGCAGAAGCGGTGTTCTTGGTGCTGAGCTCGGTATAACCAAGCGTGGCAGCAGCGGTGACACCCGGGCCCAGAGCGTACTTGCCGTTCAGGGTGTAGGAGTCATGCTCGCCGTCGTTGGTGATCACACCAGCGGTGGTGATCGCATCGCTCTCGCCATGGAACCAGTTGACGCTGACGCCCCACGGACCGGTCGCATAAGCGGCGCCGAGGGTGTAACCGGTTTCTTCGTCACCACTTGTGGTGCCTTCGCTAGCAGCATAAGCGCCACCGAGGGAGAAGCCGCCGAAGCCAGCGGTAGCACCGAAGGAATAAGCAGACGGATCTTCAGCGCCGGCGACACCATCGGTGAACGCGCCGTAACCAGCGGACAGGCCGACGTTGAAGCCGTCGAAGTCGCGCTTGAAGTTAGCAGCGATGGCATAACCATCGGACACTTCAGAGTTGCGATCAACGGTGCCGTTGTCATCCTGGCCGGATTCCGGAATGTAGGAAACACCGAGCTGGAAGCCTTCAACACGCGGTGTGTAGTAGGTCAGCTTTTCGGAGTCGTTGGTCCGGTTCGGCTCAACGTTGGTGGAACCGAACGGGCTGCGGAAGAAGCCGCCGGAAGCACCGATTGAGTTCGGAACCCACGCGGTCTGGTCACCGGAGTTGATGCCGATGCCGTAGTCAGACGGACCGTAGTTCATCTTGTACAGCGCGGAGTTTTCAGAACCCAGGTTGATCTCACCAAAGTTGCCTTTGACGATCAAGTAGGATTCGTCGATCTGGTCGCCAGGGTTGCTGTTGGCTTCCAGCTGGACATTGACGCCGACAGAGATGCCGTTGTCGAGGGTGGTCATGCCCTTGAAGTGGATTTCCGCATCAGAGACGTTAGCGAAGCCCTGATAATCAGCGGAGCTTTGGTCGTCAGCTGTCGTGTAGCCGAACCACTGTTCCATGTAACCACCAACGGACACTTTAAGCTTTTCAGCAGCATCCACAGACGGCGCAGCGATCATGCCAGCGGCAACAATCGCAGTCGTTCCGAGAAGAATCTTTTTCATCTTTTCCCCTACTCCCGAGAGTCATCGGTTAAGTAACGCGGTAAGTTGTTTGCAGAGAATCTGCCTAACCCCCTAACCTCACGTCACAGCATCACTATTCTCTCGGCATTTGACCGTCAAGAAAGACAGGCTGGGCATTTATGCAAATCTGTCTCAATGTGGCGAAAATGCCACAAATCGATGGCTGCGCTTGTATTTATCGGGATTCTTGCATGCAGAACCGGCGTGATCATATGTCAAGTTGTTCACGGGCAAGAGAAACGGTAAAAGGCGTCTCGTCCGTATCGAAACGCGAGTGCGAGTCTTGGCTGATATGAAAATTCCGGGTCTTCTGGAGCTAAACAAGGGCCTGCGCCTGCTGGCGCTGCTTGGGATGGCATCCCTTACGGCATGTTCAGGTGCTGATATCGAATACGAATATCCGCGCACTGGTGCCGGAGGAAGACCAACCTACGAAAAAGAAGAGAAGATCTTCGGCGAGGATGGCTTCACCCTGCTTGGGAGCGATGTGGACAACCAGCAGGCTTCTGCCGGGTCCGGCATTGCCGTGAACAGCTACCTCTGGCGCGCATCTCTCGACACGATCTCCTTTATGCCATTGGCATCGGCAGACCCGTTTGGTGGTGTCATCATCACCGATTGGTATTCGCCGCCGGACACGCCGAGCGAGCGCTTCAAGATCAATGTCTTCATCCTCGACCGCGCATTGCGGTCCGATGGCATAAGAGCCAAGGTCTTCAAGCAGAAGCTCACGGCATCCGGCCAGTGGCAGGATCTGGGCACGGAAGAAAAGCTGCACAGAGACCTTGAGGACGCGATTTTAACGCGGGCGCGGCAACTGCGCATCGGTTCCACCAAGAACTGATCACCCTCGTCCATATGAGTTTTGGCACCGGCACGCTCATGTGCCGGACCAATACAGAAGATCAGGCGCAGGGCGCCACCGACCAAGGCTAAAAGATGTCCCGTTACAATTTCCGCGAAACCGAAACCAAATGGCAGCGCGCCTGGGAAGAGAACCGCTGCTTCGAAGTGACGGAGGACCCGGACAAGCCGAAATATTATGTGCTTGAGATGTTCCCCTACCCGTCCGGGCGCATCCATATGGGACATGTCCGGAACTACACGCTCGGCGATCTCGTTGCCCGCTACAAAAAAGCCAAGGGCTTCAACGTTCTGCACCCGATGGGCTGGGACGCATTCGGGCTTCCGGCCGAGAATGCGGCTTTCGAGCGCGGCGTCCATCCGGCAAAATGGACACACGAAAACATCGCCTCGATGCGCGATCAGCTGAAGACCATGGGGCTGTCCTACGACTGGCGCCGTGAGATTGCGACCTGCGATCCGGACTATTACCGCCACGAACAGAAGATGTTCATCGACTTCTATAAGGCAGGCCTCGCCTACAAGAAGGAAAGCTGGGTCAACTGGGATCCGGTCGAGAACACCGTTCTGGCAAACGAGCAGGTCATCGACGGCATGGGCTGGCGCTCCGGCGCGCCTGTCGAAAAGCGCCTGCTCTCCCAATGGTTCCTGAAGATCACGGAATATGCCGAGGACCTGCTGCAGGCTCTTGAGGGTCTGGACCGCTGGCCGGACCGGGTCACGCTGATGCAGCACAACTGGATCGGCAAATCCGAAGGCGCCCGCGTCTTCTTCGAGCTGAAGGATGCGGACGACAAGCTTGAGGTCTTCACCACCCGGCCGGATACGCTTTACGGCGCCTCATTCTGCGCGATCGCGGCGAACCATCCGATCGCGGCCAAGGTGGCTGAAAACAATCCCGCACTGGCCGAGTTCATTGCGGAATGCAACCGCATGGGCACCAGCGAGACCGAGATCGAAACCGCCGAGAAGAAGGGCTTCGATACCGGCCTCAAAGTCACCCACCCGTTGGACGACAGCTGGGAGTTGCCGGTCTATGTCGCGAATTTCGTGCTCATGGAATATGGCACCGGCGCCATCTTCGGCTGCCCTGCGCACGACCAACGCGATCTGGACTTCGCGCGCAAATACGATCTGCCCGTGACGCCCGTGGTGCTGCCGCCGGAAGCCGATGCCGAGACTTTCGAAGTCGGCACCGAGGCCTATACCGGCCCCGGCAAGATCTATAATTCGGACTTTCTGGACGGCTTGTCCGTGGAAGACGCCAAATCGAAAGTCGCCGAGCGGCTGCAAGGCGCCGAACAGGGCGAGAAAACCACAACCTATCGTCTGCGCGACTGGGGTGTCTCGCGGCAGCGCTATTGGGGCTGTCCTGTTCCGTTCATCCACTGCCCGGATTGCGGCGAGGTTCCCGTTCCGGAAGCCGACCTGCCCGTCGAGCTGCCCGAGGATGTCGATTTCGAAGGCACCGGCAACCCGCTGGACCGGCATCCGACCTGGAAATATGTCACCTGCCCGAGTTGCGGCGGCAAGGCCGAGCGCGAGACCGATACATTCGATACCTTCTTCGAATCCTCCTGGTACTTCGCCCGTTTCGCGGACGCCAAGGCCGAGAACGCCTTCTCCAAGGAAGCCGCCGAATATTGGCTACCAGTCGATCAGTATATCGGCGGCATCGAGCATGCGGTCCTGCACCTGCTCTATTCCCGCTTCTTCACCCGTGCACTCCACAAGTGCGGCTACCTCGATCTCGACGAGCCGTTCGCCGGCCTGATGACCCAGGGCATGGTCTGCCACGAGACCTTCAAGGATCAGAACGGCGCCTGGCTGTTCCCGACCGAGGTCCGCAAGGAAGGCGACGGCTACGTCACGATCAAGGACGATGCGCCGGTGAAGACCGGACGTATTGAAAAGATGAGCAAGTCGAAGCGCAACGTTGTCGATCCGGAAAACATCATCGGATCCTACGGCGCGGACACAGCACGCCTGTTCATGCTGTCGGACTCGCCGCCCGAGCGGGATCTGGAATGGACGGAGTCCGGTGTTGACGGAGCCTGGCGCTATCTCAGCCGTCTGTGGCGCCTGATCACCGAGCCGGCAAAGCCGTTCGCCCCGCATGGAACAGCCCGCCCGGCCGATATCGGTGCCGCGGCGGAAGCGGCCGAGCGCGCGACCCATAAAGCCATCAAGGCAATCGAAGAGGCCGTAGAACGATTCCGCTTCAACACAGCGGTCGCCCAGGTTCGCGAGCTCAGCAACTCTCTGGCCGAGCTCGATGGCGACGATGACGGCTCAGCTTGGGCGCGGCGCTTCGGTTACGAGACGCTGGTCAGGCTGATCGAGCCGATGGTGCCGCATATCGCCGAAGAGCTCTGGCAGCAACTCGGCGGAGACGGCATGCTGACGGACCGGCCCTGGCCGGACTTCGATGAAGCCCTCGTTACGGACGATACGCTGACCATCGGCGTTCAGGTCAACGGCAAGCTGCGTGGCACAATCGAGGTGGCACGCGATGCTGACAAAGCACTGGTTGAGGAAGCCGCACTGGCCGTCGAGAATGTGCAGAAGATCCTCGAAGGAAAGCCGCCACGCCGCGTGATTGTGGTGCCGAACAAGATTGTGAATATCGTTGCCTAGATCGCTGACAGCCCTTGCCGTCCTTCTGGTCCTGACCCTCGGCGCCTGCGGGTTTCAGCCGGTCTACGGCACTCGGAGCGCGGGCGGCACGAGCAGCAGCGTCACAGTCGATCTGGCCGCCATCAAGATTTCTCCAATTGCAGACCGTGGCGGCCAGTTGCTCCGCAACAGCCTGCAGGACAAGCTGACACCGCGGGGCGTTCCGGCCCGGGCCCGGTACCGGCTGGATGTAAGCCTGACCGAAAACCGATCCGACCTTGTGATCCTGAAGGATTCCACCTCGACCTTTTCCAAGGTCCGGTTTGTCGCGGACTTCACTCTTGTAGATCTGACAAATGGACAGCCGGTGAATAGTGGTCGGGCTGAGTCCACCACCACCTTCAACCGGGTGGATTCCGATTTTGCCATTCTCGCGGCGGAAAAGGATGCACGGCGACGGGCGGCCGATGAAATCGGCGAGGACATCCGGCTTCGCCTCGGACTCTATTTCAATCGTATTCGCGGCAGCTAACCCGGACAGGCAATGAAGCTGAAATCGAACGAGATTGCCGGTTTCATCCGCCGCCCTCCGGATAGCGTCGGAGCCGTTCTGATCTATGGAGCAGACGGCGGTCAGGTCCGCGAAGTCTCCGATAGAATTGGCAAGACCATCGTCGAGGATCTGTCCGATCCGTTTCAGGTCGCTGATCTTACGCCGGAAGTTCTGAAGGATGAGCCAAGCCGGATTGCCGATGAGGCAGCCGCTATTTCCCTGACCGGCGGACGTCGGCTGGTCCGCTTGCGTGGCGCGACCGATACGGTAACCGCCGCTGCGGAACTCGCGCTGAATGCCGAAACCGGCGACAGCATGATCATCATCGAGGCCGGCGCACTAGAGGCGCGTTCGAAGCTCCGCAAACTTTTCGAGACAAGCAAGAGCGCGGCGGCCATCCCCTGCTATCTCGATAGCGGAGCGGGACTGGATGCCGTGATCCGCGAAACCCTCAGCGCTTTCGACGTCCGGGCCACACCGGATGCCCATGCCTACATGATGGAGCATCTGGGTGGCGACCGGCGGGTCACCCGGTCCGAGCTGGAAAAGCTTGCGCTCTATGTCGGCAAAGGCGGCGAAGCTAGCCTTGAGGATACGCAGAGCATGGTCGGGGATAGCAGCGCCCTCGCCCTGGACCAGATCGCGATCGCGGTGGCCAGCGGAGATATAACAGCCGCCGACCGTCTGCTTCGGCGGGGCTATGCCGATGGACTTAATCCGGTGGGCGTCCTCAGAGCGGCAATCCGGCATTTTCAGCGCCTGCATCGGGCCGCTGCGCATATCGCCGCCGGCGACAATGCAGACCAGGCCGTACAGAAGTTGAGACCGCCAATATTCTTCGCCGTGAAGCCGGCTTTCATGGCGCAGCTCCGCTCCTGGCCAATTCAGCGGCTTCGGCTCGCTCTGACCAGGCTTTCCGAGGCTGAAACGCTCTGTAAGTCCACAGGAACGCCGGATCTCTCTGTTGCGGGGCAGACCCTGCTGGGACTTGCCTACAGTGCCGCCAGAGGGCGTCCTAGAGGGTCGCGATAAACGGGCTCAGGCCGGTTTTGCGGTGTCGCCCTCTTCCATCAGGTCACTGAAGTCGATGGAATTGCCATCCGCACCGGCAATCTCCTCCGCTGTCTCCTGATCGTAGTCCGGAACGTCCGCCAGAAATCCGGACATAGCCGGCGCACTCATATCAGCCGAGACCATCCGCGGCGCGCTCATGATCGCCAACAGCGAGTCCAGTTGCTCCAGAGATTCATACCGGATCATCACCGCGCCAGACTGACCATCGACTCCCGCAGCGATTTCCACATGCAGTCCGAGCTTGTCCGAGAGGTCTTTCTCCAGCGCCCTGGTATCGGCGTCTTTTTCGATCGACCGCTTTTGCCGGGCCTGACGTGGCGTCGAGGACGAAGCCGGCTGCTTCTCCTTCTGCACCAGACGTTCCGTCTCGCGTACATTGAGTTGGCGCCGGACAACTTCGGAAACCAGTGCCGCCGGATGCTCCGCCGTCAGCAGAGCCCGGGCATGCCCAGCGGAAATATCCCCGCCTTCGAGATGCGCTCTGACCTCTGTCGGTAGTGCCAGGAGTCGCATCATGTTCGCGACGTGACTCCGGCTCTTTCCAACGGCTTGCGCAACATCGGACTGGGAGTGACCGTGACCGTCCACGAGGCGTTGGTAGCCCTCCGCCTCTTCCAGCGGACTGAGATCCTCGCGCTGCACATTCTCGATGATCGCGATCTCGAGTGCTTCGCGGTCATCGAACTCCCGGATCTGTGCCGGGATCTCATGCAGCTGCGCGCGTTGGGCCGCCCGCCAGCGTCGTTCACCGGCAATGATCTCGAAGGTGCCGTCCCGGTCCGGGTCCCGCCGCAGCAGGATCGGCTGGATGACACCCTTCTCGCGAATACTCTCGGCAAGCGCCTCGAGCTCTTCTTCATTGAAAATGCGGCGCGGCTGGAAACGGCCCGGATGGACATGCTCGATCGGCACCGTCCGGCTTTGCTGCATCCGGTCGACCGAGCCGGATTCCGAACCATCCTCGCCAAGCAGTGAGGCAAGTCCCCGTCCGAGACGGCGTTTCTTGGCGCTGCCCTCTTCCGTGCTCACGCGGCAATGCTCCTTTCGCGCTTCATCACCTCGCTGGCCAGATGGATATAGGCCTGCGAGCCGGAGCAGCGCATATCATAGACAATCACCGGCAGCCCGTGAGACGGGGCTTCCGAGATCCGCACATTCCGCGGGATCACCGTCCGGTAAACCTTGTCCCCGAAATGCTCCCGTACATCCTCGGCGACCGCAAGCGAGAGATTGTTGCGGCGGTCGAACATGGTCAGCACCACGCCCTGGATTTCCAGGTCAGGGTTGAAGGCCTGACGGATCCGCTCGATGGTCCGCATCAGCTGGCTCAGACCTTCAAGCGCATAGAACTCGCATTGCAGCGGCACCAGCACCGCATCAGCCGCGACCAACGCATTCAGTGTCAGCAGGCCAAGCGAGGGCGGACAGTCGATCAGGATATAGTCATATGTGTTCCGGCCGGCGGCGAGATGCCGGACCAGAGCCTCACGGAGACGGAACTCCCGGTCTTCCATGGTGACCAGTTCGATCTCCGCGCCAGAAAGATGGACGGAGGACGGCACGATGGAGAGGCGGGGGACATCGGTTGCGGTGATTGCTTCGGAAATCGGCGAGGCGCCGATAAGGACCGAGTAGGAGTCATTCTCGCGATTATTGCGCGGCACGCCCAATCCGGTGCTCGCATTGCCCTGCGGATCGAGGTCGATCACCAGGACCTTTTTCTGACAGGCCGCAAGCGCAGTTGCGAGGTTTATGGCTGTTGTGGTCTTGCCAACCCCGCCTTTTTGATTAACAACCGCCAAAATTCGGGGCGCTACGGCTGCATCACCCCTCAGCACCATTGCTTCTGACATATGATATGCCCTCCAAGCGCAAGAGACATCCCTCGGGGTCCGACCAGCTCGGGGTGAGGGTTTCAGCCATATTCCACCTTTCCCGTGCAGTAGTCAATTCCTTCTGGACAGCCCTACCCTTTAAGAAGAGACAACACCCGTCGTCCTTGAGGTGTGGCTTGGAGTAGTCGAGTAATACATCGACAGTCGCGAGAGCACGTGCGGAGACTACATCTACATCTAGTGGTTCGAGTTCCTCAATTCTACAAGAGTGAACCGTCGCCTCAGCTCCGCAGGCCCGTGCAACCTCCCGCAGAAAGACCGATTTGCGTTGATCTGATTCACAAAGATGCACGTCCCTCGCGCCCATGATCGCGAGGACCATGCCGGGGAAACCGGCCCCGCTTCCGAGGTCGAGAACACGCGTGTGATTTTTGGGTAACTCAGGAAAGACCTGCGCGGAATCCAGAAAGTGCCGGCGCCAGATATCGCCGAGTGTGTTTTTGGATACCAGATTGATTGCTCGCTGATATCGCTCAACCATCTCTGCGTAGGTTTTCAGCCTCTCCAGCGTTTCACGTGAAACGCCGGCACGGGCGGCAAACTCTTCAGGATTCACGGTGTCTCCGTCTTCAAGCGGCGTCTTGTTTAGCCAGACGCCGGACATACCGCAGGAGCAGGATCACGGCTGCGGGCGTCACTCCGTCAATCCGGGCAGCCTGCCCGATGGTCCGCGGCGCCACCTTGGTGAATTTCTCACGCACCTCGGTGGAGAGGCCGGAGACAAGCGCATAGTCGAGGCCCGCCGGGATCTCCAGCGCCTCGTCCCGGCGATAGGCCGCAACGTCTACCTCCTGCCGCTCTATATAACCGGCATACTGCGCATCGATCTGCACCTGCTCGGCTACTGCCGGCTCCAGAGAGCCAAGATCCGGCCAGAGCGCAACAAGCGCATCCCAGCCGACGGTGCGATACCCAAGCAGATCGTAGGCACTCCGCCAGACGCCATCCTGATTGATCTTGATTCCGGCTTTCTGCAGCGCGTTTGGTGTATCGCCGAGCTTCAGGGCAAGTTCCCGGCCCTGCTGGATCGCGCTACGCTTGACCTCGAAGATCCCCGCCCGCTCCGCTCTGACACAGCCTATTTCCATGCCCTTCTGCGTAAGCCGCTGGTCCGCATTATCGGCCCGCAACCGCAGCCGGTACTCGGCGCGGGAGGTCAGCATGCGATAGGGCTCGCTCACCCCTTTCGTCACCAGGTCGTCGATCAGGACACCGATATAAGCGTCCGCACGATCCAAAACGAAGTCATGCTCCTGGCCGCCGGTGCGGAGCGCGGCATTCACACCGACCATCAAGCCCTGCGCGGCCGCTTCCTCGTATCCCGTCGTACCATTGATCTGCCCGGCAAAATAAAGCCCGGGGATCTTCTTGGTCGCCAGTGTGTGGGAAAGCTCGCGCGGGTCCACATAATCGTACTCGATGGCGTATCCAGGCCGGATGATCCGGGCATTCTCCAGGCCCGGGATGGTCTTGAACATTTCCGCCTGAACATCGGCCGGTAGCGACGTCGAAATCCCGTTCGGATAGACAGTCGGATCATCAAGCCCTTCAGGCTCAAGAAAAATCTGATGTTGAGAGCGATCCTCGAACCGAACCACCTTGTCCTCGATTGACGGACAGTAGCGCGGACCGACCCCCTCGATCCGTCCGCCATACATCGCCGAACGATGCAAATTATCCCGAATGACCTGGTGCGTTTCCGGGTTCGTATAGGTGATATGGCAGCTGATCTGCGGCACCGTTATGCGGTCTGTCAGATAGGAAAACGGCTCGGGCGGATCATCCGCCTTCTGCTCCTGCAGACCGGACCAGTCGATTGTCGTTCCGTCGAGCCGTGCCGGTGTTCCTGTCTTGAGGCGACCGAGCTTGAAGCCAAAGCGCGCCAGGGTCTCGGCGAGCGCAACAGATGGTGCGTCACCGACGCGGCCGGCCGGCCGACGTTCCTCACCCAGATGAATCTCGCCGCGCAGAAACGTCCCGGTCGTCAACACAACGGCACCGGCTTTGATCTCCCGGCCGCCATCGACAACGATCCCTGTAATCGCACCTGACTCGTCCAGCAACAGATCTTCCACGGCAGCCGCTTCGATCGTCAGGTTTTCCTGATTTTCAAGCAGGTCCCGGATTGCCGCGCGATACAGCGCCCTGTCCGCCTGGGCCCGCGGGCCGCGAACAGCCGGGCCCTTGCTCCGGTTCAACATGCGGAACTGGATACCCGCCCGGTCAATGGCGCGACCCATGATTCCGTCCAATGCATCCACTTCGCGCACGAGGTGCCCCTTGCCGAGCCCCCCGATTGCCGGGTTGCAGGACATCTCTCCGATGGTCTCGATCTTATGGGTGGCGAGAAGCGTGCGAGCGCCCATCCGGGCCGCTGCTGCGGCCGCTTCGCAGCCTGCATGGCCGCCGCCAACGACTATCACGTCGTACATCGCGTCCGTCTCCGGATCAGTGCGGAAAATATGTAGCCCAAAATGCTGTGACGCCCGGCAAAAGGCAATCTCTGTTTCGCGATACCCGCTCTGCATGTTTCACGTGAAACAGAACCTCTATTTGCCGATGCAGAACTCCGAGAACACAAGATCGAGGATTTCCTCGATATCAACCGCTCCCGTCACACGTCCCAGCGCCCGCGCCGCCAGTCGCAAGTCCTCGGCCACGAGGCCGTATTCAACGTCAAACTCATCCGCCTCAAACGCACATTGTCCGAGCGCGCGGCGCAAATGCTCCAAGGATTCCGTCAGCCCTTCACGGTGCCGGGCCCGGGTAATCGCCGGTGCTTCACCCAGATCCATCAGGATCGCCGCTTTATCGGCGATCATCGCCAGAAGGCCGTCCATGCCCTCACCCGTCGCCACGGAAACTGCGACACGGTCTTTTTCGAGCACGCCTCGTTCAGCATCGGAAAGCAAATCAGCTTTGGTCGCGATCAAGATCCGTTCGGCATTCCCGGAGACCGGCTCCACCTCATCCTTCTCCCCGGTAGACCGGGCGTCCGCCAGATCGAGGACCAAGTCAGCCGAATCCGCCCAGGCGCGCGCCCTGCGAATGCCCTCGGATTCGATAAAGTCTGCCCCTTCACGGAGTCCTGCGGTATCCGCTACCAGAATGGGATACCCGGATATATCCAGATGGATCTCGATGACGTCGCGTGTCGTGCCCGCTACGTCGGACACTATCGCTGCATCCCTTTTGGAGAGCCAGTTTAGGAGGGAAGACTTACCGGCGTTCGGGGGTCCTATAATGACCATACGTAGTCCGTCCCGAAGGCGTTCACCCCGTCCGCCATCGTCCAAATGGGCCGAAATCGACGCATCAAGGTCATACACTTGGCCCCGGATCCCGTCCCAGACCTCCGGAGGCAGATCTTCGTCCGGAAAATCGACCAGCGCCTCGATATGGCCGAGCACCCGAAGCATCCGTTGCCGCCAGTCCTGGTACAGCGCACCCAGCGCGCCCCGGCTCTGACGCCGGGCCTGAAGCCTCTGGGCCTCTGTCTCCGCATCCACCAAATCAGCGATACCTTCAGCCGCAGTCAGATCCATTTTGCCGTTGAGCACCGCACGCCGGGAAAACTCGCCCGGCTCCGCCATCCGGTATCCAGGCTGTGCCGCCAACGCCCGCAGCATCGCGGACTGCACGGCGCGGCCGCCGTGCATCTGATACTCCACCACATCTTCGCCGGTAAAACTGGCTGGGCCCGGAAAGGCCAGAACCAGACCGTCATCAATCGCGCCGTCACCGTCGGAGACCGTCGCCCGCACAGCCATCCGCGGTTCAACCCCGATCAGGCCGGTCAGACGCTGCAATCCCTCGAATGCCGCCGGGCCCGAGACCCGGAACATCGAGACACCTGCCCGCCCCGATGCCGTGGCAAGCGCGTAAATCGTCTCTTCCGCCGATCCGTTCATCCCGTTCCAGACTCCCGTGCCACACGCAGCGCTGGACCTCATGGGTCCCAGCCCTCACCTTGAGCTTGAGAACAATCCAAACCCCGACCCGGATGCTGCCCCATGCGCAACGAGCTCGACAAGGAAACCAGCCCCTATCTTCTGCAACACCGGGAAAATCCGGTGCATTGGCAGACCTGGTCGGAAGACACCATTGCCATGGCGCGCCGGGCGGACAAGCCGATCCTGCTCTCCGTCGGATATGCCGCCTGCCATTGGTGTCATGTCATGGCCCACGAAAGTTTCGAGGACCCCGATACCGCAGCGGTGATGAACGAGCTGTTCGTCAACGTCAAGGTGGATCGGGAGGAACGGCCGGATCTCGACATGATCTATCAGACCGCCCTCGCCATCACGGGCCAGCAGGGCGGCTGGCCGCTCACCATGTTCCTGACGCCGGAAGGCGCGCCCTTCTGGGGCGGCACTTATTTTCCTCCGGATCAGCGCTATGGCCGGCCGGCCTTCCGGGATGTGTTGCGCCAGATCGAAGGCGTCTACCGGGAGGATCCCGGACGCGTATCCAGCAATGTCACGGCCATCGCACAACGTCTGGAGACCGTCTTCGCCGGCAACCCCGGCACGCGCATCCCGCTGGAAGCTGCGCCGGACGTTGCCGCCCAGTTCCTCTCCCAGCATGACCCGGTCTATGGCGGGATCGGCGATGCACCTAAATTCCCCCAGCCGACCATCCTGAAATTCCTCTGGCGGACGGGCCAGCGCACCAGGAACGACCAGATGCTACAGGCTGTGCGGACCTCCGTCACCGCCATGTGCGAAGGCGGGATTTACGATCATCTGGGCGGCGGGTTCGCCCGCTATTCGACTGACGCTGAATGGCTGGCCCCGCATTTCGAGAAGATGCTCTACGACAATGCCCAGCTTGTCGCCCTGATGACCGAGATGCAGCGCCAGGAGCCAAACCCGCTCTATGAACAGCGCATCCGTGAGACGGTCGACTGGCTGTTCCGGGAAATGATTTCCGAGGGAGGCGGCTTCGCTTCCGCCCTCGACGCGGACAGCGAGGGCGAGGAAGGAAAGTTCTACGTCTGGAGCGCCGAAGAAATCTCCGAAAGTCTGACGGAAGCAGGTCATGATTCCGCGCTCTTCGCGGAACATTATGACGTCACGCCCGGCGGCAATTGGGAAGGCACGGTGATCCTGAACCGGCGCCACCGCAAGGGCCCCTTTCCCGAAGAGATCGAAGCAAAGCTCACTGCCGCCCGCCAGCACCTCCTGACCCTGCGCGATAAACGCATCCGCCCAAGCTGGGACGACAAGGTACTGGCTGACTGGAACGGCCTGATGATCGCGGCGCTCGCCGACGCGGCAATCCTCCTCGGGGAGGCGGACTGGCTCGCCCGTGCGGAAGTCGCCTTCGCCTTCATCACGAGCAATATGGAGAAAGACGGGCGTTTGCTGCATTCCTGCCGGAACGGACAGGCAAAGCATGCGGCCACCCTGGACGATTATGCCAACATGATCCTCGCCGCCCTTTCCCTCGAATCCGCGACCGGGAAGCCCGAGTATCTGGCGAAAGCGGAGGCATGGGTTTCCGTCCTCGATCGGCATTTCCGAGATCCGAAGGACGGCTCTTACTTCTTCACGGCAGACGACCAGACAGACCTGATGCTCCGAACCAAGACCGCAATCGATAACGTGACCCCGGCCGGGAACAGCACAATGGTCGAATGCCTTGCCCGGCTCTGGCTGCTGACCGGAAAGGCCGCCTATGCGGAACGTTCCGACGCTCTGACAAAAGCCTTTGCCGGATCTTTCCAGCAACAGCCGCAGGGATTTCCCGGGCTGCTCAATGGCATGGAATGGCTCCTGCATGGCCGGCAGATTGTCATTGTTGGCGATCCGGATGCGGCCGAGACCAGCGCAATGGTCAACGCGGCTCAAACCGCCGGTCGAGCCCTTGCGACCGTGCAAATCATTCAGGACGGCACCGCACTTCCGGACAATCACCCTGCCCATGGCAAGGGAGCTGTTAACGGTGTGCCCACTGCCTATCTCTGTATCAATCAGGTCTGCTCAGCACCGGAAATTGACCCGCAAGCGTTCCAAACCGCGCTTGAGGCCCGACCATGATCGACCCTCATCAACACAGCTTCAACAGTCCAATCGGCCGCATTCACCTGACCGAAGAGGGTGGAGCCATCACAGGCCTGACATGGGTTTCACGTGAAACATCTGCACTTCATTCCGAAAACGCAATAACTGATCTTCTCGCGGAAACAGAGCGTCAGATACATGCCTACTTCGCCAAGGCGCTAAAGGAATTCGACGTTCCACTTGCCTTTAACCGCGGCTCAGCCTTCGAGCACTCGGTCTGGCGCGCGATGCAGGAAATCCCCTTCGGAACAGTCTGGACCTACGGTGATATCGCGGACCATGTCGGCGGCGTCGCCCGGGCGGTGGGCGGAGCCTGCGGATCCAATCCGATCCCTCTCATCATCCCGTGTCATCGGGTGGTTGGCAGCAATGGCAAACTGACCGGCTTTTCCGGCGACGGCGGCATCGCCACCAAGCAGCATCTGCTCGACCACGAGTCCGATCAGCTCTCTCTGTTTTGACGGACACCCATGCCGCAACGGAGCGTGGACACGGCATCACCGGCACGCCTAGTCTCTCGCCAATGACAGCTTCAGAGGGAGGCATTCAATGGCATATGTGACAATCAAAGCCGCTGATGGCGGCTCTTTTCAGGCCTATCACGCAGCGCCCGCAGGCAGTGGAAAAGCCCCGGGCATTGTCCTGATCCAGGAAATCTTCGGTGTGAACAAGGTGATGCGCGATCAGGCGGACGCCTATGCGGCCGAGGGATATCATGTGCTCTGTCCGGATATTTTCTGGCGCATCGAGCCCGGCATCGACATCACCGACCAGAGCCAGGCGGAATGGGACAAGGCGTTCGAGCTATTCAATGCTTTCGATGTGGATAAGGGCATCGAGGACCTGAAGGCGACCCTCGCCCATCTGAGGACCATGGATGGCTGCAGCGGCAAGGCCGGGTCCGTCGGCTATTGCCTCGGCGGCAAGCTCACCTACCTGATGGCTACCCGTTCCGACGCCGACTGCACTGTCAGCTATTACGGCGTCGGCCTGGATGAACTCCTTGGCGAATCCTCCGGTATTTCGAAGCCTTATCTGAACCATATGGCCTCCGAGGACGGTTTCGTCCCGAAAGAGGCACAGGCGAAGATCAAGGCCGGTCTGGCAGACAATCCGCAGGTCACGCTGCATGTCTATGAAGGCCAGGACCATGCGTTTGCGCGTCAGGGAGGCGCGCATTACGACGCGGCAGCGGCCAAGACGGCCAATGCCCGCACCGCAGACTTCTTCAAAACCCATCTCGGCTAAAACAAGGGAACAAAAAAATGGTCAAGGCAATCCAGTTTAAGGCACCGGGCGGTCCCGAGGTTCTCGAAATGACCGACATCGATCTCGCGGCACCGGGCGCTGGCGAAATCACCGTGCGGCATACCGCGATCGGTCTGAATTTCATCGACACCTATCACCGCAGCGGCCTTTATCCCCTGCCGCTTCCCTCCGGCATCGGCATGGAAGGCGCCGGCGTGGTCGAGGCCGCCGGCAGCGGTGTGTCAGACCTGAAAGTGGGCGACCGCGTGGCTTACGCCTCCCCGCCCCCGGGTTCCTATGCCGAGGCTCGCAACATTGCCGCCGACCGCGTCGTGAAGATCCCGGCCGGTATCGAGGATCAGACCGCAGCCGCGATGATGCTGAAGGGCATGACCGCACAGTATCTGATCCGGCAGATCTACAAGGTCAGAAAGGGCGACACGATCCTGATCCATGCCGCGGCAGGCGGCGTCGGCCAGATCGTCTGCCAGTGGGCCAAC
Source organism: Nisaea sp. (assembly GCF_034670185.1). Classification (NCBI taxonomy): domain Bacteria; kingdom Pseudomonadati; phylum Pseudomonadota; class Alphaproteobacteria; order Rhodospirillales; family Thalassobaculaceae; genus Nisaea; species Nisaea sp. Next base: position 399,770 of record NZ_JAXMNY010000004.1, read on the forward strand.
CATCTCGGTGCAACCGTCATCGGGACCGTCGGCAGCAAGGAAAAGGCAGAAATCGCCAAAGCCAACGGCTGTCATCACCCCGTGCTGTACAACGACGAGGATTTCGTCGAACGGGTGAAGGAGATCACGGACGGCAAGATGCTGCCGGTGGTCTACGACTCTATCGGTAACACCACCTTCGAGAAATCCCTCGATTGCCTGCGTCCGCGCGGCTTGATGGTCAGCTTCGGCCAGGCTGCCGGCCCGATCCCGCCGGTCAATCTCGGCATCTTCGCGCAGAAAGGGTCCCTCTTCTTCACCCGGCCGACCCTGTTCAACTACATCTCGACCGCTGAAGATCTGCGCGCGACGGCTGGCGATCTGTTCGATGCGGTCTCCTCAGGCGCGGTGAAGATCCATATCGACCAGACTTTCCCGCTGGCAGAAGCCAAGGCCGCCCATGAGGCTCTCGAGGCACGGAAGACCACGGGTTCGACCATCCTGATCCCGTAAGGTCCGGACTCAGATCAAACAAAAAGGGCGGAGCCATCAGGCTCCGCCCTTTTCTTTGATCTTTATGACCGATCAGGAATTCATGGCATCGAAGAAATCGTGGTTGTTCTTCGAGACCTTGAGCTTGTCGATCAGGAATTCCATGGCATCGACCGTGCCCATCTGGGTCAGGATACGGCGCAGCACCCACATCTTGTTGAGGGTCGCACGATCCACCAGAAGCTCTTCCTTCCGGGTGCCCGAACGGGTGATGTCGATCGCCGGGAACGTCCGCTTGTCGGCCAGCTTGCGGTCCAGGATGATCTCGGAGTTACCCGTGCCCTTGAACTCTTCGAAGATGACTTCATCCATGCGGGAGCCAGTATCGATCAGCGCGGTCGCAATGATCGTCAGCGAGCCGCCCTCCTCGATATTTCGGGCCGCACCGAAGAAGCGCTTCGGCCGCTGCAGGGCGTTCGCATCCACACCACCGGTCAGCACCTTGCCCGAGGACGGCACCACCGTGTTGTAGGCCCGTGCCAGACGGGTGATGGAATCCAGCAGGATAACCACGTCGCGCTTGTGCTCGACCAGACGCTTTGCCTTCTCGATCACCATCTCCGCGACCTGGACGTGGCGTGACGCCGGCTCATCGAAGGTCGAGCTGATAACCTCGCCCTTCACCGAACGGTCCATGTCGGTCACCTCTTCCGGCCGCTCGTCGATGAGCAACACCAGGAGATAGGCGTCCGGATGATTTTCGGCAATCGCATGCGCGATGTTCTGCAGCATAACCGTTTTACCGGTACGCGGCGGCGCCACGATCAGACCACGCTGCCCCATGCCAAGCGGCGCGATCAGATCGATCACCCGCGTTGTGGCACCCTGCTGCTTGTTCGTCGGATCTTCGAGCTCGAGATTGAGCCTTTGTTCCGGATACAGCGGAGTCAGATTATCGAAATTGATCCGGTGGCGAACCGCGTCCGGATCTTCGAAATTGATCTGATTGACCTTGAGCAGCGCAAAGTACCGCTCGCCGTCTTTCGGTGCCCGGATCTGCCCCTCGACCGTATCGCCGGTGCGCAGCCCAAAGCGCCGCACCTGACTCGGAGAGATGTAGATATCATCCGGACCCGGTAAGTAATTCGATTCAGGCGATCTTAAGAAGCCGAAGCCATCCGGCAGTGTTTCAAGAACACCTGTGCCGTAGATCGGTAGATCGTTATCAGCTAATTGTTTAAGAATAGCGAACATCATGTCCTGCTTGCGCAGAACACTTGCGTTCTCGATCTCCAAGTCTTCCGCAAATGCGAGAAGATCTTGAGGTGTCTTCGATTTCAGCTCTTGAAGATGCATCGTCCTGTCGATGATCAGGTATAACGAATGTTTTGAGAGTTCGGCCTCATGAGCAAGCCGCACGAGTGTGCTGGTTAGAGCAGACTTTTATTATTCGTTCTTGTGCGGGAAAGACCTGACGCAGCGCCCTACGGCGATCAGCGCTGATTTCAATTACAGTGCTTCAGCGCTTAATGTCAAACCCGAATATTTGAGAAAAATGGAATTCATCCGGAAAACGGCTTCACGATTACCATGATCACGATCACGATCAGCAAAATCGTCGGAACTTCATTCGCTATGCGATAGAAGCGTTCGCTATGCGGATTTTCATCCGAGGCGAATTGCCGTCTCCAGCGCGCCAGTCCGCCGTGAAAAGCGGTCATGATCACGATACAGGAAAGCTTCACATGCATCCACGGCTCCGAGAGATAGTCCGGAACCAGAACCAGCATCCAGATACCGAATATGAACGTCGAAATCATCGCCGGGTTGATGATCGCCCGCAGCAACCGCCGTTCCATCACCTTCAGGGTTTCGGAGAGCTCGGAGCCGGCCGCAGCGCCCACGTGATAGACGTAGAGACGCGGCAGATAAAACATCCCCGCCATCCAGGCGACCATGCTGATCACGTGAAGAGCCTTGATCCATTCGTAGCTCATGCCCGCGTCTCTCCCTGCGAATAGCGTCAGCGCTTGGCGCGAACCTGCCGGACAAGCTGTTCCACATGCTCAATCGGCGTGGTCGGCAAGATGCCGTGCCCGAGATTGAAGATAAATGGCTTCGAGGCTGCCGTTGAAAGGATGCTCTCGACTTCCGCTTCAAGCCCGGGACCCCCGGCCAGCAAAGCAATCGGGTCAAGATTTCCCTGGATCGGCATCCGGGTCTGGATGTTCTCGACAGCCCACCGGAGCGGCATCGCCGTGTCCACCGCAACCGCATCGACACCGGTTTCCTCGATATAGTCGAGATAATGGGCCCCGGCCGCGCGCGGAAATCCAATAATCGGCAGATCCGGATACTGGGCTTTTACCGCCGAGACGATCTTCTTCGTCGGCTCCAATACCGCCATGCGGAATAACCGCGATGACAACACACCGGCCCAGGAGTCGAAGAGTTTGAGGACTTCAGCCCCTGCTTTCGCCTGACCGAGAAGATAGATAATTGTCCCCTCGACCACGATATCGATCAGCTCCTGAAAGCCTTCCGGATCCGAATAGGCCCAGCGCTTGGTCGCTGCGTAATCCTTACTGCTGCCACCTTCGACCATATAGGTGATCACGGTCCAGGGGCTGCCCGAGAAGCCGATCAGCGTGGTTTCGGAAGGGAGGGCCGCCCGAACCCGCGAGACGGTCTCATAGACGTTCCCTACGCGCTCTGAGAGGCCATTGATATCGAGACTCTTGAGCGCTGCACGATCTGTCACCGGTTCGAGAACGGGACCCTTGCCCTCGACAAAGCGCAGAGGCTGACCGAGACCGTAAGGCACGATCAGGATATCGGAAAACAGGATGGCGCCATCCATGCCAAACCGGCGGATCGGCTGCAAGGTCACTTCCGCCGCCATCTCCGGATTGAGGCAAAGATCGACGAAAGATCCGGCCTCTGCCCTGATCGCTCGATATTCCGGCAGATACCGTCCAGCTTGCCGCATCAGCCAGATCGGCGGGATTTCCGCTGTTTTTCCGGCGAGCACGTTCAGTAGAACTTTATCGGTCATCGATTGCCTGTCCGTTTGGTGATAAGCGCGCCACTCCTATCAAAGAATCTTATTATAAATAAGTAGGAAGTGGTTGTAGTGGTGCTGTGAGTCCTGTGGATTATCATTTCAGCACAGATCATCCACAGTTCTGTTCTGCCGTAAGCATACAGGGCTGGATCGGGGACAAGGAGGGGTAAAAACGTCGCAAGGCCCCGGTATCTATCACGCCCGGTTTTTGTGAATAGCGGGGATATCTTGTCGCCGCTCGGCCAGATAGGAGTTGTCCATCTGTCGGGAAAAGATTGTCCCTGGATTAACAACCGGCCTGCTAGCTATGGCATGAAGTGGTGCAGTTTTTCTTTCGGAAGAGATTCCGGATTCTGTAAACAGATCGTACACAGTTATCCCCAACCGGATGTGGAATGTGACCGATACGGATATTCATCTTCACCTTGTGTCGGACGCGACCGGTGAAACCAACCATCAGGTCGCCCGGGCTTGCCTCGTTCAGTTCGAGGGTGTCCGTGCACGTGAGCATGTTTGGTCTCTGGTCCGGACATCCGGCCATATCGAGAAGGTCCTGGCAGCGGTCAGCGTCTATCCGGGGCCGGTGCTTTTCACCCTGGTCAACCCGGAGCTTCGCCAGCAGCTGGAAAAGGGCTGCCAGCAACGCCGCGTTCCCTGCATCTCCGTACTGGATACGGTGGTCAATGCCCTGGGCAGCTTCCTGGGTCAGGAGAGCCACGGTCGGCCCGGCCGGCAGCATGAACTGGACGCGGCCTATTTCAACCGGATCCGCGCCATGGACTACACGTTGGCGCATGATGACGGGCAGATGGTCCATGATCTTGAAGATGCCGACATTGTGATCGTTGGCGTTTCCCGAACCTCTAAGACCCCGACCTCTCTCTATCTGGCGAACAGAGGCTATGCGACGGCGAATATCCCGGTGGTGCCGGGGGTTGCCCTGCCGCAAGAACTTTACAGCCTGAAAAAGCCGTTCGTGATCGCCTTGACCAACGACCCGAACCGGCTGACCCAGGTTCGGCGCAACCGGATGCTGATGCTCCAGCACAGCAACGAAACGGACTATGTCGATCCTGAAAAGGTCCGTGCCGAGGTGATAGATGCACGCAAACTCTTCACAAAAGGCGGTTGGCCGGTAATCGATGTGACCCGTCGTTCGATCGAGGAAACTGCTGCGGCAGTGCTTCAGAAATACGCCAAGTTTCACGGTCTGGAATCCTGATGACCGAGCATTTTGATCCCTCTCATCTTGCCGGTACCGGTGAAAAACCGGTCGTGCTGGCCTCCGGAAGCCGGACCCGCGCCGATATGCTCCGCTCAGCGGGCCTGGCCGTGGAAATACGAAAACCCGCCGTTGATGAGTCCGAATTCAAACGGAGCCTTCGGGCTGACGGAGCGAGCGCGGCCGAGGTCGCGACTTTTCTTGCCGAAATGAAGGCAAACACTGTCTCCCGCGCCGTGCCGGAAGCGCTGGTGATCGGCGCCGATCAGATGCTCGATATCGACGGGGAGTGGCTGGATAAACCGGAAGACCGGGCAGGCGCCGCCGCGCATCTGCGACGTTTGTCCGGCAAGCGCCATAGCTTGATAAGTGCCGTGGTCGTTTCCGCCGGTGGAACCCGGATATGGCACAATATCGCTACGGCCAGTCTGCTTGTCCGCCCCCTCTCCGATGAGTTCATAGACGCTTATCTCGACACTGTCGGTGACATGGCGCTGGAGTCCGTCGGGGCCTATCAGCTTGAATCTGTCGGCGCCCAGCTTTTCACGGCGGTCGAGGGCGACTTCTTTACCGTTCTCGGGCTGCCATTGCTTCCGCTGCTCGATTTCTTGCGCACGCACAGCGCGCTCAGGACCTGAATCAATGCTGGTCCTCGGTCTGACCGGCTCCATCGGCATGGGGAAAAGCACTGCAGCCGCGATATTCCGGCGCCTGGGGCTCCCGGTGCATGATGCAGACGCTTCAGTGCATGCTCTTTTCCGGGCTGGCGGCACAGCGGTGGCACCGATTTCCCGCCGGTTCCCCGAGGCCGTCGTCAACGGGGCGGTCGACCGGGAGCGGCTCGGCAAGATTGTTTTCGGCGATGCGGATGCGCTGCGTGATCTGGAAGCCATCGTCCATCCGCTGGTGCGCCGCGAGCGGGACCGATTTCTTGATCTGCAGCGCCGGGCCCGGCGCCGGGCGGCCGTGCTTGATGTGCCTCTTCTCTTCGAGACTGGTGGAGAGGGGATCTGTGACTATGTCTTCGTTGTCTCGGCACCGGCCTTTTTGCAGCGGCAACGGGTTTTGGCCCGTCCCGGCATGACAGCGGAGCGGCTCTCTTCTATTCTGGGAAAGCAGATGCCGGATCGTGAAAAGCGGCGCCGTGCAGATTATGTGCTGCCGACCGGCCTCGGCCGGGCCGTTACAATCCGGGCGATCAAGAAGGCCCTCCGCCAACTGGGAATTAGACATGCGTGAACTGGTTCTTGATACGGAAACCACGGGTATCGATCCGAAGCAGGGGCACCGGATTATCGAAATCGGCGCCATCGAGCTGGTCAATCATGTGCCGACCGGCGAGAGCTATCACGTCTATATCAATCCGGAACGCGAGGTCGAACAGGGCGCATTCGAGGTGCACGGCCTTTCGACAGAGTTCCTTGCCGACTATCCGAATTTCGCAGGGGTCGTGGACGGGTTTCTGGAGTTTGTCGCGGATGCCACTCTGGTCATCCACAATGCCAAGTTCGACATGGGATTCATCAATGCCGAGCTGAAGCGGCTCGGTCATCCGGAAATGCCAATGGAGCGGTCGATCGATACGCTGACCATGGCACGGCGCAAATATCCGGGAGCGCAGGCTAGTCTGGATGCGCTGTGCCGCCGGTTCGAAATCGACAACGGGCATCGCGATCTGCATGGCGCACTGGTCGACGCTGACTTGCTGGCGTCAGTCTATCTGGAACTGATCGGCGGACGGCAGCCTGGCTTCGAGCTCGCGGGGCAGGAAAAGGCCGGAGCAGCCGCGCCGGAAATCCGCGAGGCAGTTATCCGGCCGCCGCGCCCGCACGCGCCGAGCCCTGACGAGCTCGCGGCGCATGCAACGCTTATGGAAAAGGTGAAGGACCCGATCTGGAACCGGGCCGGGGAAGCTGCAGAATAATCAGGCGTTGCCTTCGGTCTCGACCGCAGCAACGTCGACGCCGCCGGTTCCCTGACGCTTCAGTTCGTTTTGCTGAAAGACGCCCAGGAAATCGATCGGCTGGATATGCAGCGGCGGATAACCGCCATCGGCTGTCACCTGACCGATGATCTGGCGGGCAAACGGGAAGAGCAGCCGAGCGCATTCGACCATCAGCACGTATTCCGCCTGATCCGGCCGGACATTTTCGAACCGGAAAACACCGGCATAGGACAGCTCGACAATGAAGACCTTCTCGCCCTCGTGAACGCCGTTGACGTTCAGCAGCAGGATGACCTCGAAGACATTGTCAGCCATCCGCTCGGCGCGAACATCGACAGCAATTTCGATGTCGGGACGAATATCGGCACGCAAGCTAAAGGGCGCCTTCGGGTTTTCGAAGGACATGTCCTTGATGTATTGCGCCTCAACGGTCATCGAGAAGGTGTTGATCGCGTCACCATTTTGGGCGGGCGCAGTACCGGTATCTGTGTCGGTCATCGGTTCGATCTTGTCTCTGCCGGGTCAATTTGAAGGCGCGTGGGTATCACGGATCGGGGGTGTGAACAACCTCTCCGGCGCCGTCCCGCTGGACCTTGACCACAGTTCCGTTGCCGACCGGCAGGCCGGTGAGACGGTTGATGAAACCCCAGTGGCTGACACAAACCACACGATCCCAGTCTGTTCGCTGGTGGTTGGCATTGAGGAACGCACTCACCCTGGCATGAACCTCATGCTCTTCCTCGTGATGGTCCGTCCACCATTGCTCGTCGATATGGTCGAAAGCCAGATGGGGCCAGTCAGCCTGCAGCTCCGTGCGGGTGCGTCCGATATCGCAGATAAAATGCCGATGCTCGCGGATCAATGGCTCGATCCGGATCTCGCGGTCGATGGCCTCGGCGATGATATGCGCTGTTTCAAGCGCCCGGCGATAGGGGCTGGAGACGATATGATCGACATCGTGCCCGCGTAAAGCTTCGGCGCTGTGCCGGATCTGGGCTTGGCCGAGTTCGGTCAATGCCGGGTCTTCAATCCCCGGGTCGCGGCCGGTGGCTCCATAGACGACATTGAATTCGGACTGGCCGTGACGGACGAACAACATGCAGGTGAAACCCCTCAGATACGGATCTAGGTATGGCTGGATCAGCGCGGCGGTAATTTGCGATCGGTCTTGTCGGCACCGGTCTCTGGTTTATAGTCCGTATCCGTCAGATCCTCGAACTCTGCGTCGATGACTGTTCTGGAACCGGAGGAGGTTTTATCCGACCGACCTCGGACAATCCAGACATGAGAGTGGGCAGCCCGTGCGGCGCCTTGGAACAACATGCCGATCAGTACGATGCGCAGCGGCGGTATGAAGAGCAGAAATCCGGCTATGTCGGTCACGAAACCAGGCAGGAAAAGGAAGGCTGCTGCCAGCAGGAGGCCAACCCCGTCAATGATTTCAGCCAGCGGTGTCTCTTCCCGCTGTAGCTGCTCCTGGGCCCGTTGCAGAACGGCTGTGCCTTGGCTCCGGAACATAATTGCACCCAGTGAGGCGGTCAGCAGGGTCAGGCCGACCGTTGCCCAGCCCCCGATGATCCCGCCCACTTCGGCAAAGACGTAAATCTCGATGGCCGGGATGCCTATCAAGATGAAAAGGATTATCAGGGCCATAGTTGTTCTTTCAAAAGTGACAGCCTATGTATGCTGTAGTACGGTCGCCCGAAGGTTAAAGCGGCAGCTCTCTGGTCAGAACACAGCCAATCTGCCGTACAAACCGAAGGCGACTTCTTCATCAATGGATAAGGGTTTTTAAACCCGCAGTTAAGGGCGATATGGGCGACGGTGCCGCTTTGTTCGAGATAATTCTGTTCGCAATACTTGCGGGCTTCCTTGTTTTCAAGCTGCGCAGCGTGCTTGGAAAACGTACCGGGCATGAAGAACGTCACAGCGATCCGTTTTCGCCGGCACCCGAGCAGGGCAACAAGTCGGACAACGTGATCCAGCTTCCGGGCCGTGACGGGGAAATCGACAGTGCCGAACAGCAGGACGGCGAATTGTCGGAAGCCATGCGCCTGAAAATGGCCGATCCGTCCTTTGACGAGATCGAGTTCCTGCAAGGTGCGCGGACCGCGTTTGAATGGGTGGTCGAATCTTTTGCCAAAGGCGATCAGGAAAGCCTCCGCCCGCTTCTGGCGGACGATCTGATGTCTGCCTTCGCCGGTGCGATCGACGCGCGTGAGCAGGCGGGCGAGACGCAGGAAACAACGATTTCCTCCATGCGGTCAGCTTTGATCAGCGAAGTTCACCTGGTTGGCTCAATTGCCCGCGTGACGGTCGAATTCATCACGGATCAGGTAAAGGTGACCCGTGCCGAGGATGGGTCGGTCGTCGACGGCGATCCGGACAAGATCGAAACCGTGACCGATCTCTGGACATTCGAACGCGATGTTGCTGGACGGGACCCCAACTGGCGCCTCGTCGCGACACGTGTGCCTGAAGAATAAAGCGTCGATCACAATGGTCCGAAACGGACTGGAGAATATTTTGACGTGGCGCGGCTTGTGGCTGCTGGCAGTTTTTCTTCTGGCCGCGTGCGCGCCGGACCAGGATCCGGATCGCGCGGACTCGCCGCCGGTCAGCTATAAGCGGACCGACCTTGCGGGGCTGCCGTCCTGGAATAGTGACCGGGTCAGCGAAGCTCTTCCGGCCTTGAAGCGTTCTTGCGGAAAACTCCGGCGTCAATCCGATACCGATTCCATCGCACCGGCAGAAATCGGCGGCACGGTTGCCGCCTGGCGTGGCGCCTGCGATGCCCTTTCCCGGCTGTCCGACGGCAGCGGCGACGGTGCCGTGCGCGACTTTCTCTCGACCTGGTTCGATGCCTACGAGGTCCGGGCCGGCAAGAGTGACGGGCTCTTCACGGGATATTACGAGCCGGAGCTGAACGGCTCGCTGGAACGGCGCACCGGTTTCGAGACCCCGTTGCTGGCAAAGCCGTCTGATCTGGTTCTGGTCAATCTCGGGGACTGGCGGATGGGCCTGCGCGGAGAGCGTATTGCCGGTCGGCTGCGTAGCGGGCGCTTGATCCCGTATGAAAGCCGTTCGGAAATCGAGTCCGGTGCGCTTGGCAGTAATGCGGAGACGCTGGTCTGGCTCGACGATCCGGTTGACGCGTTCTTCCTGCACATTCAGGGATCGGGCCGGATACGGCTTGACGACGGCCGGGTGCTGCGGGTTGGCTACGACGGTCATAATGGACACATCTACTACCCGATCGGACGTTATCTCGTTGAAAGCGGCGAGATAGAGCGCGAGGCGGTATCGTTGCAGACCATCCGTGACTGGCTACACCGTCATCCTGATCAGATGCGCGGTGTGATGGACCGGAACCCCTCTTACATATTTTTCCGCACAATCAATGGCGATGGCCCGATCGGCGCCCAGGGCGTAGCTTTGACAGCCGGGCGTTCACTTGCCGTTGACCGGCGGTATATCCCGCTCGGCGCGCCTGTTTGGCTTGATGTCGATTATCCGGACGAAAGCGGCCGCCCCTTGCAGCGCCTGGTCGTCGCCCAGGATACCGGCGGCGCCATCAAGGGCGCGGTCCGCGGCGACGTGTTCTGGGGCCACGGTCCGACGGCGGCCGAAAAAGCCGGACCGATGGCAGCCCCCGGTCGATATTACGTGCTTCTGCCCAAAAATCTCGATATTGCCTTAAAGCAATAGGATACGGCGTGCCGGTCCAAGGGCCCCGCATCCTCAAGAAAAAAGAGATGTGAGTGGGAGCCTGCTGTGTCTGCGTCCGAGAATGCCCGTCCACGCGTTGGCCTGTTCGTGACATGCCTTGTCGATTTGTTCCGTCCGTCCGTCGGCTTCGCGACCCTGTCCCTGCTTGAGAAGGCAGGATGTGAGGTGGTTGTGCCGGAAGCGCAGACCTGCTGCGGCCAGCCGACATTCAATTCCGGTGACTTCAAGGACAGCCGCGACATTGCGGCCAATGTGATCGAGGCCTTTGAGGGTTTCGATTATGTGGTCGCGCCGTCCGGCTCCTGTGCCGGGATGATCCGGGAGCATTACCCGGAGCTGTTCGAGGATGACCCGGCGATGGCCATGCGGGCCCAGCATCTGGCCAAGCGGACCTACGAGCTGACGTCTTTTCTTGTGGATATCATGGGTGTGGAGAGCACCGGCGCGGCGTTCGATGGCACGGTGACCTACCATGATTCCTGCTCCGGCCTGCGTGAACTCGAGATCAAGACCCAGCCCCGCAAGCTGCTGGCAGCGGTGGACGGCACCTCCATCAAGGAGATGCCGGGCGCCGAGATCTGCTGCGGCTTCGGCGGCACCTTCTGCGTCAAATACCCGGAAATCTCCGACAAGATGGTGACGCAGAAAGCGGCGGAAATCGTCGAGAGCGGCGCCGATTACCTGCTGGCGGGCGATCTTGGCTGTCTGCTGAATATGGGCGGCAAGCTGAAGCGGCTCGGCGCCAGGACGGAGGTCCGGCATGTTGCCGAAGTGCTGGCCGGCATGACAGATCAGCCCTCGATCGGTGAGGGAGAGCGCTGATGCAAACCACCTCGCACAGTTTCAAACAGAATGCGCGTGATGCACTGACCGATGTCCAGTTGCAGAAGGCGCTTTCCAAGATGCGCCCCGGCTTCCAGCAGAAACGGGCGGATGCAGTCGCCAACCTGCCTGAATTCGAGGATCTCCGCGACCGGGGCCGGGATATCAAGAACCATGTGCTGGAGAACCTCGATTTCTATCTCGAGCGCTTCGAAAGCAATGTCGTTGCCAATGGCGGGCAGGTTCACTGGTGCCGGAATTCCGAGGAAGCCCGGCAGACCATCATGGAGATCTGCCGCTCCGTCGATGCCAAGACGGTGACCAAGGGCAAGAGCATGGTGGCCGAGGAAATCGGCCTCAACGAGTATCTGGAAGAGCACGGTGTCGAGCCGATCGAGACGGATCTCGGCGAGTACATCATCCAGCTCCGGGATGAGCCGCCGAGCCATATTATCGCGCCGGCGATCCATGTGAACAAGGAACAGGTCGTCGAGGCCTTCCGCAAGAAACACACGGATTTGCCGCCGGACCGCCCGCTGGAGGAAGTCGGCGACATTACCGACGAGGCCCGAACCCAGCTCCGCCCCAAGTTCTTCGCTGCCGATGTCGGCATCACCGGCGCCAATTTCCTGATTGCCGAGACCGGCCAGACAGTCATCGTCACCAATGAAGGCAACGGCGACCTCACCCAGACCCTCGGCAAGGCTCATGTCGTGGTGGCAAGCCTGGAGAAGATCGTGCCGACGCTGGAGGATGCAAGCTGCATCCTGCGGCTGCTGGCCCGCTCGGCGACCGGCCAGGAGTTTTCCGTCTACACCACCTTCTCCAGCGGGCCGCGTCGGGAAACCGATCTGGACGGCCCGGCCTCCTTCCATGTGGTGCTGATCGACAATGGCCGCTCTGCCATGCTCGGCACCGAATATCAGGACATGCTCCGCTGCATCCGCTGTTCCGCCTGCATGAACCATTGCCCGGTCTATGCCGCCGTCGGCGGGCATGCCTATGGCTGGGTCTATCCGGGACCGATGGGCGCGGTGCTCACACCCAGCCTGATCGGCATCGATGAGGCGGGTCATTTACCCAATGCATCGACCTTTTGCGGCCGTTGCGAGCAGGTATGCCCAATGCGCATCCCGTTGCCGAAGATGATGCGTCACTACCGGGCAAAAGAGTTCACTGAGAACAAGGCTACCTCGCAGGTTCGCGCGGGTTTGAGGCTTTGGTCGTACTTTGCCAAAAGACCATGGCTCTATCAGCAATCGACCAAGTTGGGGGCTGCGCTACTGCATGCTCTGGGCGGAAAGCGCGGCCGGATCGCCATGTTGCCGCTGGCCTCCGGCTGGACCTCGGTGCGCGACATGCCAGCACCTGAAGGACGCACCTTCCAGCAGCTCTATAAGATGAGCGGGCACGGCAAGAAGGGGGACGCGCGATGAGCGGGGCGCGGGAACAGATCCTGGCGGGCATCCGCAAGTCCCTTGGACGCGGCAAGCTCGAAGGCGCGGCGGCCGAGGCTGTCGAGGCGCGTCTGAAAGGGCACGAACGCATTCTTGTGCCAAAGCGCTCCGACGGGGATCAGGCTCATAAGATCGGCCTCTTTGTCGAGATGGCGGAAGCCGTCTCCTGTACCGTTGATAGGCTGGAGTCCCTTGAATCCGTGCCGGAGCGGCTCGCGGACTATCTCCGTCGGGAGAACCTGCCGGCCCGGATCAAGCAGTCACCGGCTCTGGAAGACACGGTGATCCCGTGGGACAAGGCGCCGGCGCTTGAAATCACCAGCGGTGCCGCCGTCAACGAGGATGCAGTGGGGCTGACGCCGGCCCATGCAGGGATCGCGGAGACCGGCACATTGATGCTGCATTCCTCCGCCGAAACCCCGACAAGCCTGCATTTCGTGCCGGACACGCACGTGGTATTGCTGCGCGAGAGCCAGATTGTTGGCGCCTACGAGGATGCCTGGGACATGTTGCGGCAGAAGCTGGGGCTGGAGCCGGGAGCAAGTGTGCCGCGCACGGTCAACCTCGTCACCGGTCCGTCGCGGACCGGCGATGTGGAACAGATCATCCAGCTCGGCGCGCACGGTCCCCGGCGTCTGCATATCATGCTGGTCAAGGACTGAGCCCGAAAGCGGAACGGATTTCATGGCACGGCGACCGACAGCGGAGGAGCTTGATCTGTGGCGCAAGGTGGTCGCCGACACGGTGCCCCTGACGCCCGAGCGTCGTGCCGCCCTGGCCGAGGCCGAAGAGGTGCCGAAAGTCCCGGAACTCAGCACGAAACAGCCAAAAAAGAGTGGCAAGGGGCAGCAGGCAGCGCGCCATCACAGCCGTCCCCAGAACGACCCGGGTTTTGCCGCCATCAAGGTGCCGAGCGCACTGGCGGAGTACGCTCCGGGCAAGGTTCCGGGGATAGACCGGCGCACGGCGCTCAAGATCAAACGCGGCAAGCAACAGATAGACGGCCGCATCGACCTGCATGGCATGCGCCAGGAGGAAGCCCACCGGGCTCTCAACGGCTTCATCGCGTCTGCCTACCGGCGCGGCCAGCGTTGCGTGCTGGTGATTACGGGCAAGGGCAGCCGCTCGGCCGATGACGGTGAGCGGGAAGTGGGTGTGCTGCGCCGGATGACGCCGCGCTGGCTGGCCGATGGGGCGAACAAGGACAAGGTGCTGACCTATTCCCCTGCCCAGCCACAGCACGGGGGCAGTGGCGCGCTCTATGTCATGCTGCGTCGGCAGAAGAGCTGATGACGAGGCAAGGCAACGCATGACCCCGTTCGGCGCAAAGATCCGCGAGCTGAGAGCCGACCGTGGGGTCACCCTGAAGCAGATGGCAACCGCCCTGCAGGTTTCCTCCGCCTATCTCTCGGCCCTGGAGCACGGCAAGAAGGGGCGTCCGACCGTCGGCCTGATCCACCAGATCTGCCAGTATTTCGGCCTGATCTGGGATGATGCGGAAGATCTGAAGAAGCTCGCGAAACACTCGAACCCGCGTGTCGTCATCGACACGGCCGGGCTCAGTCCGAAAGCGACAGAACTCGCAAACACTCTCGCCGTCCGCATCCGTGATCTGGATGATCCGCGGATCGATACCCTGCTCGCCGAACTCGCGCCGCCGGGCAAGGGGCCACGTCACTGAGCGCGGCTATGTCCCGTCAGAGGATAAACTTGCTGAGATCGGTGTTTTTCGCCAGTTCGCCCACCCGTTCATTCACGTAAGCCGCATCGATTTTCAGCGTCTCGCCGCTCTTGTCGGAGGCGGTGAAGCTGATTTCGTCGAGCAGCTTTTCCATGACCGTGTGCAGCCGGCGGGCGCCGATATTCTCGACATTCTTGTTGATGTCGACCGTCAGGTCGGCGAGGGCGTCGATGGCGTCGTCGGTGAAGTCGAGCGTGACTTCCTCGGTTGCCATCAGGGCCGTGTACTGGCGCAGCAGGCTGTTTTCCGGCTCCGTCAGGATACGGCGGAAATCGTCCCGCTCCAGTGCCCGCAGCTCGACTCGGTTCGGCAGACGGCCCTGCAGTTCAGGAAGCAGGTCCGAGGGTTTCGCCAGATGGAAGGCGCCGCTGGCGATGAACAGCACGAAGTCGGTCTTCACCGAGCCGTACTTGGTCGCAACCGTGGTGCCCTCGATCAGTGGCAGCAGGTCGCGCTGCACGCCCTCGCGGCTGACGTCACCGCCACGCTCCGCACGGCTGGTGATCTTGTCAATCTCGTCCAGGAAGACGATGCCGTTCTGCTCTGCCGTCTCGATGGCCTGGCGCACGACCTTTTCCTCGTCGAGCAGCTTGTCCGCCTCTTCCTCGACCAGAACCTTGTAGGATTCCGCCACCGCCATGCGGCGTTTCTTGGTGCGACCGCCGAAGGCCTTGCCGAACATGTCGTTCAGATTGAGCATGCCCATCTGCGCGCCTGGCATGCCGGGGATCTCGAAGGTCGGCATCCCGCCGCCGCCGGAATCTTCGGTCTCGATCTCGATTTCTTTTTCGTCGAGCTGGCCCTCGCGCAGCATGATGCGGAATTTCTGCTTGGTGTCCGGGCTCGCGTTTTCGCCGACCAGGGCTTCGACCACCCGGTCCTCGGCCGCCAGTTCCGCCTTGGCATGCACATCTTTGCGCATTTTCTCTCGGACCTGGCTGATCGCGATCTCCACGAGGTCACGGATGATCTGCTCTACGTCCCGGCCGACATAACCGACTTCGGTAAATTTGGTCGCCTCGACCTTGATGAACGGCGCTTCCGCGAGTTTGGCGAGGCGCCGGGCGATTTCCGTCTTGCCGACGCCGGTCGGGCCGATCATCAGGATATTCTTTGGCTGCACTTCCTCGCGGATATCGTCGGCCAGCTGTTGCCGCCGCCAGCGGTTGCGCAGGGCAATGGCGACGGCGCGCTTGGCATCGGTCTGGCCGATGATGAAGCGGTCGAGTTCGGAGACAATTTCACGCGGGCTGAAGGAGGTCATGCGTGGTTTTACCAATCATCAGGAATGCGAGGGCCGATCCGGAGGTCGGCGGGGTCAGTCGGACTCGAGTTTCTCGACGGTGAGATTCTCGTTCGTGTAAATGCAGATATCGGCAGCGATCTTCATCGCCTTGCGAGCGATCGCCTCGGCTTCCATGCCGTCGATATCCACCAGGGCCCGTGCGGCGGACAGGGCGAACGTGCCGCCGGAGCCGATGCCGATCAGACCGTCCTCGGGCTCCAGCACATCGCCGTTCCCGGTCAGCACCAGGGAGACCGACTTGTCGGCCACCGCCATCATCGCTTCGAGCCGGCGCAGATAACGGTCCGTCCGCCAGTCCTTGGCCAATTCGACGGCGGCGCGGGTCAGCTGGCCCGGATGTTTGTCCAGCTTCTCTTCCAGCCGTTCAAACAGGGTGAATGCGTCCGCCGTGGCGCCGGCGAACCCGGCAATCACGCTGCCGTCGCCGAGCCTGCGCACTTTGCGGGCCTGCGCCTTCATCACCGTGTTGCCGAAGCTGACCTGACCATCGCCGGCCACCAGCACCTGGCCGTTCTTGCGCACCGAAAGGATTGTGGTGCCGTGCCACTGGATCGGGTCTGCGGCCTGATTGTTCATGAGAACTCCATGGATAACGTGCCCGTCCAATTTGGGCATCGGACGGATAACGTCAAGAGAACGCTTTTGACAAGGGTGGAAGCATAGAGAGAACTTGCGGTCCGGTGATTGGCATTTCGCCGTACTTCCTGCTACATAGCCGCCGTATATTGCTTGGGAGCAGAACCCATGTCGGACAACCGCAGCGCGACCGTCAAGCGCGTGACCAATGAAACCAGCATTTCCGTCGAGCTTTCGCTGGACGGAACCGGGAAGTATGACGTCGAGACCGGGATCGGTTTCCTCGACCATATGCTGGAACAACTGTCCCGACATTCCCTGATGGACCTCAAGGTCCGGGCCGAGGGTGATCTGCATATCGATGCCCACCACACGACCGAGGATTGCGGCTGGGCCATCGGCGATGCGCTGACGAAGGCGCTGAAGGACCGGAAGGGCATCAATCGCTATGGTTCGTCCTATCTGCCGATGGACGAGGCGCTGAGCCGTGTTGCGCTCGATTGCTCGAACCGCCCGTTTCTGGTCTGGCGGGCAACCATGCCGGCGCAGAAGCTGGGAGACATGGACACGGAGTTGTTCCGTGAGTTTTTCCAGGCCTTCAGCCAGGCGGCCGGACTGACCCTGCATATCGAAAATCTCTATGGTGACAACACGCACCATATCGTCGAGTCCATCTTCAAGGGTGTCGGCCGGGCGTTGCGTGTAGCCATTGAAATCGATCCGCGCCGCGCCGATGCCGTGCCCTCGACCAAGGGCACCCTCGGTGGGAGCTTGTGACCGCCTCTGGCGGCCGGACCACAGTCGCAGTTGTTGATTACGGGTCCGGCAACCTCCGTTCGGTGGCGAAAGCCTTCGAGCGGGTGGCGTCCGAGCATGGAAAAGGTACCGAGATCGTCGTGACGTCCGATCCGGCTGTGGTGCGCAAGGCAGGGCGGATCGTACTGCCGGGCGTTGGTGCCTTCGCCGATTGCCGAAGTGGTCTCTATGGTTTGCCCGGCATGGTCGAGGCACTGTCGGATGCGGTACTTGGGAACGGCACGCCGTTTCTCGGCATCTGCGTCGGCATGCAGCTCATGGCGGAGCGCGGGCTGGAGCACGTGACCTCGGAAGGGCTCGGCTGGATCGGCGGCGAGGTTCGCCTGATCGAACCTGCGCCGGCGCCGGACGGGCTTGCCCTCAAGGTCCCGCACATGGGTTGGAACCAGCTCAATTTCGTCCAGAGCGGGCATCCGTTGCTGAAAGACATCGAAGAAGGTGCCTTCGTTTACTATGTGCATTCGTATCTGTTCGATGTTGCGGACCGGTCCGACCTGATCGCGGTGAGTGATTACGGCGGCGAGATCGCGGCGCTCGTCGGGCGCGAAAACTATTTCGGGACCCAGTTTCACCCGGAGAAGAGTCAGGCCAACGGCCTTGCTTTCATCCGGAACTTTCTCGACTGGGCTCCATGAGGGAGGGCGGCATGGACGACAGCGGCTCTGAAACACAGCTTCCGGCAGCCCCCACGGTCGAGATGCTGAACGAATTCGGCCCGGGCGATTTGCAGGATCTGTCTGATGCGGCCGAGGCTGCGATCATTGACGGTGGCGGTTTCGGCTGGATCTCGCCGCCGCCGCGGGAAACGCTGGAAGCGTTCTGGCGCGGGGTTCTGTTGATTCCCGAGCGTGATCTCTTTGTTGGCCGGATTGACGGTGTGATTGCCGGGTCCTGTCAGATCCAGAAACCGGCACGGAACAATGAGGCGCAGCGCCATACCTGTAGCCTGACCACTACCTTTGTCGCGCCCTGGGGTCGGGGGCATGGCCTGTCCCGGGACCTGGTCGAGATCGCGGAAAATCATGCACGGGACGAGGGCTTCAAGGTGCTGACGCTGGATGTGCGTGAAACCCAGCATGCGGCGATCCGGCTTTATGAACGGCTTGGCTATGTCCGTTTCGGCAGCCTGCCGCATTATGCCTATGTGCGGGACGGGTTCGTCTCCGGGCACTTCTATTACAAGGAATTGGACGCGGCATGATCCTGTTTCCCGCCATCGATCTGAAAGGCGGCCAGTGTGTGCGGCTGCTCAAGGGCGAAATGGATACGGCGACGGTCTTCAATGACGACCCGGGCGCCCAGGCGCGGCTGTTTCAGGATGCCGGGTGTGGCTGGGTTCATGTGGTCGATCTGGACGGCGCCTTTGCCGGAGAGACCCGGAACGGCGAAGCCGTCGACCGCATTCTCGCGGCCGTCGATGTGCCGGTGCAGCTCGGTGGCGGTATCCGCGACATGGCGGCAATCGATGCCTGGCTCGAAAAAGGCGTCGCCCGTGTCATTCTCGGCACCGTGGCCCTGCGCGACCCGGAGCTTGTGAAAGCAGCCTGTGCGCGCCATCCGGGCCGCATTGCGGTCGGCATCGATGCCCGCGACGGCATGGTCGCGGTCGAGGGCTGGGCCGAAACCTCGACCCTGTCGGCCGTCGATCTTGCCCGCCGTTTCGAAGGCTGCGGTGTTGCCGCGATCATTTTCACCGACATCGATCGGGACGGCGCGCTCGGCGGCGTCAACGTGGCGGCGACAGCCGCTTTGGCAAACGCGATCTCGACGCCGGTGATTGCCAGCGGCGGCGTCGCCTCGCTGGAGGATCTGGCGGCACTGAAGGCTGCCGGTGCGCCGGGTATCGCTGGTGCGATTTCAGGCCGGGCGCTCTACGATGGCCGGATCGATCTGGCTGAAGCGGTCGCTCTATTGGCCGCGCCCGACGTGGAGGCCGTCTGATGCTGACAGCGCGCGTTATCCCCTGTCTCGACGTCAAGGACGGCCGTGTCGTCAAGGGCGTCAACTTCCTCGATCTGGTTGATGCCGGCGATCCGGTGGAGCAGGCCAAGATCTATGACCGCGAAGGCGCGGATGAGCTCTGCTTCCTCGATATCACCGCCAGTCACGAGGAACGGGACACCTTGTTCGATGTTGTCGGCCGGACGGCGGAACAATGCTTTATGCCGCTGACTGTCGGCGGCGGCGTTCGGACGCTTGAGGATATTCGCAAACTGCTGCTGGCCGGGGCCGACAAGGTGTCGATCAATACGGCGGCGGTGAAAGACCCTGATTTCGTGCGGCGCGCGGCGGAGAAATTCGGCAGCCAGTGCATCGTTGTGGCGGTGGATGCGAAAAGCGTCGGGCCGGACAAGTACGAGATCTTTACCCATGGCGGGCGCGAGGCGACCGGTATTGACGCCGTGGCCTGGTCCCAACGCATGACCGAGTACGGTGCGGGCGAAATCCTGCTGACATCGATGGATCGGGACGGCACCAAACAGGGCTTCAACCTGCCACTGACACGGGCAATTTCAGATGCGGTGAGCATCCCGGTGATTGCCAGCGGCGGCGTTGGCACGCTGGAGCATTTCGCAGAAGGTATTCTCGAAGGCCATGCCTCGGCGGTTCTGGCCGCCTCCGTGTTCCATTTCGGTACTTTCCGCATCGCTGAAGCTAAAGCGGCGATGGCGAAGGCCGGTATCCCCGTGAGGCCGCAATGAGCGAGCATATTCTGGACAGGCTCCACGCGGTCATCGACTCCCGCAAGGGCGCCGACCCGGATAGCTCCTACACTGCGAAGCTGTTCGACAAGGGTCCGAAAAAGATCGGTCAGAAGGTCGGCGAGGAAGCCGTCGAGGCTGTGATCGAGGGCGTTGCCGGGGACCGTGACGGGCTGACATCGGAGAGCGCCGACCTGCTTTACCATCTGCTCGTGCTTTGGAGCGCGACCGGGGTGAAGCCGGAGGATGTCTGGTCCGAACTGGCGCGCCGCGAAGGTCTGTCGGGGATCGAGGAAAAGGCAAACCGCTCCGAGTGAGCGCCAGCCGATTGGGAGTGGGGGAAGTTCTATGTCCTATGATGAGCAGAATATATTCGCCAGGATCCTGCGCGGCGAAATTCCGAACAAGACTGTCTATGAAGACGATCATGTTCTCGCCTTCGAGGATATCCAGCCCCAGGCGCCGGTCCATGTCCTGGTAATCCCGAAGGGCCCCTACAAGACAATGAACGAATTCTCGGAGCAGGCGAGCGACGCTGAGATCGTTGCCTGGGTCCGGGCTATCGGCAAGGTGGCGAAGATCATGGAAGCCCGCGAGGATGGATATCGTCTGATCGTCAACACGGGTGAGAATGGTGTGCAGGAAGTCCCGCATCTCCACATCCACCTGCTTGGCGGCCGCCGTCTTGGCCGGATGCTGCAGAAGCAGGATTGAAGCAGGGGGTTATTGCCCCTCCACGATCCGCATGTTGTCGCCCCAGAATGAATAGAGCCCGTTCAGCACCGCGGCAAAGTCCAGGCTGCGATATGCCCAGGCGATTTCCTGCCCTTCCAGTGAAAAATAGTCCGCATCGCCTTTCAGGGGGCAATGCGTGACCTTGTCCTGCCGGGTGAGTGGCACGGTCAGGGACTGCTCCGGCAGATAGAGCCGCGGCTCGTAGGCCCGGCGCCCGATCTCGATCACACGCACCGCATCCATACTGTCCGCGACGAGACGGTCGCCGAAAAAGATACGAACCCTGCGCCCGGCGGGCTGCACCACCATGAAATGATGCGGATTGGCGGGATTGCGGATCGCTCCCTCGACCGGGGCGACGTTGTCGGGCAAATCATTCTCTGCCACAGATATTCTCCCTTGATGACCAAGACTGAAGAACTTGGGTGCGGCGATCCAATCTGCAAGGACACGGATGCGCGAACCGGCGCCCGATTGAGTGGCAAATAAGTCTTTAGGTAGGGGTGATTTAAGGATTAGCTTTTAATCCACACCATAGAGTGTTGATTTTATTGATTGATATGCGCCTTTGGATTGATTAAAGTAAAACTCTAAATAGGAACCAATATATAGACAAAACAGTATCCATTTTTTCTATATGTTGTTGTCTGTTTACCAGACGCTCGAATACTGGCCTGGAATTGCACAATGGTTCTCGATGAACTTCAGCAAGAACTCGACAAAACTGTCTCGAAACACGAGGCGTTTTTGCGGCGCTATCCAGGCGGTGAAATCGCCGATCTGAGGCAGCGCGACCTGCGTGGTGTTCGTTTGCCGGGTGCGGATTTGCGTCAGGCCTTGCTCGCGGGCGCCAACCTGCAGAACAGTATCTTTGCCGGCGCCAATCTTTCGGATGCCCAGATGCTGACGGCGCGTCTCAGCAATTCCGACCTGTCGGGCAGCCGCCTTGTCGGTGCTAATTTGCGGGGGGCCTCTCTCGCCGGCGCGAAGCTGATGGCGGCGGACATGACCAATGCCGATCTGCGGCCAATGAAGCTCCGCGACGTGCATCATGCGATCGAGCAGGTGGCAGACCTGCAGAACAGCGATATGTCCGAAGCGAAGCTGATCCATACCGACCTCACCAATGCCAATCTTTCCGGCGCCGTCGCGGTCAACGCGAATTTCTCCGCCGCAAAGCTGGTCGGGGCCAATCTCCACCATGCCGATCTCAGCCGGACGATCTTCAAGGATGCGGTGCTGCAGAACGCTAATCTTCAGGGCGCTAACCTGACCCAGGCGCAGCTGCGCAACAGTGACCTTTCCGGCGCGGACCTGCGCTCCTGCAATTTTGACGGCGCGGATCTGACCGATGCGGACCTGACCGATTGCCGGATTGCCACCGGTATGGAGAATTTGCCGGAGGATATCCGGCACCGGCTCATCGAGCACTTTCACTGGGTTTCCTCCGGCGGGACCAAAGGCACGCGCGGGGATTTTCGGGATACGGATCTTTCCGGTATGGATTTGAGCGGGACCGAACTCAGCGCGGCGGAAATGTCCCGGGTTAAACTGAACGGCACGAAGCTGAAGGGCGCGTCCCTTCGGCTCGCCAACCTGCAGAACGCCAACCTGACCCAGGCGGACCTGACCCGCGTCGACTTGCGCGGGACCAATCTGAAAGATGCGGACCTGAGCGGCGTGACCCTGGTTTCCGCCCGCCTGTCCCGGATTTCGATCCTGAAACCGGGTACGCTTGAGGTGTTGCGGGAATGGCCGACGGATCTGCGTGGCGCCAAACTGGTCGGTGCGGACTTGCAGCGCGCCGATTTCGCCGGCGCCCTTGTTGAAGATACCTGCTTCGATCATGCGGACGTGACCCATGCCAGCTTTACCGAAGTGGCGGTGCGGTCCTGTTCCTTCCTTGATGTGCGTGGTGGTGACCCCGCCATGCTGGAAGAAAACTCCTAGGCCACATTTGCGGTTCTCCTGAAAACAGGCCAGATCGGCTCATAACCAACCGGGAGATATTCTTGGTGGAGCGGTTATGGTTGCGCGGGTTCGGACGGTGGCGTTTCAGGGGGTCGATACGCTTGATATCGATGTCCAGGTGCATATGGGAAACGGGCTCCCGGCCTTTTCCATCGTCGGGCTTCCGGCCAAGGCCGTAGACGAGAGTAAGGACCGGGTCCGGGCGGCGCTGAGCGCGCTTGGTCTGGCTCTGCCGCCACAGCGCATTACCGTCAATCTTGCCCCCGCGGATGTCACCAAGGAGGGCAGCCACTACGATCTGCCGATCGCCGTCGGAATACTGGTTCAGATGGGCGTCCTTCCAGCCGAGGAAATCGCCGGGTACCTGGTGCTTGGGGAGCTGGCGCTGGACGGGAAGTTGACGGAAGTTTCGGGGATATTACCCGCAGCACTCGGGGCGGTTTCCCGTGGAGTCGGTATCATCTGCCCGGAAAAGGTCGGTCCGGAAGCCGCCTGGGCCGGGGATCTCGACGTGCTGGCACCACGAACGCTGCTTTCCCTGATCAACCATTTCAAGGGCAGTCAGGTGCTCACCCCGCCCGAGCCCGCAGGGGCTGAGGAGCCGGGCCTGTTCCCCGACCTTGCGGATGTGAAGGGTCAGGAAAGTGCCAAGCGGGCGCTCGAGATTGCAGCAGCCGGGGGCCATAACCTGTTGATGACCGGGCCACCCGGTGCGGGCAAGTCGATGCTGGCCGCCCGGTTGCCGGGACTCTTGCCGCCGCTCGACGCGCGGGAGGCGCTTGAGGTCAGCATGGTGCGCAGCGTCGCGGGCGACCTGAAGGGCGGCCGGATATCGCGCGCCCGTCCGTATCGCGATCCGCATCATTCCAGCAGCATTCCGGCGCTTGTCGGCGGTGGTTTGAAGGCCCGGCCGGGGGAAGTCTCCCTCGCGCATTGCGGCGTCTTGTTTCTGGACGAGCTGGCGGAATTCCCGCGCACAGTGCTGGATTCACTGCGGCAATCGATCGAGACCGGGCAGGCGGTTGTCAGCCGGGCAAATCACCGGGTGACCTATCCGGCTCGTTTCCAGCTGATTGCGGCAATGAACCCCTGCCGGTGCGGCTATCTTCCCGACCCGGCTCAGGCCTGTGGCCGGGCGCCTAAATGCGGGCTCGATTATCAGGCGCGCCTCTCCGGCCCGTTGCTCGACAGGTTCGATCTGCGTATCGAGATTGAGCCGGTATCGATCCAGGAGCTGGGGCAGCCGCTCGATGCCGAGCGGTCGGAGACGGTGGCCGCCCGGGTGGCTGCTGCCCGTCGGCTCCAGCGCCGCCGGTTCGAGGGTGTCGAGGGTGTCTCTGGCCGGGTCAATGCGGACCTCGGCGGAAAGCTGCTTGAGGAGCATGCCCGGCCCGATCCGCCGGGACAGGCGCTGATGGAGGAGGCTGCCGCCCGCCTTGCTCTGTCGGCCCGTGGCTATCACCGCATATTGAGGGTTGCCCGGACCATCGCCGATCTTGAGCAGTCAGGGCCGATTCGACGGCACCATATAGCCGAGGCACTGGCCTATCGAGGCCTGGTGCTGAAAAGGGCCGCGTAAAGAATATATTTCTACTCAAACGAGTGAATAATATGATATTCGATCGTATCGATAACCATCGGTGCGATTGTTTATGCGCTCTCTTCGCTTGTTGCATGCCCGGGTCCTTGCAGCCGCCCTGCTTCTTGTTCTCTTGCCTGTTTCGGTGCTCCGGGCGGAACCGCTGGATCCCAACTGCTTCCAGCAATGCCCGATCACGACGACGGACAATCGGGTGGTGATAAGGAGCAGCCACACGCTCTCCAACAACGCCGCAACGAAGTTCGCAGACTGGGTAGCCTATGAAGTCGTGCCGGCGGATATAGGCAGGTCACAGCGCCGGGTCTGGCGCCCTGACCCCCTGTTGCCGGAAGATGAGACCCTGGAGCCGGCAGACTATAAGGGCGCGCACAAGGCGTTGAAAACGGATCGGGGCCATCAGGCGCCGCTTGCCAGTTTCACGGGCGCTTCGGGCTGGGAGGCGACGAATTATCTCTCGAATATCACGCCGCAGAAAAGCGCTCTCAATCAGGGTCCCTGGAAAGAGCTGGAGGGGGCGGTCCGGGCTTTGGCAAAATCCGGAGCGGGAGCTGTTCATGTGATCACTGGGCCGCTTTATGAGCGCGATATGCCGTCCCTTCCGCAAGCGGACGAGCCCCATCGCCTGCCGAGTGGATACTGGAAAATCATTTCCCTGCTGGGCGGGCGCGCGACGGAAGTCGCCGGGTTCGTTTTCGATCAGGAAACACCGCGCAAGGCTGACTTTTGCGATACGTCCTATGCGGTTCCAGTCCCTGAGATTGCCAGGCGATCCGGGCTGACATTTGCTCCGGGGCTGGCAAGCAGTTCCGCCGCAAAGGTGCGGGCGCGTCTCGGTTGCGCGGCGGTCGCCTCGTCGTCCGAGGCGGCGCCGCGCAGTTGAGGGGTCAGCGTTTGGACTCGATGGCGTCCCAGAGCTCGGTCTCGATGGAACGGCCCTCGAAACGGCCGAGTTCCTGCAGGCCGGTCGGCGAGGTCACGTTGATTTCCGTCAGATAGTCGCCGATCACGTCGATACCGACGAAGATCAGCCCCTTCTCGGCCAGGGTCGGGCCGATGATCTCGCAAATCTCCGCGTCGCGCTTGGTCAGGCCGATCTTCTCCGCCCGGCCGCCAACATGCATGTTGGAGCGCGCTTCGCCAGCAGCCGGCACCCTGTTGATGGCACCCACCGGCTTGCCATCGATCAGGATGATGCGTTTGTCGCCCTGCCGTACTTCAGGCAGATAGCGCTGCACGATCACCGGCTCGCGATACATTTCGGTAAACAGTTCCAGCAGCGAGTTCAGGTTCTCGTCGCCGGGCTTCAGGTGGAACACGCCAGCCCCGCCATTACCGAACAGCGGTTTGACGATGATGTCTTCATGCTCGGCCCGGAAAGCCTGGATCCGTTCCCGGTCATGGGTGATCAGGGTCGGCGGCATGACATTGTCGAAATGGGTGACGAACAGCTTTTCCGGCGCGTTCCGGACTTCCACCGGATCGTTCACCACCAGTGTTTTCGGATGGATATGTTCGAGGATGTGGGTCGCGGTGATGTAGGACATGTCGAAAGGCGGGTCCTGGCGCATCAGCACGACGTCCATCTGGGAGAGGTCAATCAGCTCGGGCGCGCCCAGCGTGAAGTGGTTGCCCGCTTCGCGGCGCACGTCGAGAGCCCGGACACGGGCCATCACCTTGCGGTCCTGGAAGCTGAGGTCCTTCGGCTGGTAGTGGTACAGCGTGTGGCCGCGCCGTTTGGCTTCAAGTGCCATGGCGAAACTGCTGTCGCCGTTGATGTCGATATGTTCGATGGGATCCATCTGGATGGCGACGCCGAGACCCATTGCTTCCTCCGTCAGGTAAGCGCTTTTTACGAGCCGGGACTATGTGGTGATCCGGCATGCCGGATCAACCGGATTTCCGGCTCAGTTCAATTGACTTTCAAGAACTTGAAGAACCCGCGTGACATCCACGCGCTCCGGCTCGCGGATATTGTCCCGGGTCAGGAAGTCGCGCAGGCAGCTGATTGCCGCCCTGCGTTCTCCCTTGCGGGCCAGCAGCAGACCCTCCTCGCGCAGCAGGCTCGGAATGCCGGGCGCGAGCAGCCGCATGTCGCGTATGACCTGCAGGGCAGGCTCCAGTTGGCCATCCCGCAGCAGGCGCAGCTTTATGTTGTTTTGAAGGCGCAACAAAATGTTGAGATCGCTGACATCGCTGTAGTGGTCTTGGCTGAGTTCGGCGTTCGCCCCCTGAAAATGGGTGAGCAGATCGCGCAGGGCGCGGGCATCGAGGGTGACGCCGCCGTTGAACGGGTCGACAATGGCGCGTCCGCCGTCCCATTGCAGCCGGATCAGGAAATGGTTCGGGAAATTCAGTCCGCAGGCCTCCAGCCCGAGCGCGCGGGCTGTCGCGATATAGAGAATGCCGAGTGAAACCGGCAGGCCCTTCCGCCTGTCAATCACCCGGATCAGGTTCGCGTTTTGCGGATCGTCGTAGGTTTTCTGGTCGCCCTCATAGGCAAATTCGCCAGCGATTGTCTGACGCAGGGCGGAACTTGGATCATCGGCGGATAAATTCGCCGCCGTCTTGGCGATGGAGGCCAGATGGTCGTGATACTGGTCCAGCGGCACACCGGGGCGATCCAGCGAGGCGAGCAATAGAGCGGCTTCGCCGAGATCGCCATCGGTCAGGCCTGACTGGCCGAACCGTCTGAGTGTGGCGCGGGTGGATTCCGGGTCGGGGGCCATGATTTACGGGGCGCCGCGGATACGCACATAGCTGATGACATTGCGGACATATTTGAGATTGCGCGCATGATTGACGACGCGCAGATGTTCCGCATTGTCCTGGGCCGTTCCGAAGATATAGACGGTGCCGTTGACCGTATCGATGTCATAGTTGATCGACTGGACCGCGCCATCGAACAGAAGCTTTGTTTCAAGCTGGGTTTCGATCCAGGTGTCGCGCGCCTTGTCGATGATGTCCGAATTGTCGACGACCTGAATTTCGTTGATCACCTCCCGGACACCATCGGCCTTCCAGGCAAGCCGCGCTGCTTCAATCCGGTCTTCCGGTTTCGCCACCGAGCCGGTCAGCAGGACGCGCCCGTCTTTGATGGAAAGCCCAACCGCGGAAAACAAATCGACATTGCTCTGGAACAGATAGTGATTGATCTCCGTACTGAGGGCGATGTCCTTGGCCGTTCCCTCAAGCCCGCGTTCCGACTGGCTTGCAGTTGCGGCGGTCGCTCCAGCACCGATGGCGACGCCGACGGGCGTGCAGGCGCCAAGCCCAAGCGGGGCGAGCAGGAGAAGCAGAATGAAAACGAGGCGATGCATCATCGGGTCACTCTATCGGTTGGGATCGACGGTCCAAGCATTCTGAATATGGCGAGGAATGCGCCAGTGTGCCACTGCGAAGAGGTCGAATCTAAGGCAATGGTTCGAGAGCCGGCTATCTCCGTGCTGGACCCAGAGGGCGGCGCGTTCGAGGCGTCGCCGTTGCGACATCGAAACGGCCTCGAGCGCCGCCGCTTCGGTTGGCCTTGCCTTCACCTCAATGATGGCGAGGACGCGGCCCCGCTCGGCGAGAATATCGATCTCTCCGACCTTCGTGCGCAAGCGGCTCGCCAGCACCCTGTAGCCTTTCAGGCGGAGGATCAGACGGCAGGCCCATTCGGCCAAGGCACCGTAGCGGAGGGCGCGGCGTTTGCGTTCCCTTTGGTTGCCCGGCTTTCCGCTCAGGTGGGACATCACCCGGCACCGTCCTTCAACTGCACGGCCCGGTCATAGAGCGTCTTGCGGGGCAGCCCGGTCTTCGCCGCTATTTCCTTTGCCGCATCCTTGACCTTCAGCCGGGTGAGGGCTTCCGTGAGCATGGCGTCCAGATCTGCTTCCTCGATCACGTCGTGCTGTTCCGGAGGGCCGAAAAGCAACACGGCCTCGCCCTTCGGCGGCTCGGTTTCCGCATAGTGGCGGGCGAGATCTTCAAGACGGCCCCGGTTCACATCCTCGAACCGCTTTGTCAGCTCCCGTGCGACGGCCATGTCCCGGGGCCCAAGAATTTCAGCGGCCACAGCCAGGGACTCGGCCAGCCTGCGCGGCGCCTCAAAAAATATCAGCGTGGCGCGCAGTCCGGAGACCTCTTCCAGAATACGGCGGCGTTCGCCCTGCTTGGTCGGCAGGAAGCCACCGAAGAAGAATCGGTCTGTCGGCAGTCCGGAGATGGAAAGCGCCACGATCGGTGCCGCCGGGCCGGGCACCGACGTTACCGGCGTGCCCTGGGCGGCGGCTTCGCGGACCAGCTTGTAGCCCGGATCGGAAATGGTAGGCGTACCGGCGTCGGTCACCAGTGCAATGCTTTTGCCCCCGGCAAGCAGGCGGAGCAGTTCGGGGCGGCTGCGCTCCGCATTGTGATCCTGGTAAGCGAGCATGCGGGCCTTGATGGCGAAACGCTGCAGCAGGCGCCCGGTGAGCCGTGTGTCCTCGCAGGCGACAATGTCCGCCGTGGCGAGGGTTTCCAGTGCCCGGCGCGAGATATCGCCGAGATTGCCGATTGGCGTGGCAACCAGAATCAACCCCTCGACAGGGCGTCCCGGGGCCTCGACAAGAAGCTCATTTTCCGGCTCTGGCGCTGGGGTTACAGCAGGGGTCACAATGGTGCCATCTTGCAGCGGTTTACTCTCGTCGCCGGCTTGATTAGCCTTTGGCGCCAAAGAGCGGGAGGAGATCTGAGGTGTACGAGTCTTCATACCGTACCGAAAGTGACTGGAGCGACAGTCGAGTTATGGGAGGAACCGGGCGGTTTCTCCAAGCCCTTTTCGCCAGCGCGGGTGGGGCCGGCCGACTTTGTCTGCTTCTGGTCTGTGTCGCATTGACGGCTTGCCAGACGCCGAATCCCCTTGCAGGCTTCGGGCAGCAGTCCAGCACTGTGCCTGCTGCGACAAGGGAGCCGCAACCGATCACCCCGCCGTCGGGCGTGGCGGGAACGGGTGCCGAGGCACCGGGTGCTGGCAAAGGGCCGGTGGTTCCCGAGACCGAGTTGTCGCTCGAGACTCCTGCCGTGCCGTTGCAGCTGGTTGAACCGGAAGGGTCGACTGTTGGCGTTGCCATGTTGCTGCCATTGAGCGGCGCCCGCGCTTCGGTTGGGCAGAGCATGCTCGACGCCGCGCAGATGGCGGTGTTCGACATTGCTGGCAACGATTTCAACCTAATGGTCTACGACACGCAAGGCACGCCCGAAGGTGCTGAGGACGCGGCCAAGCTCGCCGTTGCGGATGGGGCAAGGATTGTGCTCGGGCCGCTCTATGGGCGCTCCGCTGCCGCCGTCCGGCCGATTGTCGCGGCTGCGGGGATCAATGCCGTTGCCTTTTCCAACGACCGCACCGTGGCCGGAACACCGGTTCACCTGATGGGCCTGATGCCGGAGCAGCAGATCGAACGGGTGATCCGTTATGCCGTTCAGCGCGGGTACCGGCGGATCGGCTTGTTGCTGCCGCATGGCGGATATGGAGATCTGGTACTGGAAAGCGCCCGCGCCTCCGCCATCGCGTCCGGGGCCGAGATCACCCGGATTGCGTATTACGATGCTCTGGCCAGTGACTTCACCGAGACTGCCCGGTCCTTTGCCGAGTATGATAGCCGGCGGGAATCCCTGAAGATCCAGAAGGATGAGCTGGCAGGCCGGACCGATGAGATTTCCCGGCAGACCCTCGCGCGTCTGGAGGCGATGGATACGCTTGGCGATCCGCCCTATGACGCGATCCTGATCCCGGAAGGCGGCAATGTGTTGCGCACGATCGCACCGCTGCTCGCTTTCTACGATGTCGATACACGGCGGGTGAAGCTGCTTGGAACGGCACAATGGGAAGACCCGAGCCTCGGCACGGAGCCGAGTCTTGTTGGCGGCTGGTTCGCTGCTCCCCCGTCTCTTTACCGGGAGAATTTTGCGGTGCGGTATGAGGCTGCCTTTGGCAAGCGCCCGTCCGGACTTGCTGCACTTGCCTATGATTCAATTGCGTTGACCGTCTCGCTGCAGCGCGGTGAGAACGGCGCTAACTTTGGCGGCGCGGCCTTGATGTCCAAAGGCGGTTTTGTCGCGCTAAACGGCCTGTTCCGCTTTGTCGAGGATGGTACAAATCAGCGTGGACTTACGGTCTTCGAGATCGGCGACAGGGCGCTTGATGTGGTTGACCCGGCGCCGGAGCAGTTCACGGATCTAACGAACTAGGCTCCGGGATTGAGGATCAGGCCTCGTCTCCGAGCCGCTCGGTCAGCGCGGCGATGACTGCGTTCAGCCGCTGCCGCCCTTCCAGGGTCGCGGCAAGCCGGGTGTGCGGCGGCTCTATGTAGCCAGCGGCTTCCAGGTCCGAGAGCAGGCCAGCGCCGAACAGCGCCTCAAGATCGCGTCCGGCCTCCTGTTCCAGCCGGTCTTTCTCGATACCGTCGCGCAATCTGAGACCCATCATCAGCATTTCAGTCAGGCGTCCGGTTCGGCCGACAACTTCGTCCTCGGCAATGCCGTGACCCTGCTTGCTGACGCGGTCGAGCCAGATGGCAGGTGCCCGCACTGTTTGGATCGCTTTCGTAATGACCTGACTGTCAGCACCGTCGGTCCGTATCCGGGAATGGGCGCCTGGTCCGACGCCTGCATAGTCGTGATATCGCCAATAGACCAGATTGTGCCGGGACTCATCCCCGCTGCGGGCATGGTTGGAGATTTCGTAGGCCGGCATGCCTGCCAGCTCCAGCGCTTCCTGCGTCGCTTCGTAGAGCGCAGCTTGGGAATCGTCCTTCGGCAGTTTGATTTCGCCCTTTGCGTGGCGGGCGAAGAACGGGGTCTCAGGCTCAATGGTCAGCTGGTAGAGCGAAATGTGATCGACGGCGAGATCCAGCGCTTCTTTCAGCTCTTTGAGCCAGGCCGACACCGTCTGTCCCGGCCGGGCATAGATCAGATCGAATGACATGCGCTCGAATGTGTCCCGGGCGATACCGATCGCGCGCCGGGCTTCCGCTGCATCATGCGTACGGCCGAGGAATTTCAGATCCGCGTCGTTCAGCGCCTGGATACCGAGGGAGACCCGGTTCACGCCGGCTTCCCGGAAAGCGGCGAATTTGCCTGCCTCGACCGAGGTCGGGTTTGCTTCGAGGCTGATCTCGACCTGGTTTGTCCAGGGCCAGAGCCGTCGGATCTCGGAGATCACCGTATCCACCGTCTCCGGCTCCATCAGCGAGGGCGTGCCGCCGCCAAAAAAGATGCTGGAAACCGTGCGTTCCGGTGCCAATGCTTTGAAATATCTAAGTTCTTCAGTCAGCGCCGCGCGCCAGCGCGCATGATCCACTTTTGCGGAAACATGACTGTTGAAGTCGCAATAGGGGCATTTCGAGAGACAGAAGGGCCAATGCACATAGACCCCGAACGGCTCTGCCGCAGCAGCGTGGAGCCCGGTTTTATCCGGCACCGTTCGTCGCCTGGTCGAGGCCGACCTGCTTCAGAAGCTTTTCGAAAGCAATGGCCCTATGGCTGACGGAATGCTTCCAGGCTGCATCGACCTCGCCGAAGGTCTGGTCGTGGCCCGTGGGCACGAACATCGGATCGTAGCCGAAGCCATTGTTTCCGCGCGGCGGCCAGACCAGATCGCCGTGAACCCGGCCTTCGACCGACTCCGTATGACCGTCCGGCCAGCAGATGGTCAGGGCGCAGACAAAGGCGGCGGAGCGGTCATTGTTTCCGCTGGCTGCCTGCTTCTGTAATTCGTCTTCGACCTTTTGCATGGCTATGGCGAAGTTTTTCTCCGGTCCGGCCCAGCGGGCGGAATAGATGCCGGGATTGCCATCGAGCGCCGTAACACTCAGTCCGGAATCGTCCGCCAGCGCGGGCATGCCGGAGCCTTCGGCCGAGGCCCGCGCTTTCAGTTCCGCATTCTCGATGTAGGTTACGCCGGTTTCCTCCGGCTCCGGCAGACCGAGCTCCCCGGCCGACACCACCTCGATTCCGAGCGGGCCGATCAGAGCGCGGATTTCCCGGAGCTTGCCCTGGTTGTGACTGGCAATAACCAGCTTGGTCTCGGAGAAGGTACGGCCCATGGATCAGCTCCCGATTGCGGCTTTCTGCAGGTCCACCAGCTCACCGATGCCCTTGCGTGCGAGGCGCAGCATATCGGTGAAAGCCGCATCCTCGAACGGCTCGGCTTCGGCGGTGGCCTGGATTTCGACGATGCCGGCTGTGCCGGTCAGCACGAAATTGGCATCGGCTTCTGCATTGGAGTCTTCAGGGTAATCGAGATCCAGGACCGCTGTGCCCTGATAGATGCCGCAGGACACGGCCGCGACATGGTCTGTCAGCGGGATGTCCTTGAGGGCGCCGAGCTTGACCAGTTTCTGCAACGCGAGATGCAGGGCGACGAATGAGCCGGTGATTGCGGCTGTTCGGGTTCCGCCGTCGGCCTGCAGAACGTCGCAATCGACTTTGATCTGGCGCTCGCCCATGGCCTTCAGGTCAGTGACCGCGCGCAGCGAGCGTCCGATCAGGCGCTGGATTTCCTGGGTCCGGCCGCTTTGTTTTCCGCGCGCCGCTTCCCGGTCGGTCCGTGTATGGGTCGAACGGGGAAGCATGCCGTATTCGGCGGTTACCCAGCCGGAGCCGGAATTGCGCAGGAACGGAGGGACCCGATCGTCGACCGAGGCGGTGCAGAGCACGTGCGTGTCGCCGAATTTGACGAGGCAGGACCCCTCGGCATATTTGGCAAAGCCCGGCTCAAGCGAGACCGCGCGCATATGGTCGGCGCTGCGCCCGGAAGGGCGTTTGGCTGTTCCGGTCATGACAATACTCCTGTTTTCCGGCCATCACGTGGCCCAGGCGGTGCGAGTCTGCACCAGCCATTGAATGTGTCTGTTCGAAAGCGCGCGCAACCTACTATCGGGTCCGGGATGCGTCCATGACTTTGCTTGGCACGGGGCTTGGCACGGGCCCGGATGCGGGAAAGGGGGTGCCATGCATTCTGCCGCATTGACGGGCAGGGGGGCGCTCCCTAGATTCCAGCCATGGAACATATGTCAGGTATCGGTGCACTCAACGCCCGTTCGCGGGAAATTCTGCAGCACATTGTCGATACATATGTCGAGACCGGCGAGCCGATCGGCTCGCGCACCATTTCCCGGCGTATTGGCGACGTGCTGTCCCCGGCCACTATCCGCAATGTGATGGCGGACCTCGAAGAAGCCGGCCTGCTCTATGCCCCTCATACGTCTGCAGGGCGGCTGCCGACGGACCGTGGTCTACGCATCGTGGTCGACGGGCTGCTTGAAATTGGCGGTGATCTCACCGAGAGCGAGCGCGGAACGATAGATTCCATGCTCGGCGCCACCGGACGCGGCTACGATGAAGTCCTTGAGGAAGCGACCAGCGCGCTTGCCGGCCTCTCGGCCTGCGCCGGGCTGGTGATTTCCCCGAAATCTGACCCGTCCCTGCGCCACATTGAATTCGTGCCGCTGACGGCCGGCCGGGCGCTGGTGGTGCTGGTTAATGAGCTTGGCCTGGTGGAAAACCGGGTGATCGAGCTGCCGCCTGAAGTGCCGGCCTCGGTTCTGGTTCAGGCAACGAATTTCCTGAACACTCGCTTCCACGGCGCCTCGATTGATCAGGCGCTCAAGGATATCAAGGCGGAGATGGAGCAGCGCCGGAGCGAGCTGGACGAGTTGACGGCGCGGGTGGTCGAGAATGGCCTTGCCCTGCTTGCCGGTGGTGGACCTGATAGCGGATCGCTGATCGTGCGCGGCCAGTCCAAGTTGCTCGACGATGTGAATGCGGTCGAGGATCTGGAGCGGATCCGGCTTCTGTTTGATCAGCTTGAGCAAAAGCAGGGCATGTTGCGGCTGCTGCAGGCGACCGGGGATGCCGACGGGGTGCAGATTTTCATCGGCGCCGAGAACCAGCTATTCGATCATACCGGCTGCTCGATGATCCTCTCGCCCTACCGGGATACGAAGAAACGGGTGGTCGGCGCTATTGGCGTGATCGGTCCGACCAGGATGAATTACGCCCGCATCATTCCCATGGTCGATTATACGGCCCGGCTGATCGGTCGTGTCATCGGTTGATTGCGAGGCCCAGCCGGGGTAAAGCAGGCTCTGCAGGCCCGGAATGATTGATTTCCCGTTCCGGCCGCCCACATTTGGGCCTGACTTTCAGGATCTACAGACGAGAAAGAGCCGGGATTATGGCCGAAGACGACAAGAAAACAGAGCAGCACGCCAATCAGGACGCGGAGCCGCTGGTCAATCCGGATGACGGCATCATCGACATGGACGCCCTGACAGGCGGTGAAGCGTCACAGGAAGCGGATGCGGATTCCGATGAGGATAGTGAGGCCCAGCAGCTGAAAGACCAGCTGATGCGGACTCTGGCCGAGCTCGAAAACACGCGGAAGCGGGCGGAGCGTGACATCGCCCATGCGCGCAAGTTCGCCATTACTGATTTCGCGCGTGACCTGCTCAGTGCTTCCGACAATCTCCGCCGCGCCGTTGAATCAGCGCCGGAAGACCGGGACGAGCTGGATATCACACTGAAGAACCTGGTGATTGGCGTCGAGATGACCGAGAAGGAAATGCTCGGTGCGTTCGAGAAGCACGGCATCCGCAAGATCGACCCGATGGGCGAGAAGTTCGACTACAACCTGCATCAGGCGATGTTCGAGGTTCCGGATGCGAACAGTGAGCCGGGCACCGTGGTTCAGGTAATGCAGCCGGGTTACGTGCTGCAGGACCGGTTGTTACGTGCCGCGATGGTCGGGGTCTCGAAGAGCCCCGAGGCGCAAAAGGAACATGTCGACACAACGGCCTGACTTCAGATTGCAGGCCTGACCACAGAGCTGGGGCCTGATTCCAGAATTGGGGCCTAGCCGACCCGCGCCGGAAGCAAAGTTTCTCCGGCGGGGTCGTGGTTCTTCAGAGCATTCTTTGCCCGCTGCCGGTTTCCGACCGCGTAGCAATAGACGCAGCCGTGCGGGCAACTGTCGTAGCCCCCGATATCGCGGGATTCCGCACAGAGGCAGCCCGGGCGGTTGCCTTTCTGGCGGGACTTGAACGGCTGTCCTGCAATATCCACCAGACGTTCCGCGTCGATGCATCTTGCGGGCTTCAGGCCATCGGTGAGCAGGGCCGGCTGGGAGCAGAGCGTTGCTGTCATGCCGACGTCAGCCGCAAGAGCGGCAAGATCACCCAGCAATGCGATCTTCTCGTCCTCCGCCGGATCCCACCATGTGAAATCTGCGCGTTCGGCACTGTCATCCGTGTTCCGGCGGGTCTTGCGATAGATATGCGCGGCCGAGAGCGTGACCTCGTCGACGGAGCCGCGCAGCGTGGCGGCAAGCGCGGCAAAATTCTCGCGATGAAAATCGGCAGGCGTCAGGCTGGACCAGAACACCGGATCATAGCGCCAGACTACGGCGCGCGGCCCAAACCGATCCGCCAGCGCTCTGATATCGTCGAGCGCCGTTGTTACCGGGGGTACACTGGTTTCAAGCGCCGTGGGGTACCCCGTCACAGTATATTGCACCACGAAAGGCACGCCGTTCCCGGCAAGCCAGCCAAAAATGTCGCGCGCGGGCCGGGCATTTCTGGTCCAGAATACAAACCCGTCGACATCCTTTCCCGTCAGGGCGACCCGTGACGGCTTGCCTCCATAAGGATTGGGCACGACTGCATATCCGGCATCGAGCCTGGCCCGCAGCCAGTCACTGTAAAAGGCAGGGATATCGGTCCGGTAGCTTGCTGAAATGATCATCCGGGCGCAGATTCTCGAAAAATGATGGGTTTCATCCACATTCTGATGCGAAATCCTATTCCACTTGGTTGCAGCGCGGCCAGACCCCGCCTATATAGCGGGTTGCCAAACACACCAATCGGGAACGGATGCGGCGCTTTCATAAGGCCGCTGGCGTTTGCTGAAGGATGAGGAAAACATGAGCAAAGTAATCGGTATCGACCTCGGGACCACGAACTCCTGTATCGCGTTCATGGACGGCAAGGACGCGAAAGTCATTGAAAACGCTGAGGGCGCGCGCACCACGCCGTCGATGGTTGCCTTCGCTGAAAGCGGCGAACGGCTCGTCGGTCAGGCTGCGAAGCGACAGGCAGTGACCAACCCGGAAAACACCCTGTTCGCGATCAAGCGCCTGATTGGCCGCCGGTTCGACGACAAGGCCTCCAAACGCTTCAACGATCTCGTTCCTTACGAGGTTGTCGCTGGCGAGAACGGCGATGCCTGGGTCCAGAGCCGTGGCGAGAAGTACAGCCCGAGCCAGGTTTCCAGCTTCACCCTTCGTAAGCTGAAGGAAGACGCGGAAGCTTATCTCGGCGATACGGTCGACCAGGCCGTGATCACGGTGCCTGCCTACTTCAATGATGCCCAGCGTCAGGCGACCAAAGACGCCGGCAAGATCGCTGGTCTTGAAGTCCTGCGCATCATCAACGAGCCGACGGCAGCCGCGCTGGCCTATGGCCTCGACAAGAAAAACACCGGCATTATCGCGGTCTATGACCTTGGTGGTGGTACCTTCGACGTTTCCATTCTTGAAATCGGCGATGGTGTGTTCGAGGTGAAGTCGACCAACGGCGACACCTTCCTCGGCGGTGAAGACTTTGACCAGCGGGTCATCGATTATCTCGCCGACGAGTTCAAGAAAGAGAACGGCATTGACCTGCGCAAGGACAAGCTTGCGCTGCAACGTCTGAAGGAAGCCGGTGAAAAGGCCAAGATCGAGCTCTCCAGCTCGATGCAGACGGAAATCAACCTGCCCTTCGTTACCGCGGATCAGAGCGGTCCGAAGCACCTGAACATCAAGCTGACCCGGGCAAAGCTCGAAGCGCTTGTGGACGATCTGGTGCAGCGTACGGTCGACCCGTGCAAGGCGGCTCTCAAGGATGCGGGCGTCAGCGCCGGCGAGATCGACGAAGTGATCCTGGTCGGCGGTATGACCCGCATGCCGAAGATCGCGGAGACGGTGAAGAGCTTCTTTGGCCGTGAGCCGCATCGCGGCGTGAACCCGGACGAAGTCGTGGCGCTCGGCGCGGCGATCCAGGCCGGCGTTCTGAAGGGCGATGTCAAGGACGTCCTGCTGCTCGACGTGACCCCGCTGTCGCTCGGCATCGAGACTTTGGGCGGTGTCTTCACCCGTCTGATCGATCGCAACACAACGATCCCGACGAAGAAGAGCCAGACCTTCTCTACGGCTGAAGATAATCAGACCGCGGTTACCATCCGGGTGTTCCAGGGTGAGCGCGAGATGGCGGCGGACAACAAGGTCCTCGGCCAGTTCGATCTGGTCGGTATCCCGGGCGCTCCGCGCGGCATTCCGCAGATCGAGGTCACCTTCGACATCGACGCCAACGGTATCGTCAACGTGTCCGCCAAGGACAAGGCGACCGGCAAGGAGCAGCAGATCCGCATCCAGGCGTCCGGCGGTCTGACCGACGACGATATCGAACGGATGGTTCAGGAAGCGGAAGCCAATTCCGAAAGCGATAAGGCCCGGCGCGAGAGTGTCGAGGTGAAGAACCAGGCCGATAGTGCGATCCACGGCACGGAGAAGATGCTCGCCGATCACGGCGACAAGATCTCCGAGGAAGACCGCCGCGAGATCGACGAGCAAATGGCTGCCTTGAAGACAGCCATGGAAGGTGACGACGTCGCCGACATCAAAGCCAAGATGGATGCGCTCCAGCAGGCGTCGATGAAGCTCGGCGAGGCGATGTACAAGGCCTCGCAGGAAGCTGGCCCCGACGCGGCTGCCGGTGATGCTGGTGAGAGTGCCGGTGGCGATGACGGTTCTGCGGCGAGCGACGATGTCGTCGACGCGGACTTCGAAGAAGTCGACGATCAGAACCGCGACAACAAGTCCGCCTGATCCCAACGGTCCGGGCGAAGGAGCCGATGATACAGCGGCATCCTTCGCCCGTTTCCGACCAGGAACGGCAAACGGCAGATAGCTTTGCCGGACTGCCGACACCGTTGCGGGGACGATGACGCGCTATGGCTAAAAGAGACTATTACGAAGTTCTGGGGGTCGAACGCGGCGCTTCGGATGCGGAAATGAAATCCGTTTACCGCAAGCTGGCGATGCAGTACCACCCGGACAGAAATCCCGATAATCCCGAAGCTGAAGCCAAGTTCAAGGAATTGAACGAGGCCTATGACGTCCTGAAGGACGAGCAGAAGCGGGCAGCATATGACCGCTTCGGGCACGATGCCTTCGAAGGCGGTATGGGCGGCGGCGGCGGTGCTGGTGGCGCCGGGTTCGGTGGCTTTGCCGATATCTTCGACGAGATGTTCGGAGATTTCATGGGTGGCCGTCGCGGTGGCGGCGGTCGGCGTGGCTCGGACCTGCGCTACAATATGGCCATCAGCCTCGAAGAGGCCTTCAAGGGCAAGCAGACCGAGATCCATATTCCCAGCTCCATCCAGTGCGACGAGTGCAATGGTTCCGGTGCGGAAAAAGGCAGCGAGCCTGTCACCTGTACGACCTGTCACGGTCACGGCAAGGTGCGGGCCCAGCAGGGTTTCTTCACCATCGAGCGGACCTGCCCCCATTGCGGAGGTAACGGCACGCGGATTGAGAAGCCGTGCAAGAGCTGTGGCGGCAATGGCCGGGTTCAGAAGGAAAAGACCCTTTCGGTCAATATTCCGGCGGGTGTTGAGGACGGCACGCGTATTCGCTTGAGCGGAGAGGGCGAGGCCGGTCCACGTGGCACGACGCCAGGCGATCTCTATCTGTTTCTCGCAATCGCTGATCATCCGATCTTTCAGCGTGAGGGAGCGGATATCTACTGCCGCGTTCCATTGCCGATGACCACAGCCGCACTTGGCGGCCAGATTGAGGTCCCGACGATCGAAGGCGGGCGTGCCCGTATCACCGTCGGTGCTGGAACCCAGAGTGGCAAACAGTTCAGGCTGAAGGGCAAAGGCATGTCCGTGCTCCGAAGCCCGGCCCGGGGCGATCAATATGTCGAAGTGATTGTCGAAACCCCGGTCAACCTCAATAAGCGCCAGCAGGAGCTTCTCGAGGAATTTGCCGCCGGTCAGAACGAGAAGACCAGCCCGCAATCAGCCGGCTTCTTTGATCGGGTCAAGGAGCTCTGGGACGATCTCAGGGACTGATTTTATCTCAAGAGCACTTCGAGCGTTTGAACGCCGGCCCATTGGGCCGGCGTTTTTCGTATGGCCACGAGGCAGTCAGCTGTACGAGCTATCGCGGTCACGGCAAGGTGCAGGCCTGGCAGCGGTTCTTCACCGCAGGCGTTCTTCACCAATGAGTGGACCGCGCAGTCCGGGACGGGCCGACCAATAGCCGGTGTGATTGTTGAAACCCCGGTCAACCTCGATAAGCGCCAGCAGGAGATTTTCGAGGACTGTGTCACGGGCAGAGCGAGAGGACCTCCCTTGCAATTTGCCTGCTACTTTGTCCGGTTTACGGAACTCTAGGGCGATCTTAGGGGCTGACTTTACCGCTACGAGATCACATCGAGCGCTTGAGCGGCGGCCCAATGGGCGGCGATTTTCGTAGGGCCGCGCTCTAAAATGGTAGTTTGCCATACTATTAAAAAGCAGGGGATGCCCCCGGTATTCCCGGTATTATTTACCTCTAATTATCTGTTATTTCTGGATTCTATGTCGATCGCTGTTGCGATGGCACGACCCTCATGGCGAAGGAACTCCAGACCTGCGCGACGCACCGCCAGGGCGTAGCGCACTGTGAAGCGTTCGGTATTAGTCATGGATTGAAGGGGTAAGGCCAGAAGTGCCCGGATCTCTTGGTTGAGGGCTCCGGCCCTCTCCTCGATGAGCCTTACGGTCTCTTCCGGACCGGCGCTTTCCGAGAAATAGACAGCGGCCAAGAAATCGGACCTCAGTCGCTCACCCGCTCCTGCCTCCTGCACCTTCTGACGTAACATAGTACGCCCGAGGTCGGTAATGGCGAATGTTCGACTGTCGAGGGACCCATTTGCCGATCCAGTCTCGGTAATGGCGCCGCGCGCCTTCAGCTTGCTCAATGCCGGGTAGAGACTACCTGTGCTGACTGACTGGAAATGGGCAAAATCACTATTGATCCGGCGACGGACCTGATAGCCGTTCGCAGGGCTCTTCGACAAGGCGCCAAGGATAATATCACTGATTTCAAACATACTTTCAGCTCGATATATCAGGAAGAAAACGGAAAAGCGAGCCTTATGTTGCGTCGAGCCCGAGGGGCGAACAAGCAGGCTCGACAGGTGCGGGAAAGCAGGTTAGGACCATCAGGAGCAGTGGCAGACCATTCAGGAGAGCGTCGATGGGCACGACAAAGATCGGAATCATGGGGGTCGCCGGCTTTATGGGCCGGATGATTGCCAAACAGGTCCATGAGCACCCAAAAGCGGTGATCTCCGGCGGCACTGTTCTCCAGGGTAGTGCTGAGGAAGGTGTTGAAATCGCAACACTTTGTCAGTTGCACGGCGAGATGGTCAAAACTGTCTCTGACCCACGTTCAGTCATTTCTGCATCAGATGTGGTGATCGATTTCACGCTTCCCGAGGTGACCGTCGCGCATGCTCGGATCGCGGCCGAATGCGGCACGGCGTTCGTCGCGGGCACAACCGGCCTGACGCCGGAGCAGGAAGCGGATCTTGCCGAGGTGGCTAAAACCATCCCGCTGGTCTATGCGCCGAACATGAGCCTTGGGGTGAACCTGCTGTTCGACCTGGTGAAGAAGGTCGCGGCTGCTCTGGATGATAGTTACGATATCGAAATAGTTGAGATGCACCACAAGCGAAAGATTGATGCTCCATCGG
This sequence comes from Nisaea sp., assembly GCF_034670185.1. Lineage (NCBI taxonomy): Bacteria > Pseudomonadati > Pseudomonadota > Alphaproteobacteria > Rhodospirillales > Thalassobaculaceae > Nisaea > Nisaea sp. Next base: position 440,729 of record NZ_JAXMNY010000004.1, read on the forward strand.
GGACGGCACTCGGCCTTGGCAAGGCTGCGGCGGCGGGTCGGGGCGTTTCGCTCGCCGAGAAAGGCGTGCTGTCACGGGAAGGCATCACAGGGGCGCGTGAGGAGGGCCAGATCGGCTTCGCCACCCTGCGCGGCGGCGATGTGGTTGGTGAGCACACGGTGATCTTCGCCGGCCCGAACGAGCGGATCGAGCTTACGCACAAGGCTGCAAGCCGGGATATTTTTGCGGCTGGGGCCGTGCGCGCGGGTATCTGGGCCGCCAGACGCAAACCCGGGTTCTATTCCATGACGGACGTGCTCGGAATCTGACGCAAAAGCGCGTCAGGCGGACCGCACTTTCGCCAGAGCATCGGTGAGATTGTCGGCGAAATCCTGCTTTTCGGGGGGAGAGAGGAAGGCGCCTATCTCGAGTGCTTGCCCGTGGCTGCGCAACATCAGCCGATCCGGCCCCGTGCGCTCTTCCTCGACGCGGACATTCAGCCAATATGGTTGTAGCTGCTTTTGCATGACCTGGCGTCCACGCACGAAACGCTCGATCGTCAGCTCGGTGCGGGTGAGCCGGACAATTTCGTATCGTCTGGCGTCGCGGTAACTCAGCCGGAAAGCGACATAGATCAGGAACACGTCGAGCCCGAAAAATCCAACGACAGGCCAGGCACCCGCGATCCAGAACACAGCGCCAAGGGCAATGCTGCAGCAGGAGATGGCTGTCATCAGGATAAGAAAGCCTGTCGGTGACAGGCTTCGGTGCGGGTAGAGGACCGCATCGAAGAGTGCGGCATCAGGCGCGGGGCCATTCCTGTGCTCAACTCGTGTCACTGCCAGCCGTCCGGACTGTTGCATCGTGATTCATCAAGGCCCTAACTTGTGATTGGCGCAGGGTAAAGGCAACCTGAAAACAGGGCGTGTCCGGAGCAATCCCCGGAAGCAAACGCCCGGAAGCAAGCGAGAGAGTGCGGGATATGACGAAACGGATGACGAACGCGGCGGTGGACAGTTTTTTCCAGCGCCTGAGCGATCGCGAGCCGGAGCCGAAAGGCGAGCTCAATTACGTCAATCCCTATACCTTGCTGGTTGCGGTTGTGCTCTCCGCGCAGGCTACGGATGTCGGGGTCAACAAGGCGACAGGGCCGTTGTTCGAGGTCGCGGATACGCCGGAGAAGATGGTCGCGCTGGGCCTTGAGCGGGTGCGCGATTACATCAAGACGATCGGCCTCTTCAATTCAAAGGCCAAGAATGTCATCGCGCTTTCGGAAATACTTATCCGGGAGCATGACAGCATTGTCCCGCAGGACCGGGAGGCGCTCGAGAAACTGCCGGGGGTAGGCCGGAAGACAGCGAATGTGGTGCTGAACATGGCGTTTGGTCAGCCAACCATCGCTGTCGACACCCATCTTTTCCGCGTTGCCAACCGGACCGGGATGGCGAGCGGGAAGACGCCGCTTGCGGTGGAGCTGGCTCTGGAAAAACGCATTCCGGCGAAATGGATGCTTCATGCGCATCACTGGCTGATCCTGCACGGCCGGTATATCTGCAAGGCGCGCAAGCCCGTCTGCCCGGTTTGCCCGGTTTCCGATCTGTGCAACTTCAAGGATAAGACGCTGGAGCCTGCCTGAGCCGGATCAGCTCTGTGCCGCACGCGAGATGCCGCGCTGCAGTAAGTTGACAAAGCATTCGTCCCGCACAAGTGCCCCATCGCGTCGCGGTCGGAACTCGTAATAGGTCACGGCGAGGTCTTGATCGAGTTCATAGAGAAACAGATCAAGCACACAGACATCCGTGCGATACTGCCAAACCACGGCGGACATATCGCGCCGGATGAAGGCGGGTTTGCCGAGGATGCTCGAAAGGTCGTGCTGCCCGAGATCGAGCAATCTGCTTGGGTCGCGCTCTTCTTCGCTGAAAGCCGGTGCGCGCGGGCTCGCCGGCGCGGGCAGGCTGGCGACCGAAGCGGAGCCTCCCGGCTCGGCCTGTTTCGTAGCGGCGGCCGCAGATTTCTCGGCAGAGATCGGCTGCTGAACGCGTCCGGTGCTGGCCGTTTTCTGAACGGCTCCGCCGCAACTCGACAGGCTGACAGCAATCAAGAGAAGGAGAAGAGAACGCACCGGTATCAACCTATTCCGGCGTGTTCACAGGCTCGTCTTTGAAAAGCGAGATATCGCCGTCGATCTGACCGCCGAGTTCGACCTCGAGCTGGCCGAAGCGCACAGACCCGGTAACCCGACCGGTGCTCCGAACATGCAGGGTTTGCCGAACGACCAAGGTGCCTTCGAAGCGCCCCCCGATGATGGCTTCGTCTATTACCACCTTACCCTTGAAATGGCCGGACTCGGTGACTTCGAGATGGCGGCTGTTTTCCAGGGTCGCGTCAACGGTGCCCTCGACAACGAGGCTGTCGCAGGCCGTGATCTCACCGGTCAGGGAGATCTCGGGGCCGACCGTAAGCTTCTTGCTCTCGGAGCGGGGCGCGCCACCGCGCCGGCTCGATGAGCCCGGAAGATCGAGAGTCCGGCGCGGGATTTCCGGTACAAATCCCGATGAGGATGGCTTGCTCGGTTGCATTCTGGACTCCTCGTCCGGTTTTCTGGTTGTGACCGCATCGGAGACAGGCGCCGCCGCATCCAAGCGCGTCTCCGAGGGAGATTTCCGGTCCTGGGATCCGGAGGTCTGCTGTTCGTCTGTCGCGCCGGTGCCGAACGACGGGCTTGTGCGCTCGGTGGTGTCCGTGCCGGATTTTTTACGCCGAAACATCAGATCGTCAACTCATATAATTGCAGAAGAGACCATGGCCATCGACCTTAATACTCAAGGACTTATTATCATTTCTTCATGTCGCTCCGCAAGCGCTCGAAACGATGAAGCATAAAAGCCGTCGCAATGACCGGCCCCGCGAAGTTCACAACGGGGATGGTCATGACTGCGGCGATCAGCACGCCACTGACGAAAACCGACCCTGCCTTACGCTTCCGCAGTTCCTTGGCTTCTGCCGGAGTCAGCCGCCTCATGGCAACCATTTCGAAGAATTCCCGCCCCAGAAGATAACCATTCGCGCCGTAGAAAACGATCAGGTTAAGACCGGGGACCAGCAGATAGATCGGCAGAAGCAGAACGTTAACAAGTATAGTAATACCGAGAAACTTCAGACTTTCCAGAACGGTTTCGATGAAAGGCTGCGGGCGCGCGGGGCCGAGTGCCGGATAATGCCGCGCTTCCACTGCCTTACAGACTGAATCCAGAAACAGCCCGGAGATTATGTTCGCGGCACCAGGGAAAAAGAGAACGCCCAGGATCACCACGATCAGGCTGGCGACCCAGGCCGCCGCGTCATCCAGCCAGCCGCCGAAGAACGAAAACCAGTCAAGGACGTACCAGACCGTCGCTCCGAGCAACAGGATTGCCGTGATCGATCCGACGACACTGATGATGATCGGATTGCGGAGCCGGGGATCCGTCAGCTGACCGATGGTGGCGGACAAGGCTGAAAACATAGTCGATCTCTTCTTCTTTCTGGCGTTGTCACCGGATCACTTGGGGCCGGAAGCGGTGCGGTCCAATGCATTTCGACCGAAAAAGCATAGGATCCCTGTCCGCGCAAGAGCCGTGGCGCCATTCGGTGATAGCAGACTTTCCTTGCTGTCCCTGCTCCAGTACCTTGTCGCCGCATTGAGCGGACATCCGGTCCGCCAACCTTTTTTCGCCCTGTTTTCGGGAGCCTGGTCCGCATGGCAGCCAAACCCATCGATGTCACCTGTATCGGCAACGCGATCGTCGACGTTTTCGCCCAAGCCACCGATGTATTTCTCTCCGAGAACGGCATCGAAAAGGGGGCGATGAACCTGATCGACGCCGAGCGCGCCGAGTTGCTTTACAGCAAGATGGGTCCCGGCATGGAAATGTCGGGTGGGTCTGCCGGCAACACGGCCGCAGGTCTTGCGTCCCTTGGCGGCAAGGCTGGTTATATCGGCAAGGTACAGGACGATACGCTCGGCAAGGTCTTCCGGCATGACATCACCGCTGTCGGCGTGCGCTTCGACACAGCGCCGACCCTGGACGGGCCGCCAACCGCCCGATCCCTCATCATGGTGACACCGGATGCCCAGCGCAGCATGAACACCTTCCTTGGCGCTTGCGTGCAGCTCGGCCCGGAGGATGTCGATCCGGACCTGATCGCGGACAGCCGCGTGGTGTATCTGGAAGGCTATCTGTTCGATCCGCCGGAAGCCAAGAAGGCCTTCGTGAAGGCGGCCCGGACCGCGCACGAGACCGGGGGCAAGGTTTCGCTCACCCTCTCCGATCCGTTCTGTGTCGACCGCCACCGTGATGCCTTTCTCGAGCTGGTCGATCACCATGTCGATATTCTGTTCGCTAACGAGGAAGAGCTGAAGTCTCTCTATCAGACGACGGATTTCGATGAAGCATTGCAGAAGGTCCGTCAAAACTGCGAGACGGCTGCGATCACGCGCGGGCCGAAAGGCTCTGTCGTTCTGCACAAATCGGAAGTCCATGTGATTGATGCCGAGCCGGTGGCCACAGTGGTGGACACGACCGGCGCGGGCGATCTTTTCGCCGCAGGTTTCCTGCATGCCTATTGCCAGGGTATGGAGCCGGCTGACTGGGGACGGGCAGGCGGTGTTGCCGCGGCCGAGATCATCTCGCACTACGGCGCCCGGCCGGAAGCCAATCTGAAAGACCTTCTGGCCGCGCGGCTTGGCTGAGACCTTGTCCGGCGCCTGGGATTGGCTGGTGGAGACGGCGGCGCTTTATCTGAAGCGCCGCGTGCTGGTGGTTCTGCTTCTCGGGTTTTCCAGCGGATTGCCGCTGCTTCTGTCCTTCTCCACGCTCAGCGCATGGATGCGTGAGTCCGGTGTGGATCTGACCACCATCGGCCTGTTCGCTCTGGTCGGGACGCCCTACACGCTGAAATTCATCTGGGCGCCGGTGATGGACAGTCTGAAGGTGCCGATCCTCGGCCACCTGTTCGGCCGCCGCCGTGGCTGGCTGATCTTCACTCAGCTCTGCCTGATGCTGTCGATCATTCTGCTTGGCGGCACTGACCCGCTGGCCAGTCCCGCACTGATGGCGACGATGGCAGTTGCGGTGACCTTTTTTTCCGCCAGCCAGGACATTGTTGTCGACGCCTATCGGATCGAGACGCTCCCTGAGGAAGAACAGGGGGCGGGAGCGGCCGCTTATACATTCGGATACCGGATCGGCGTCCTCGCCGCTGGTGCCGGCGCGCTGTTCCTGGCCGACGCTGTCGGGTGGTTCATCGCTTATCTGGCGATGGCCGGCCTCATGCTGGTTGGCTTGATCACTGTCCTCGCGAGCCCGGAGCCAAAGTCCGGCGCGGAAGACGAAGCAGCCGAGAGGCGCGAAGCAAAGTCAGCTCCCGATGCAATTCTCAATTGGACGAAGCGGGCCGTCGTGGCGCCCTTCTCGGAATTTCTGCTTCGGCGCGGCGCATTGCTGATCCTTGCCTTCATCCTGTTTTACAAGCTCGGGGATGCTTTCCTCGGCACGCTGACCAACCCGTTCTATATCGATCTCGGCTTCACAAAGACCGAGATCGCCCAGGTCACCAAGGTTTTCGGGCTGATCGCTCTGCTGGCGGGATTGTTCGCGGGGGGCGCGCTGGTGAAGCATATGGGGCTTCTGAAGGCGCTGCTGGTCTGCGGCGTGTTGCAGGCTTTGTCAAATCTGGTTTTCATCGGGCAGGCGGTGGCGGGGCACGATCTCTGGATTCTGACGGTGACGATCGGGGTTGAGAACTTTACCGGCGGCATGGGAACGGCCGCCTTCGTCGCCTATCTCTCCAGCCTGACGAACATCGCCTTTACGGCAACCCAGTTCGCCCTGCTCTCGTCCTTCATGGCTTTCGGGCGCACCATCCTCAGCTCCGGCGGCGGATGGGTGACGGACCATATCGGTTGGATCGGGTTCTTCCTCGCCTCGACGGCGATTGCCGTGCCCGGTTTGATCCTGCTGCTGGTGCTGATGCGGATGTTTCCGCCGGAACCCGTGTCCGGCGGAAAACAGGCGGGTTGAGCTTGGTCAGGCCGGTGTGGTTGACCGGTCGAGAGCGTATCCGGCAGAGCGGACCGTACGGATCAGGTCGGACTCGGCCTCGATATTGATGGCCTTGCGCAGACGGCGGATATGCACGTCGACGGTACGTGGCTCGACATAGATGTCGGGACCCCAGACCCGGTCCAGCAATTGCTCACGGGAAAACACCCGGCCCGGATGCTCCAGGAAATAGCGCAGCAGCCGGAATTCGGTCGGGCCGAGATGGATCTCCCGGTTGTTCCGGCGCACCTTGTGGGATGCCAGATCCATTTCGAGATCTTCAAACTCCAGGGTCTCGGCATCGCTCGCCGGCCGTGTCCGGCGCAGCACGGCGCGGATGCGGGCGATCAGCTCGCTCGGGCTGAAAGGCTTGGTGATATAATCGTCCGCGCCTGCGTTGAGGCCACGGATCCGGTCACCCTCATCGCCGCGCGCTGTCAGCATGATCACCGGTATGCCTTTGGTCTCGGGCGTCCGGCGCAGTCTGCGGCAGACCTCGACACCGGAGAGAAGCGGCAACATCCAGTCCAGCAGGATCAGATCGGGGGTTTTCTCCATGGCCAGCAGTATGGCTTCTTCACCATCGCCGGCTTCGAGGACTTCGAACCCTTCCCGCTCAAGGTTGTAGCGCAGCAGAGTGACGATAGGGGCTTCGTCCTCCACGATCAGGATTTTGGGACTCATCATGTTCATAGGACACTAACTCTCGATATGAACGCTCATTCGGGCATCGTCACGACATAGCTGGCGTCCTCGCCCTTGGGGCGATCGGCCTGCATTTTCGTGCCTTTGATCTGGAAATGCACGGTCTCGGCGATGTTGGTCGCGTGATCGCCCATGCGCTCCAGGTTCTTCGCGATGAACAGAAGATGGGTGGAAGCGGAGATATTCCGCGGATCTTCCATCATGTAGGTCAGCAGTTCTCGGAACAGGCTGGTGTAGAGCTCGTCGATATCCTCATCCCGGTGCCAGGCGGCAACAGCGAGATCAAGGTTGTCGTCCGCGTAGGCGTCCAGCACATCCTTGATCAGGGACTGGACCAGGCTGCCGATGCGCACAATGCCATTGGCAGGCGGGATCTCTGGCAGGCTACTGAGCACAATGGCGCGCTTGCCGATATTCGCGGCGTAATCGCCGATGCGCTCAAGGTCGCTGACGATCTTCAGGCTGGCCACGACCGTGCGAAGGTCTCCCCCGAGCGGCTGGCGCAGCGCGAGCAGCCGGAGGCTCATGGCCTCGACCTCTGTTTCCAGAAGGTCGATCGGAGCATCGGCTTCGCGCACCCGTTGGGCGAGCGCCTGATCCCGCCGATGCACGGCACGGACAGCTGCTTCGCACTGACTTTCGACAAGGCCGCCCATCTGGGCGATCTTGGCTTTGAGGGCTCCAAGTTCTTCGTCGAAAGAGCTGACTATGTGGTCGTTGTTCGAACCCATTGAGATACTTTCCGTGATCTTTCTTAGCCGAACCGGCCGGTAATATAGCCCTGCGTGCGGGAGTCGTTCGGGTTGGTGAAGATCTGCTCGGTATCGCCGACCTCGACCAGCTCGCCCAGATGGAAGAAGGCGGTGCGCTGGGAAACCCGTGCAGCCTGCTGCATGGAGTGGGTGACGATAACGATCGTGTAGTTCTCGCGCAGCTCGTCGATCAGCTCCTCGATCTTCGCCGTAGCGATCGGATCGAGGGCCGAGCAGGGCTCGTCCATCAGGATCACTTCCGGATTGACCGCGATGGCGCGGGCGATGCAGAGGCGCTGCTGCTGGCCGCCGGAAAGGCCGGTGCCTGGCTCCAGCAGGCGGTCTTTGACTTCCCCGAAGAGACCGGCCTTGGTCAGGCTCGTCTCGACGATCTCATCGATGTCGGCCTTGCTCTGGGCCGTGCCGTGAATGCGCGGGCCATAGGCGACATTGTCGTAGATCGACTTCGGGAACGGATTCGGCTTCTGGAACACCATGCCGACGCGGGCACGGAGCTGCACCGGATCGAGCGAGGAGTCGTAGATATTCTCATCGTCGAGGGTGATTTTGCCTTCCACGCGGCAGATGTCGATGACGTCGTTCATCCGGTTCAGGCAGCGCAGGAAAGTGGACTTGCCGCAGCCGGAGGGTCCGATCAGAGCCGTGACCTCGTTCGGTTGGATGTCTAGGTCGACATCCATCAGGGCCTGCTTCTCACCGTAGAAGACCTTGACCTTGTCGCCCTTCATCTTCGGCTTGGCGCTTGGTGTCGGGGAGGCATCGGACTTGGCCATATTCTTGTTTTTGCTCATGGAATTACCTCTACCAGCGCCGTTCGAACTTCTTGCGAAGCATGACGGCTACAATGTTCATGAAAATGAGGAACGCAAGCAGCACCATGATGGCGGCTGAGGTTCGCTCTACAAAGGCGCGCTCGGGGCTGTCCGCCCAGAGATAGATCTGCACCGGCAGCACGGTCGCCGGATCGGTGAAGCCGCCGGGGACGTCGACGATGAAGGCGATCATGCCGATCATCAGCAACGGTGCGGTCTCGCCGAGTGCCTGGGCCATGCCGATGATGGTGCCGGTCAGGATGCCGGGCATGGCCAGTGGCAGTACGTGATGGGTCACGACCTGCAGCGGCGAAGCACCGAGCCCGAGTGCTGCTTCCCGGATCGAGGGCGGCACCGCTTTCAGGGCGGAGCGGGAGGCGATGATAATGGTCGGCAATGTCATCAGTGCCAGCACCATGCCGCCGACCAGCGGGGCGGAGCGCGGGAAGCCGAAGAAGTTGAGGAACATCGCGAGGCCAAGCAGACCGAACACAATGGACGGCACCGCCGCGAGGTTGTTGATGTTGACCTCAATCAGGTCGGTCCATCTGTTCTTTGGCGCGAACTCTTCCAGATAGATCGCTGCCATCACTCCGATGGGAAACGACAAGAGCAGGGTGATCACCAGGGTCAGCAAGGAGCCTGTCACGGCGCCGAGAATACCTGCTTCCTCCGGCTCGCGGCTGTCCGCGTTCATAAAGAAATCGGTATTGAAGCGCGTTTCAATTCGATCGTTCGAGTCCAGCTTATCGTACCAGGTGAGCTCGGTGTCGGTGACCCGGCGGTTGCTTTCCTCAAGAGTGCGATCAACATAACCCTTGGTCAGCATGTCGATATCGTCGGATGCCTTGACCCAGAGATCGAAAGTCTGCCCGACCAGGGTGGGGTTCTCGATCACCATATCCCGCAAGACAAAACCGGCATTTGGCGAGACGAAGTTGTACAGCTTCCGTTTGTCTTTTCGGCCGGTGACCTCCGGGAAATTGTCGCGCAGGTTCTTCTTGATCAGTCCGCCATAGTCGGCGGTCTTGAGCTGGGCTATATCGCCCGTGCCGGCCGGATCGAGATATTCCGGATCGAACGAGATATTCAGCTTGATGTATGTCTGCAGGAAAGCCGTATAGCCCGTCCCGGAGATGCTTCCGACGAGAAATACCAGCATCAGACCGGCGGCAATAATGCTGCCCAGACCGTACATCCGGAAACGGCGTTCCGCCGCATAGCGCTTTTTCAGACGGTCCTCGGAAAGAGTCGGCCTGCGGATCTCGGTACCTGATTTCGAATTCATGATCGCGTCAGTCATATTTTTCCCGATATTTCCGGACCACCCGTAGGGCGACCACATTCAGACCGAGGGTGACAAAGAAAAGCACAAGACCGAGGGCGAAGGCCGCGAGCGTCTTGGCGGAGTCGAATTCCTGATCGCCGACCAGCAAGGTGACGATCTGCACCGTCACCGTGGTGACGGCTTCAAACGGGTTTGCCGTCAGGTTCGAGGCGAGGCCGGCGGCCATCACCACGATCATGGTCTCGCCGATGGCGCGGGAGACGGCCAGCAGAAAGGCCCCGACAATGCCCGGAAGGGCGGCCGGAATGATCACATGCCGGATGGTTTCGGACTTGGTTGCACCAAGCCCGTAAGAACCGTCGCGCAAGGATTGCGGCACCGAGTTGATGACGTCGTCCGAGAGCGATGAGACGAAAGGAATGATCATGATGCCCATGACCAGACCTGCCGCGAGCGCACTTTCCGATGAAACATCGAGCCCGACACCCTCGCCCCAGCCGCGGATCAGCGGCGCGACTGTCAGGGCGGCGAAGAAGCCGTAGACGACAGTCGGGATACCGGCCAGCACTTCCAGCATCGGCTTGGCGATAGCGCGGAATTTGGGATTGGCATATTCCGCCATGTAGATCGCGGAGAGCAGACCGATCGGACCTGCGACCAGCATCGCGATCAGAGTGATCAGCATGGTCCCGGCGAATAGTGGCACGGCGCCGAAGCTGCCGGAGGCCCCGACTTGCTCGGCGCGGATTGCCGTTTGCGGGCTCCAGTGAATGCCGAACAGGAAGTCGAAGAAGGGGACGCGGGCGAAGAACCGGATGCTTTCGAAGATCAGCGACATGACGATGCCGACGGTCGTCAGGATCGCGATCATCGAGCAGATTATCAGCAGCCCGCGAATGATTTTCTCGACCGCGTTGCGCGCCCGGAATCTGCGACTGATCTGGGAGCGGGCCCAGGCGAGACCAAGCAATGCGATGCAGACGACGCTGGCAACCATGGACCAGAAGCCGATGGATTGCAGCGCCAGATAGCGTTCGGTAGCGGCGACGATGGCCGGACTGGCCTCACGGCTGACAGCGTTTCCGCTGGAGAGGTTCCGGATATCTGTCAGCATCAGTGAATAATCGTCCGCATTTTGCGGCATGATCGACGCATCAAGTCCCGACATCACCATGTGATCGACGATCTGCGGCTGGACGATCAGCCAGATCGCCAGCAGAAGTATCGCGGGCAACCCGCAACCGAGCGCCACGAACATACCGTAGTAGCTTGGCAGTGAGTGCAGGATACGGACATCGCCCGACGCAGCGAAAACGGATCTGGCCCGGCCGACCGCGTAGCCGGCAACCGACAGTCCGATGACAACCAGAATAAGAAAGAAGCTGTTCATAGTGCCCTGCCGGCGGAGGTTGCTCTTGGCTGCGGCTGGAGGTGCCGGGCCGAATAAGTGCCTGTCTTTATGGATCCACGGTTTCGAGCGGGTCCATAAAGACAGGGGAGAGGCGGTGGACCGCCTCTCCCGTGAGACCAATTACATGGTCAGGTTGGTCTTGTTGGCAGCGGCCGCGCGATACTTCTCGCGGTCGGCGCCCGGCAGCGGGATCAGACCCTTGTCGGTCAGGTATCCTTCGTCGCCGATGGCTTTTTCGCTGGTGAACTCAGTGACATATTCCTGGATGCCCGGAACCACGCCGATATGCGCGGACTTCACGTAGAAGTAAAGGGAGCGGGAGATGCCATAGTCGCCGCCAGCGATGTTTTCGAAGGTCGGGGAAACGCCGGCGACGTTCGCGCCTTTGATCTTGTCGCTGTTCTGATCAAGGAAGCTGAAGCCGAAGATACCCAGGGCAGCCTGGTTAGCCTGAAGCTTCTGAACGATCAGGTTGTCGTTCTCGCCTGCTTCGATGAACTTGCCGTCTTCCCGCATGGAGTCGGAAATCTTGCGGAAGCCCTTCTTGTCGGCCTTGCGCATGTCGGCAAGCATCTTGAAGGACTTGGCGCCCGGGCGCATGGCCAGCTCGACGAAAGCGTCGCGGGTACCGGATGTCGGAGGCGGGCCAAGCACTTCGATGGCCTGATCCGGCAGAGACTTATCGATATCGGACCATTTGCTGTACGGGTTCTTGACCATCTTGCCGTCAACCGGAACTTCAGCGGCGAGGGCCAGGAAGATCTGTTGCTTGGTCAGGTTGAAGTCGGCGCCGCCCTTTGCGTTGCCGATGACGATTCCGTCAAAACCGATCTTCACTTCAACGATGTCGGCAACGCCGTTCTTGGCGCAAAGCTCGACTTCGGATTTCTTGATCCGGCGCGAAGCGTTGGTGATGTCCGGATGCTGGACGCCCACACCGGAGCAGAACAGCTTCAGACCGCCACCGGAACCGGTGCTTTCGACGACCGGCGTCTTGAAGCCGCTGGTCTTGCCGAACGTTTCTGCAACGGTCGTGGAGAACGGGAATACGGTCGAGGATCCGACGATGCGGATCTGGTCGCGGGCTTCAGCGGCCGCTGCAACAGCGATAACGCCGGCGAGGGCGAGCGGGATAGCCTTGATAATTGAGTTCCTAAGCACGATTTTGCCTCCGGGACAAAGGAGTGTGATCGATCAGGCCCGGCACATTGCAGGCCGGGTCGCCCCGTTACCTACGCCTGTCAGGAGTCCTAATTACTACGGATATGTGAAGGTTTTGTTTCAGCCGGCGGCGAAAGTTTGCGATTTTGTGACGGCAGGGGCCCTGCACGGAATGTAGACCGTGAAAGTGCTGCCTTCGCCGACCTTGCTGTCAATGGTCAGGGCGCCGCGGTGGCGGCTGACAATGTGCTTCACGATGGCCAGACCGAGGCCGGTGCCGCCCATCTCCCGAGAGCGTGCGGTGTCCACACGGTAGAAGCGTTCGGTGAGGCGCGGGATATGTTCCCGCGGAATGCCATCACCCTGGTCCGAGACAGAGATCGTGGCGACATGATCCGCCTGCAAACTTAACGATGCGGGCAGATCGCTGGCAACATCTGCACGGATGGTGACGACGCTCTTATCACGGCCATACTTGATCGCGTTCTCGAGAAGGTTCTGAAGCACCTGAGAGATTTCATCACTGTTGGCGATCAGGGCCGGTAGATCGGGATTGATATCGAGCGCGATGCGAATTCCGCGCCGTGCCGCGGTGAGTTCCGCGGCCGCGGTCAGATGCTCTGCTAGCGGACGCAGCGCCACTTCTTCATTCGGGGCCGTATGCTCTGCTGTCTCGATCCGGGAGAGTGACAGCAAGTCCGTGACCAGCCGGGTCATGCGGCTGGTCTGTTGCTCCATGATCTCAAGAAACCGCTCATGCGCGTCCAGATCGTCCCGTGCCGGCCCGCGCAAGGTTTCGATGAAGCCATGCAGGGTCGCCAGCGGTGTTCGTAGCTCATGGCTGACATTGGCGACGAAATCGACGCGCATGCTTTCGATCCGGCGGATTTCGGTCAGGTCCCGGAAAATCACCAGTGCAGAGCGTTGCTCGTCCTGTTCATTGGGAAGGGCTTCGATCCGGACATTGAAAACCCGATGCACCGGGTCCGAGATGGAGATCTCGACCGTTCGGTTCCCGCCTTGTGCAAGGACCGCGTTGCCGGCCTCGAGCAAGGCGGGGTCGCGTGCGACATGGGAGAGTTCACGCCCCATGATACGGCCGCCAAAGCGGTCGCGGGCAGCCTTGTTCATACTTTGAACGCGGCCTTTGGCATTCAGGAAGATAAGCGGGTCCGGGATATTGTCGATGATCGAGACATGACGCTCGTTCAGTGCCTGAAGCTGCGTGCGCCGGTCTGCTGTCGCCCGGAACAGGCGGGTCAGAGCGGCAGCGAGCTCTGCGGTTTCCCCGATCCCGTCCGCGATGTCGGACAGCACGTCGCCGGTCTTTGAGGCGCGTTCGGGTGCGCTGGAACCGGCCCGGCGCTGGATATGGCGCTTGATGGCGTCCAGCAGACTATAATGCCGCCGCACGATGCCCATTGCTATAATCAGTGCAACGATCCAGGCGCCGACCGCATGCCAGGGCTCGACGGCATCGAGAGCGGTGATCGCGCCGAGTGCGATCGCGGCCGGCATCGAAACCACCAGGCCGCCACGGAACACATCCCAAAGCGGCAGTGCCACCGGACCGTCGTTCTTGGCTGAGGAATCTGTTTCGATCGGCTGTTCGCTCATCGGTTTTTTTGATCAATTGGCGGTTTTACGCCGGGCGGCCAGCGCTCCTGCGCATTGATCGCATTCTCTAGCGCCAACGGTATGACAGTTTCTATCATATGGGTCGGAAAACACGGACCCCAGCCTAAAATAGGCACGAAAATGTATAAAAGAGGCCTTTCGCGCCGGTTATGGCGCGAAAGGCGGATCAATGTAGCAAGAGATCTATTTCCCGAGTGCGGTATGGGCTGCGATGGCCGCGGCGTTGACCAGATCGGTAACGGTCGCGCTCATCTGTACGATCTGCACCGGCTTCTCCAGTCCGACCAGCATCGGTCCGATGACGGCGGCGCCGCTCATCGACTGCAGCATCTTGTAGGTGATGTTGGCGGAATGCAGGGCCGGCATGACAAGAACATTGGCCGGGCCGGTGAGACGACAGAACGGATAGTTCCGCTTCATCGCCTCGTAATCGAGGGCGATATCCGCGGACATTTCGCCGTCATACTCAAAATCGACACCGCGCGCGTCGAGGATTGCGACCGCATCGCGGATACGCACAGCCTTCTCACGGGGCGGATAGCCGAAGTTCGAGAAGGACAGCAGCGCGACGCGGGGTGTGTGGCCAAAGGCCCGCGCATGTTCCGCCGTCTGCACGGCAATATCGGCGAGTTCCTCGGCGCTCGGCAGCTCGTTCACGTTGGTATCGCTGATGAAGATCGTGCGACCTCGGTTGATGACGATGGAATAGGTCATCAGCTGCTGACCCGGCTTCGGGTCGAGCACGCGGGTGACATATTCGTGGGTCACGCCGAAATTACGGGTCAGGCCGGTCACCATTGCCTCGGCATGTCCGGAGGCAACCATGCAGGCGCCGAACACATTTCGGTCCTGATGCACCATGCGCTGGCAGTCGCGCTGGATATGCCCTTTGCGCTGCAGGCGCTTGTAGAGCATCTCCGTATAGGCTTCGTTGTGCTCAGACAGCTTGGCGTTGTTGATTTCCAGCGTCTCGGCGCCCTTGATGCCAAGCTCGATGATCTTCTCCTTGATCACATCTTCCCGGCCGACCAGCACCGGAATGCCGTAGCCGCCATTGCGGAAGGTGACGGCGGCGCGGATCACCCGCTCCTCTTCGCCCTCGGCGAAGACGACGCGCTGCGGATTGGCGCGGATTCGGTCGAAGATGACCTGCAGGCTGGAGGAGGTCGGGTCAAGCCGGGCGCCGAGTTCGGCCCGATAGGCATCCATGTCTGCGATCGGATTGCGGGCAACGCCGGTATCCATGGCGGCCTGAGCCACGGCGGAGGAGACCTTGACGATCAGGCGCGGATCGAACGGCGCCGGAATGATGTAGCCCTCACCGTAATGCAACGTGCGGCCATAGGCCTTGCCGACCTCGTCCGGCACGTCCTCGCGGGCGAGTTCCGCCAGAGCGTTTGCGGCGGCGATCTTCATCTCGTCATTGATCTCGCTCGCCCTGACGTCGAGAGCGCCTCGGAAGATGTAGGGGAAGCCGAGCACGTTGTTGACCTGGTTCGGATAGTCGGACCGGCCGGTGGCGACAATGGCGTCCGAGCGGACTGTGGCCACATCCTCCGGGGTAATTTCCGGATCCGGGTTGGCCATAGCGAAGATGATCGGCCGGTCGGCCATGTCTTTCACCATGTCCTTGGTCATGGCGTCCTTCGCCGAGAGACCGCAGAAAATGTCCGCGCCCTTGATCGCTTCGGCAAGCGTGCGCATCGGGGTGTCGACGGCGTGCTTTGATTTCCACTGGTTCATGCCGGCATCGCGGCCTTGGTAGATCACGCCGCGGCTGTCGCACAGAATGACGTTCTCGTCCTTCATGCCCATGGATTTGAGCAGTTCGACGCAGGCAATGGCGGCGGAACCGGCGCCGTTCACCACCATCTTGGAGTTCTCGAGCGTGCGGCCGGTCAGGTCCAGCGCGTTGATCATGCCGGCGGCGGTGATGATCGCCGTGCCGTGCTGGTCGTCGTGAAAGACGGGAATGTCCATCAGCTCTTTCAGGCGCTGCTCGATGATGAAGCAGTCGGGCGCCTTGATGTCTTCCAGATTGATGCCGCCGAAGGTCTTGCCGAGGAAGCGGACGGAGTTCACGAACTCGTCGACATCCTTGGTGTCGACCTCAAGATCGAAACCATCGATATCGGCGAACCGCTTGAACAGCACCGCCTTACCTTCCATCACCGGCTTCGCCGCCTGTGCCCCGATATCGCCCAGGCCGAGGACGGCAGTACCGTTCGAGATGACGGCGACGATATTGCCCTTCGCCGTATATTCGTAGGCCTTGCTCTCGTCCTTGTTGATGGCGAGGCAGGGATAGGCCACTCCAGGGGAGTAGGCGAGCGCCAGATCGCGCTGCGTTGTCAGGTTTTTGGTCGCGGCGATTTCAAGTTTACCGGGGCGGCCGGAGGCATGAAATTCCAGTGCTTCAGTCTCAAGCATGCGCTTCGCATCATCCATGACGCTTCCCCCAAGGGCTTGGTTTATTGGGCAGACCGCCATCGGTCCGCGCGGAACAATCGGAACCAAATTACTGAACGATAGGCCCCGCTCGCGCCACGGGCAATTTCATATCATGGGAAGAGGTTCCAAAAATGTAGGGAAACAGGTGTCGTTCGGCATTGGAAGTTGCCTCGAACGTCGTGTTATGGTCGCCGCCTTTTCCCGCAATCAATTGGCCCTAGCGACTTTTTGGCAGTGAATACGATCTCCCAAGCAAATCCGCAGACAGGGGGCGGGCAGACCGCCGCCACTGGCGCAGCGTCCCATGACCGCGCTTCGGCGACCCCTATGTTCCAGCAATATTTTGAGGTCAAGGACGCCCATCCGGACGCTCTCCTGTTCTATCGCATGGGCGATTTCTACGAGATGTTCTTCGAGGATGCCGAGGCGGCAGCCGCTGCTCTCGACATTACGCTCACGAAACGAGGTCAACATGGCGGCGAGCCGATCCCGATGTGCGGCGTTCCCCATCATGCCGCCGAGGGCTATCTGGCGCGCCTGATCCGCAAGGGATTCCGGGTTGCCATCTGCGAGCAGACGGAAGACCCGGCGGAAGCCAAGAAGCGTGGCGCGAAGTCGGTGGTCCGGCGCGCAGTGGTGCGCGTGGTCACGCCGGGTACCATCACCGAAGACGCGCTGCTCGATGCCCGCAGCAACAATTACCTGGCGGCCCTGGCCATGGCGCAGGGCGGTCTCGGCCTGGCCTGGATCGATGTTTCGACGGGCGATTTTCATGCCCAGCCTGTTGCCATGAACGGTATTGGCGCTGCTCTCGCCC
This sequence comes from Nisaea sp., assembly GCF_034670185.1. NCBI lineage: Bacteria > Pseudomonadati > Pseudomonadota > Alphaproteobacteria > Rhodospirillales > Thalassobaculaceae > Nisaea > Nisaea sp. The sequence goes on from NZ_JAXMNY010000004.1 coordinate 457,850, forward strand.
GGGTCGGGCCCAGCGAATTGCTGGTTCCCGAAACACTGATGGAAGCGTCGAGCGGTCTCGGCGGCGTTCTTGAAGACTGGCGCGCGGCGGCAGTGCCGCAGCCCGCCAGCCGTTTCGATAGCGAGAATGGCCGGAAGCGGCTCGAAGCGCTGTTCGAAGTCGCGTCGCTTGAAGGGTTCGGAGCATTTGAGCGGGCCGAACTGGCGGCGGCCGGGGCTCTGGTCGACTATCTCGAATTGACCCAGATCGGCTCCATGCCGCGACTGTTGCCGCCGCGCCGTTGGCAGGCCGGCGGTCTCGTCGAGATTGATGCCTCTACCCGGCGGAATCTGGAGATCTTGCGGACTCTCAGCGGCGAAAAGCGTGGCGCCCTGCTGAATGTCATAGACCGCACGGTGACAGGTGCCGGTGGGCGCTTGCTGGCCCAGCGTCTTTCCGCGCCGGTGACCGATGTCGCGGAAATCGGTCGCCGTCTTGATGCGGTGGCGCATTTCCGGGAGGGCGAACGGCTGCGCGGAGAGATCCGTGAGACGCTGAAGGCCTTGCCGGATGTGGAGCGTGCTCTCTCCCGTGTCGCGCTTGGACGCGGCGGGCCCCGCGATCTGGCAGCGGTCCGTGACGGGCTGTCCGGAACCGGCCCGTTGCGCGATCAGCTGGCCCGGGCCGATGCCATGGCCGGTGGTCTGACCGGCGATGTCGGCGGCGCGCCAGAGGAAGCGCGGTCGATCTTCGAGGAGCTCGGCTATCACGAGGTGCTGGTCGACCGGTTGACCCGTGCTCTGGCGGCTGATTTGCCGCTGCTTGCCCGCGACGGCGGCTTTATCGCGTCAGGCTATGCGCCCGAGCTGGACCGGCTGCGCACGCTGCGGGACGAAAGCAGACGTCTGATTGCCGGGCTGCAGGCTCGTTACGCAACGGAAACGGGAGTCAGTGCGCTGAAGATCAAGCACAACAATGTGCTTGGGTATTTCATCGAAGTGACGGCAGCGCATGGTGAGAAGCTGATCGGCCGGGAGAATTTCATCCATCGCCAGACCATGGCGAATGCCGTGCGTTTCAGCACTGTGGAACTGGGTGAGCTGGAACGGGATCTGTCTCAGGCGGCTGACAAGGCCGTGGCGCTGGAGCAGGGCCACTTCAAGGAACTGGTCGATGCTATCCTGGCCGAGGCCGGGGCGGTGTCCCTGGCGGCCGCAGCGCTGGCCCGGCTCGACGTGGCGACAGCGCTGGCGGAGCTTGCCGTCGAGCGCCGGTATTGCCGTCCCGAGGTGGACGGCTCGCTCGCTTTTGAAATCCGTGGCGGGCGGCATCCGGTGGTCGAGGCACTCAATCCCGGAGACAGCGGGTTTGTGCCGAACGATTGCGTGCTGGAAGATGCACAGCGCCTCTGGCTCATCACCGGCCCGAACATGGCCGGTAAAAGTACATTCCTTCGCCAGAATGCCCTGATCGCCCTGATGGCGCAGGCCGGGTCCTTCGTGCCGGCGGAAGCGGCGCATATCGGTGTTGTCGATCGTCTGTTTAGCCGGGTGGGGGCAGCAGACGATCTGGCCCGCGGCCGCTCCACCTTCATGGTGGAGATGGTGGAAACCGCGACCATCCTCAATCAGGCGACGGAACGCTCGCTGGTCATTCTCGACGAGATTGGCCGGGGCACGGCGACGTTTGACGGCTTGTCCATTGCTTGGGCGACGGTAGAGCATCTGCATGAGATCAGCCGGGCGCGGGCGCTTTTCGCGACCCACTATCACGAGCTGACCGGCCTTGAAGCGAAGCTTGGCAGCCTGTCCTGCCACACCATGCGCATCAAGGAATGGAACGACGATGTCGTCTTCCTGCATGAGGTGGTGGCCGGTGCGGCCGATCGGTCCTACGGCATCCATGTCGCCAAACTGGCCGGCTTACCGCCGGCGGTGGTCGCGCGGGCGGAGGAAGTGCTGAAGCTTCTGGAACAAAGCAAGGCGTCCAGTAACGCTTCCAGCCTTGCCGAGGAGTTGCCTCTGTTTCAGGCGATGGCGCCGGCAAAGCCGCAGGTGCAGCAACGGGTCAGCCCGCTCGAAGCGCGACTCTCGGAGATCCGGCCGGATGACCTCACGCCGCGTGAGGCGCTCGATTTGCTGTATGAGCTGATTTCGTTACGAGATCAGAAGAATTAGACGATATTGCGCTCCAGAACCAGGGCGCCGCTTTCGAACCGCTCAAAGCAGAAGCGGGACAAATCGATGGTTTTGAATGCGCCCGAGATCAGCAATTCCGCCATTGCCCGGCCGACGGCCGGTGCCTGTTGCAGACCATGGCCGGAAAAGCCGTTGGCGAAGTAAAAATTCGCAAGCGCGGGATGCGCGCCGACAATGCCGTTCTGATCGACATTGTTGTAATCGTAATATCCGGCCCAGGCCCCGGACAGTTTGATGGTTTCGAAGGCTGGTATCCTGTGTGCGAGGGTCGGCCAGACCACCTCCTCGAACCAGTGATAATCCACGTCGATATCGTTGGTATCCCCGTCCTGATCCTGATCCGCGGGGGGCGAAACCCCGCAGATATACCCGCCGCTCTCGGGCCGCACGTAAACGCCGGTCGGGTCGATCAGCAGAGGCACGGCCGGGTCCAGCGGCTCACGGCAATCGAAGACAAAGACATTGCGTTTGCGGGGGGAGACCGGCAGCGCGACGCCGGCCAGTGCCGCGACCTTGCCTGCATTGGCGCCCGCTGCATTCACAACGGTACCGGCGGCAATGCGCTGCCCATCTCCGAGGATCACCGCCGCGATCCGGCGGTAATTATGCTCCAGGGCAATGACTTCGCCCTCAAGATACAGAACCCCGAGGTTGCGGGCCTTGCGCTTGAAAGCCTGCATCAGGGTGTTCGGGTCAATCCAGCCCTCGCCCTGCCTTCCAAACGCAGCACCGGCAATGCCGTCAAGATTGAGCCAGGAGAATTGTTTCTCAAGTGAAACGAGGTCAAGCAGGTCAATCTCGCATCCATGGCGAGCCTGCTCTTCGTGGTTCTGAACAAGGACCTCAAGCCCGTCCGGTCCGGCAAGGAAGAGATAGCCGCCCTCGCGGAAGCCGGGATCGGGGCATTCTCCGTCCACGGACAGATATTCCGCGAGGTGGGTTACGAAGTGATGGCCGAAAAGGCCGATCTCGATGTTTTCGGGATTGGAGAATTGCTGGCGGATGCCGCCCGCTGACCTCGGTGTGGACGCCTTTTCGTAGCTCGGGTCTCGCTCAATCACGGTTATCGTGCCGGGCCCGGCCGGGTTGGCGGCAAGAAAATACGCAATCGCGCTGCCGATCACGCCGCCTCCGATGATAACAACATCGCTGTTTCGGTGATCTGCCAAGGCGCCCTACTCCGGAAAATCAGGGGAACATACCGTGCTCGTCATATCGCTCAGCTGTTCGCGCGTCCAGCCCGCTCCAAACCCGTGCGGGACATGGCGCGCCTGGAGAAATTGCACTAAGGTTCGTTAAGAATTTATGCGAGGTGTGAGGATTATATGGCTTCCGATCAATCACTGCCGGTGAGCGAGCCGGTTACGGATGCTGCCATCATCACGCCGCCTCCGAAAATCAAAAGCCGAAAAAAAATTATCGACCCCGTGGAGCTCGAAAAGGCCGTCGACGCCCTGTGGGAGGCAGCCGACAAGCCGGAAGGTTTCCGCACCGAACTGCTCGCGCTGTTGCGCCGGACTGTCGATGAAGGCCGTTCCGAGATCGAGCGCCGGTTTCTTGACAGCAATGACGGCGCCGAGGCGATCCGGGCCAATGCCTACCTGATGGACGTGCTCGTCCACAGCGTCGCCGGGACGGCGACGCAGAAGATCTACAAGAATGCCAATCCAACCCAGGGCGAGCAGATCTGTATTGCGGCGGTCGGCGGTTACGGGCGTGGCGAGATGGCACCGTTTTCCGATCTCGATCTGCTTTTCCTGCTACCCTACAAGCAGACGCCATACAGCGAGCAAGTCGTTGAATATATTCTCTATTTGCTCTGGGATTTGCGACTGAAAGTCGGTCACTCGACCAGATCCGTCGATGAATGTGTGCGGCAGGCCAAGGCGGATATGACGATCCGCACCTCCCTCCTCGAACTGCGCTATCTCTGGGGTTCCGAGTCTCTCTTCGCCGATCTTCGCGAGCGTTTCCGGAAGGATGTCGAAACCGGCACCGCGATGGAATTCGTCGAGGCCAAGCTGGCGGAGGCGGAAGAACGACACGAACGGCTCGGCGATAGCCGTTACGTTATCGAACCGAACATCAAGGAGGGCAAGGGCGGGTTGCGTGATTTGCACCGCCTGTTCTGGATCGGCAAGTATGTTTACAAGGTCGACAAGGTGAAGGATCTGGTGGACCGGGGTGTTCTGACGGCGGCGGAGGCTCGGAAGTTCGCCAAGGCCCAGAAGATGCTCTGGACCATCCGCTGCCATCTTCACTATCTGACTGGCCGGGGTGAGGAACGCCTGACCGTCGATCTTCAGACCGAGATCGCGAAGCGCATGGGCTATACCAACCGGGCCGGAGCGGTCGCGGTCGAGCGCTTCATGAAGCACTATTATCTGACCTCAAAGGATGTGGGCGACCTGACCCGGATCTTCTGCGCCAATATCGAGGCGGAAAATCAGAAACGGCCGCGCCTCAGGCTCTCCTGGGCATTTTCCCGCAAGCCCGATGTTGGCGATTTCCGGGTTGACGGTGACCGTCTCAACGTCACCGACGACGAGATGTTTTCGCGTGATCCGGTCAATCTGATCCGCTTCTTCCACACGGCCCAGAAACATGACCTGGAGCTACATCCCTATGCGCTCCGGCTGGTGACGCAGAACCTGAAGAAAATCGACAAGGAGTTGCGGAAGAACGAGGAGGCAAACCGGCTCTTCGTCGAGATGCTGGAGGCGCCGCAGGGGCCGGAGCGGATCTTCCGGCGGATGAACGAAGCCCAGGTTCTCGGCCGATTCGTGCCGGATTTCGGCCGGGTCGTCGCCCAGATGCAATACGACATGTACCATGTCTATACGGTCGACGAGCACACCATCGTTATGCTCGGTATCCTGCACAAGATCGAGAAGGGCGAGTTGGCTGACGCGGCGCCGATCGCCAGCGAGGTCGTGCACAAGGTGCTGTCGCGCCGGGCGCTCTACGTCGCCGTCTTTCTGCATGATATTGCCAAGGGGCGTGGCGGGGACCATTCCAAGCTCGGTGAGCGGGTGGCCCGCCGGTTGTGCCCGAGACTGGGGCTCACGGATGAGGAAACCGAGACTGTCGCCTGGCTGGTGCGCTGGCATCTGCTGATGACCTATGCGGCCTTCAAGCGTGACGTGAACGACCCGAAGACGGTGCAGGATTTCTCCGCCATCGTGCAGTCGCCGGAACGGCTGCGTCTGCTGCTGGTGCTGACTGTCGCCGATATCCGGGCGGTCGGGCCGAATGTCTGGAATGGCTGGAAGGCGGCGTTGCTGCGCGAGCTTTACTGGGCGGCTGACGGCACGCTATCTGGCCTCGGCGAGGAGGCTGGCCGCAAACGGCGCACGGAAGAGGCCAAGAACGCTCTGGCAGAAATGCTGCCAGACTGGTCGCAAACGGAAATCGAGTGGTATCAGGCCCTCGGCTATCCGGATTATTGGCTGGCCTTCGACGCGGAAGCTCATGTCCGCCATGCCCGGATGGTGCATGCGGCCGAGGCCGAACAGCGGGACCTGGCTGTCGAGAGCCGTGTCGACACTGCCCGCGAGGTGACTGAAATCACCGTCTATACCTCTGACCATCCGGGCCTGTTCTCGCGGGTGACCGGGGCTATGGCAGTTTCCGGCGCGAGCATCGTCGATGCCCGGATCGCGACCTTCAGCAATGGCATGGCGCTGGATGTGTTCTGGATCCAGGACGAGGACCGCAAGGCCTTCGACCGGCCGGACAAACTGGCGAAACTCTCCGTTGCCATTGAACAGGCCCTGACAGGCCGGCTGAATCTGCTGTCCGAACTGGTGAAGCGCCGGCGCAACATCGAACGCCGGGCCCGGGTTATGAAAATCCCGACCCGCGTTCTGATCGACAACAAGGCAAGCGTGACCCACACCGTGATCGAGGTGAATGCGACGGACCGTCCCGGCGTGCTCTACCGGATCGCGCGGGCACTCCGGGAAATCAAGCTGCAGATTTCGTCTGCCAAGATCTCGACCTACGGGGAAAGCTTTGTTGATGTGTTCTATGTGAAGGACCTGTTCGGGCTGAAGATAGATTCCGAGACACGGATCCAGGAGATCCGCAGCGCACTGCTGACGGCGCTTGCCGAGGACGCCGCTTCCCCTCCGGGAGAAAGCAACTCGTCTTGAGCGCCGCGATCACGCCCAGATTGACGCGCATTCCTCTCCCGCCCTCGACCTGAAGACAGAGCTGACATGTCCCTGATCCGCGCCGCTGCGACCGTTGGCAGTTTTACCATGATGAGCCGGGTTACCGGCTTTGTTCGCGATGTCCTGATCGCCGCCATTCTCGGTGCGGGGCCTGTGGCGGATGCGTTCTTCGTCGCTTTCAAGCTGCCGAACTTCTTCCGGCGGCTGACGGCGGAGGGTTCCTTTACGGTTGCCTTCGTGCCGCTTTTCGCCGGGACTCTGGAAGCAGACGGCGTAGCGGCGGCCAAACGCTTTGCCAGCGAGGTGCTGGCCATGATGTGCGCCGTGCTGTTGGCCCTGACCCTTGCCATGCAACTGACCATGCCCTGGGTCATGCATGTGATGGCGCCAGGATTCGTTGCGACTCCGGATCGTTTTTCGCTGGTGGTCGAGTTGACCCGCATTACTTTTCCCTATCTGCCGCTGATCTCCCTGGTCGCGCTCTATGGCGGCATTCTCAACAGCATTGACCGGTTTGCGGCCATGGCGGCGGCGCCGATCCTGCTGAACCTGATCCTGATCGGCGCCATGGTCGGCTTCGCGGACCGGCTGGAGACGCCGGGCCATGTACTGGCCTGGGGGGTGGCGGCCGCCGGTCTGGCGCAGTTGGTCTGGCTGATCGCGGCGGCGCGGCGCGATGGCTGGACCCTCACGCTCCGTCTGCCGAAGGCGACACCGGGTGTGCGCAAGCTGTTCCGCCTGATGCTGCCGGCCATGCTCGGCGCTGGCGTGGTGCAGATCAATCTGCTGATCGACATGGTGCTGGCCTCGACCCTGCCGCTCGGCTCGATCTCCTTTCTCTATTACGCGGACCGGGTGAACCAGCTTCCGCTCGGGGTAATCGGTGTTGCTATCGGCACGGCGCTCCTGCCGATGCTGTCCCGGCAATGGCGGGCGGGCGATGGCACGGCGGCGCTTGAGACGCAAAACCGGGCGCTGGAATTCGGTGCTCTGCTGACCGTTCCGGCCGCAGTTGGCATTGGAGTGCTGGCAACTCCGATCATCACGGTCCTGTTCGAGCGCGGCGCTTTCGAGGCTGCGGATACGGCTGCCACGGCTGCGGCGATGATCGCGTTTGCCGGTGGTTTGCCGGCTTTCGTGCTGGTGAAGGTGTTGCAGCCGGGCTTTTTCGCCCGGGAGGATACGAGAACCCCGGTGAAGGTCGCGGCGGCGGCAGTTGTGCTCAATCTCGTGCTGAACCTGATCCTGATGCAGTATCTCGCCCATGTCGGCCTCGCTCTGGCGACGGCGATTGCCTCCTGGATGAATGCCCTGATGCTGGCACGTCTGCTCGGCCGGGACGGCGCCTTCCATCTGGATGCCCGCTCCCGCAGGCGTCTGCCCCGGATCCTGCTCTGTGCACTGCTGATGGGCGGCTGTCTCTATGGCGCGCTTCAGCTTGCGGAGCAAACGGTCCCCGGTCTTTTCTCGGGCGCGGCCGCCGGAATTGCCGGTCTGATAGCCTTGATCCTGCTGGCGGTGATTGTCTATTTCGGCTCGGCACTTATTACCGGAGCCATGCGTTTGTCGGATATGCGCGGGGCGCTCCGCGGTAATCGTCGCCAGAGCTGAACCAGTCCGGCCTTGACCGCCGGCCAGCCTCCCGCAATAAATCAGGCCCTTTTTCGCTTCAACCCTATGGATCGCGTCAGATGAACCGCATCTTCTCGGGCGTTCAGCCCACCGGTAACCTGCATCTCGGCAATTATCTGGGTGCGATCCGCAACTGGGTTCAGTTGCAGCGTGACTACGACTCGATCTTCTGCGTCGTCGACATGCACGCGATCACCATGCCGCCGCACGATCCTGCAGAGCTGCGCCGCGCCACCCGCGAGGTTGCTGCCGGCATGATCGCGGCCGGGGTCGATCCCGACGATTGCATCATCTTCAACCAGTCGCAGGTCCCGGCCCATGCCGAGCTGACCTGGATCTTCAACTGCGTCGCCCGCATCGGTTGGCTGAACCGGATGACCCAGTTCAAGGAGAAGGCCGGCAAGAACCGCGAGAACGCGACCGTCGGCATCTATGACTACCCGATCCTGATGGCTGCCGACGTGCTCGTCTATAAAGGCACCCACGTGCCGGTAGGCGACGACCAGAAGCAGCATCTTGAGCTGATGCGCGACACCGCGCAGGCTTTTAACAGCATGTATGGCGTCGATTTCTTCCCGCTGCCGGAGCCGATGATTTTTGGTTCCGCAACCCGGGTGATGAGCCTGCGTGACGGCACCAAGAAGATGAGCAAGTCCGATATTTCGGAATATTCGCGCATCAACATGACCGACGAGGCGGACGACATCGCCCAGAAGGTCCGCAAGGCGAAGACTGACCCGCTCCCGATCCCGGAGACAGCGGAGGAACTGGCGGACCGGCCGGAAGCCCGGAACCTGATCTCGATCTATGCGGCCCTTTCGGGTGTCGAGACGGATGCGGTGCTGAAGGACTTCGCCGGTAAGGGCTTCGGCGATTTCAAGAAATCCTTCGCCGAGCTGGCGGTCGAGGTTCTCGGGCCGATCGGCTCCGAGATGAAGCGCCTGACGGACGATCCATCTTCCGTCGACGCGGTTCTCCGCAAGGGCGCCGAGCGGGCCCGGGAAATCGCCGAGCCGGTCATCGAGGAAGCCAAGGAAATCGTCGGCTTCCTCAAGCCGTAACGGATTCCACACCGTAGGGCGCGAAGATTTCCACCGGCGCGCGCAGGCCGCGGATGGGATGTCGTCCGAGCGGTTTCACCGGCAGCTTTACCATCCGGGCGATCAGATCCGATGCAACGATCGGGTGGCCCAGTTCCTTGGCAAGACCCTGTAGCCGGCTGGCCAGATTGACCGCCGGTCCGATGACGGTGAAGTCCAGCCGGGTCGGGCTGCCTATATTGCCGTAGCTGACATCGCCGACATGCAGGCCGAGCGCGTGTTCGATCACCGGCTTGCCATGTTTTTTACGGATGGCATTGCGGCCGCGCAGCAGAGTCTGCGCTTCGATTGCCGCCTTCAGTGCCGAATCGGCGTCTTTTTCGGCGCTGTCCGGGCCGAGCGGGAAGATGGCGAGCAGCCCGTCGCCGATGAATTTCAGGATTTCGCCGCCGCGTTCCTCGATCGATTGGGACATTACTTCGAAGTAATCGTTCAGCAACGAGATGATCTCGGGTCCGGGCAGGGCGTCCGAGGCCGCGGTGAAGCCGCGCACATCGGCATAAAGGATGGCCGCACGGATGGTTTCCGTGCTGCCGCGCCGGATCGCACCGTTCAGCACCCGCCGGCCGGTATCGTGCCCGAGATAAACCTGCAGCAGTTCCTCAGTCAGTTTCTGGCGTTCCAGGATTTCGATCCTGAGAGCCAGCACCGGAAGCAGGCTATCGAGGATGCTCAATTGCTCGGTCGTAAAGCCATCCTCGGTATCCGTGGTCCAGGTCACGAAATTGATCTCACCGTCACTGAATTTCAGCGGCATGGCGACATAGTCGGTCGCGCCCTGCTGTTTCAGGTCCATCAGAACGGGATAGTCCAGCGGGACGGTGGAGTCCGTTAGCCGGCGGCGGATGGCGCCCGCACCGTTGAAGATCACGGGCAAGGGGCTGGTCTTGAAGCTTTCCGTTTCCTCGATACCGTGCAGCACCATCAGCTCTTCCGGATCGCGCATTGTCTTGCGCCAGATAACGCTGCGGCCGTTTGCCTGCGGATGCAGCGTGCGGATGAAGCAGGAGGCCCGCTGAAGCGGCATGCCCTGGACGACCAGGAGGTGGCAGAGATCCCGCATCAGGGCGCGCATCGAGAGGATGCCGGTCGAGCGCTCCAGCAGCCAGCGACCGGGCGGCAAAGCCAGATCGTCTTCGGTGAGCGCGCTGCCGGTCGGGAGCAGGTCCGCCGGGTCGGCACCGTGATGCATGATGCGGATATGAGGCCGCGCGGAGTCTTCGGGAAGGTTCTGCGCCAGGGTCGCTCTCCGTTGCTTGATTGGGTGCCCGGTATGGAAAGACTGTCTTTCCTTGCGCCCGAAATGCAATTTGATGATAAGGCAGGCGGACGATTGCAAAAAGTGGGCTTGAAATCCGCGCCGGCAAGGTCACTCTATATGGTACCAATTTGGTGCCCGGCGATATGCGGCACTGTAAGGACGTGATGGCACTGGCGCCCGGAAAAGAAGGCGCCGACCGGAGCGAGCCTCTCAAGGAGAGAACGGAATGTTCATTCAGACTGAAGAAACGCCGAACCCGGCAACGCTCAAGTTCCTTCCCGGACGGGAAGTCATGGGAGCCGGAACCGCGGAGTATCGCTCCGAGGAAGAGTCGGCCGGCAAATCGCCGCTGGCGGAGCGCCTGTTCGATGTCGACGGTGTGAGCGGTGTTTTCTTCGGCGGCGATTTCGTTACTGTGACGAAACGGGATGACAAGGAATGGTACCTGATGAAGCCGGCTGTGCTCGGCGTCATCATGGAGCATTTCACCGCAGGCCGCCCGGTCGTGACGGAAGATACTAATTCCGGCCATGCCAGTGACGGTGAGGACAGCGAGGTGGTCTCCCAGATCAAGGAACTGCTGGATACGCGCGTGCGCCCGGCTGTTGCCATGGATGGCGGCGACATCGTGTTCGAAAGCTTCGACGAAGGTGTGGTGACGCTTTTCATGCGCGGCGCCTGCGCCGGCTGCCCGAGCTCAACCGCGACCCTGAAAATGGGTATCGAAAACATGCTGCGCCATTATATCCCGGAAGTCCGCGAGGTTCGCGCCGCCGCCATGTAGCGACCGCATGCGGCGAATGGCAGCTATGCCGTAAACGGGGTGGCGGGGAATAAACAACACAGTTATCTAAAATGCCGCCCACTGTCAGCAGAATGCGTCGTGGCACTCCCCATCACTGAATGTTGCGTGCACATGCCGTCATTTCACATGGCCGCTTTTGTCGGCGGTATCATTCTGCTGGCAAGTCAGGTCCCCGGACTAATCGACAGCACCCAGCCGGCCCCTGCCAGCTTTTCTGTAGAGAAGCCGCCTGCCGAGAGCGTGGTTGTTCCTGCCAACGCCCCTCTGGACGTTGCGAAAGCGGATGACTTCGAGGTGGTTTTGCAGGAGACCGGGTTCGATTTGAACGATATCCGGCGGGGCTCCGATCTGGTGCCTGCGGTTTATCTCGCCAGTTTGCCGGAAGATCTCGGCAGTCTTGACCAGGTCAAGCGCAAGAAGCAGCTCTTCTTCTCCGCCGTCTTGCCGCTCGTCCTGCGCGCCAATGAAAAAGTAGCGCGTGAGCGCGTGAAGCTGATTCGGTTCCGGGACCGTGCCCTTGATGGCGCGCAGCTACGGCCGGTTGAGCGGGAGTGGCTGCTGGAGCTTGCCGACAGCTATGGGGTTGATGCAGAGGGTGCTGAAATTGGCCCCGGCCTGTTTGCCAAACTTCTGCTCAAAGTCGACGAAATCCCGGTTTCGCTCGCTCTGGCGCAGGCGGCTGTGGAAAGCGGCTGGGGAGCCTCCCGCTTTGCCCGCAATGGCAACGCATTGTTCGGGCAACGGGCATGGACAGAGAAGGCAGGCATCGCTCCGAAGGAGCGCGCCAGTGGTGAAAAGCACGTCGTGCGCAAGTATGACAGCCTGCTGGGTTCCGTTGCGTCCTATATCCACAACCTGAACAGCCATCCGAGCTATCGAGATCTCCGGTTGCGCCGCGCCTCGCTGCGGGCAACGGGACGGGCGCTCGACGGCAATGTGCTTGCCGGCGGACTGCTGTCCTATGCGGAAATCGGCCAGGAATATGTGGATATGCTGCGTCTTGTGATCGCCAAGAACAGGCTGGGCGATTTCGAGGGAGCAATCCTGGAACGCCCCCTCGTAACCGTATCCGGCTAAAGCCCCGTTCTTATTTCGGCACAACGAACTGTGTGCCGAACCAGCGCCATCTGTTGTCCGGTCCGGGCATCGTGCAGTTGATGCGCGAGCGGCCCGGCGGGAAGGCCTGTTTCAGCCGAACCTCAACCCGCTGTTCCAGATACTCGAGATGGGTCTCGCCTTCGCTCGACGCGAAGCAGGACAGGCTGCTCGGATCGCCGATAGAGCTGTCTAGGGTAAAGCCAAAGGCTGGCGGGTTTTCGCCCAGCAGCGGGTCCTTCGGCAGAACGTCGGATACAGGCAACGGCAGGGCGTTGGTGACCAGGCGGAACCGGTCGATCCCGCCATACCGTTCGTTCAGGGCGAAACGCGGCAGGGTCAACGGGTCCATGCCGTCATAGGCAACGCCGGAATGCTGACCGAAAGCCGCGTTGAATCCCGCATCCGCGACTGCCTTGCGAACCATCAGGCTGTATTCACCGTACGGATAGGCGAAAAGCGCAGGCTTTTCCTTAAGTTCCTCGACGAAACGCTGGTTTGAATCGGCCAATTCGCGATCCAGCGCCTGGCGGTCCAGCGTGGTCATGTGAGGGTGCGACTTGGTCTGGCTGCCGATGGTCACGCCACCGTCTTTCAGCTCCCTGATCTGGTCCCAGCTCATGTAGCCCTGGACCTTGCGGTCGATGACGCCGGTGGAAACGAAGAGGGTGAATGGCAGACCGGCGGCTTTCAACCGGGGCCAGGCGTGCTCGTAGACGGAGAGATAGGCATCGTCGATCGTGATCGCGATGGTGTGATCGGCGAGTGGTTTACCGGTTTTCAGCGCTTCGATGATCTCCGGCAGCGGACGGACCTTGTACCGCTCCTTCTTCAGCTCCTCGAGATGCTCCTCGAATTGAGCGATGCGAATGCTGGTCGAAGGATAGTCGTTCTCTCCGAACCGGTGATACATGGTCACGACGGCGCCGGAAACCTCTTCGGCTGCTGCGGGCCCATCCATCGGGCTTGCAAGATAGGCGACAAGTGTCAGGGCGGCCGTGATGGCTGTCCGGATCTTTCTTGGCATGGAAGCTCCACTACGGAAGGCGCGGTGAAAATGCATGCAGTATGGCATAAACGCTATATTCCCTTGCTCTCGTCCGCCAACGTGGTTTACAGGCGGCGATGCGATTGGAAAAGTTGCACTTTCAGGCCGCTCTGTCACCCTAACATACGCTATTTGCGGCGGAAATTAAGATGCTCTCTACTTCCGGTACAATTATCGGCATCGATTCCAGCACCGGTGCCTGCTCTATTGCGGTGTGTCGTGGCGGCACAATGCTGGCTCATTTCCACGAAGACATGACGCGCGGCCAGTCCGAGCGCTTGGCGCCAATGGCGGAAGCCGGACTCGCGGCGGCCGGGCTTGGCTTTCCGGATCTGGATGCCATAGCCGTAACGCGCGGACCGGGCTCCTTCACGGGACTTCGAATCGGTATGGCTTTCGCCAAGGGTCTTGGCCAGGCACTTGGTATTCCGGTTTTCGGGGTTACGGGGTTTGACGCGGTTGCCCGGGCGGTTTTTGCAACAGAAGCCGCCGCTGGCCATGGCATCGCCGTTATTCTGGAAAGCCGGCGGGCGGACCTGTTCCTGCAGATATACACCACTGGCGGGGCTCCGGACGGCCCTCCGGTTGCGTTGCCGCCGGAGGATATTGCAGCCAGGCTTTGCCAGGAAGGCGCCGCTCCGTTGCTGCTTGCCGGCGACGCGGCGGACAAGGTGCTGGCGGTTCTCGATCAGGCGAGCGCGGCAATGCTGCGCAGCAGCTTGATAACCGCACCGGATGCCCGGGAGGTTGCCTTGATCGGATTGGAAATGGCAGGGGACGGTGACATTCCGCCGGCGCTGCAACCGCTGTATCTCCGGGCGCCGGATGTAACGGCGCCGAGGGCTGGATGACGGAGCTGGACGGCTACAGGCTCATCGGGGATATCGAAACCTATCTCGACGATGCAGCAGCACTGCATGAGGCTATTTTTGACAGGCCCTGGTCGCAGGACGCTTTGCGGGACTTGCTTGCGATGTCCGGTGCAGACGGCGCGGTCATCCTTGCCGGCACGCGCGATCCGGCATTTGCCGGATTTGTCATTTTCCAATGCATCGGCGATTTTGCCGAAATACTGACCCTTGCCGTTGCCCCGGATCATCGGGGAAGGGGGTTGGCGCGCTCTCTGGTGCAGCAGGTGTTCGCGCGTGCCCGCGAAACCGGGGCCGAAAAGGTGATGCTCGAGGTGCAGGACGGCAATTTGGCGGCAATCCAGCTCTATGAAAGCCTTGGAATGACAGCTTTTGACCGGCGCCGAAACTACTACAAAGCGGCGGACGGTAGCCATGCCGATGCCATAATGATGCAGCTATTCTTCGATAATTGATGGCCCGAGAGGCCGCGAGCCGTGAAGAGGTCCCGAAATTATCCGGATTCGTGCGGGTTTCGAGTGCAACCAGTTTGTCATCAGAGTGTGTGAAAACTGTCACCGTTCAGTCGGTATAAGCCGATACCGGGTGGCTTCTTGGGGTCCCGTCCGGCGCGCGTTTCCCCTACCGTTAGGGGGATGTTTCTCGTAACGGGATTACGCGTAGCTATATCTGAGGAATGAGAGTGCCGCTGCGCGGTACAATTGGCTCCGATAGCCTGTGGCCTCGACAACAGGGATGCGACAAATCATGGGATTCTCGATTCCGACGAGAACAGCACTTTCCGAAACCACTGCGGCCGAAACCGCACCGGTCGTGATGTCTGGGACGGCGCCGCTGTCTGACCAGACGCTCGTCTCCGGCTCGCTCGAAGTAAAGATTGCGACGACCGAGGAAGACATCCACGCAGCCAAGCGCCTGCGCTATCAGGTCTTCTATGAGGAAATGGGCGCGATTCCGTCCCCGGCTGCACGCGCGAGCCGTCTGGATGAGGATCCGTTTGACGATGTCGCGGATCATCTTCTGGTGCTGGACCACACGCGCGGCAAGGGCCCCGAGGCCGTGGTCGGGACCTATCGCCTAATCCGCCGTGCCGGTGCTGTTGAGGCGGGCGGTTTCTATACCGCCGACGAATTCGATATTGCCAAACTCGAAGCGCAGCCTGGCGAGATTCTCGAGCTCGGGCGTTCCTGCACTGCGGATGGCTATCGCACCCGCCCGACCATGCAGCTGCTCTGGAAGGGCATTGCCGCCTACGTGTTCCAGAACGACATTGCCGTGATGTTCGGCTGCGCCAGCCTGCCAGGCAATGACGCGGCCGCGCTTCGGACTCAACTCGCCTATCTGCATCACAATCATCTGGCGCCGGAGCGGATCCGTGCTTCCGCGCTGGCGGAGCGCTACACCGAGATGAATCTGGTGCCGGCCGAGGAAATCGATGCACGTCGCGTTGCTGCCGCGCTTCCGCCTCTGATCAAGGGGTATCTGCGGCTTGGCGGCTATGTCGGTCACGGGGCCGTGGTCGATCATCAGTTCAACACGACCGATGTCTGTGTCATCGTCGAGACCAGCAATGTCTCCGACAAGTACTACAAGCATTATGAACGCGAGGCGCGCGGGGTCGTTATACAATGAGTGTCGCCGGTGCCCTTGAGGAGTTGAATGAAGACGACGTCTTTGTTGATTCCGGATTGCTCGGGACCTGGGATCGTGGGGCCGAACCGGCGGAAGCAGCGGGCATGATCGCTCCGTCCCGGAGCCTGCTATGGCGCAGGCTCGCGCTCTATAGCGCCCTGACGCTTGGCCTGCTGCCGGTCCAGGTGCTGGCACTGGCTCTCCGGGCGCCGCTCTCGGCCAGTCTGCCGCTTTTCTATCACAGCCTCTGCGCCCGCCTGCTTGGCTTCCGGGTCCGGACCAGCGGCACGCCGCTGCGCAAGGGATCGGTGCTCTATGCCAGCAACCATGTCTCCTATTTCGATATTGTCGTGCTGGGCAGCCTGCTGCGCGCCAGTTTTATCGCCAAGAGCGAGGTCAAGACCTGGCCGGGTTTCGGTCTGCTTGCGACCCTGCAGCGCACTGTTTTCGTTGAGCGACAAAGAGCCCGCTCGAAGGAACATGCGGACGTCATCGCCGACCGCCTTTCGTCGGGCGACCGGCTGATCCTGTTCCCCGAAGGCACGAGCAATGACGGTAACCGGACGCTGCCCTTCAAGAGCTCATTGTTCGCTGCCGCCAAGCCCTCCCGGAGCGCCGCATCGACCCGTTCCGATCTACGCATTCAACCGGTCTCTGTGACCTACACCCGGCTGAACGGGATGCCGATGGGGCGCGGGCTCAGGCCGTTCTATGCCTGGTATGGCGACATGGATCTGGTGCCGCACCTGCTCGACGCGCTGGCGCTCGGCCGGGTTGATGTCGATGTCGAATTCCATGAGCCGGTGGACCCTGCGGAATTTCGAAACCGCAAGGAACTGGCCGCGCATTGTCAGCGCATTGTCGCCAATGGTGTTTCGCGGGCGCTTTCCGGCCGCAGTGACGTTACGTCCTGACCCCACATCCTGACGCGGGAGCGCCTTTCGAAATTCGTCACATCAGACCGGTTACGCGGCTTGACTGGACGCCTCCCGGTGTTAGCATTTCGGGGATGAACAGAAACGCACGCTGGAATTTCAGTTGCACTCGGCGTATTGCTCCCGCCGTACCCTTGAAATTCGACCCTTCGAGCGACCATAAGGCGCGGCGCGCGTGAGCAAAAAACTCTACATCAAAACCTACGGCTGCCAGATGAACGTCTACGACAGTGAGCGTATGACAGACAGTCTGGCGTCACTCGGCTATGACCCGGTAACAACCCCGGACGATGTCGACATGGTGATCCTGAACACCTGCCACATCCGGGAAAAGGCGACGGAAAAGGTCTTTTCCGAACTCGGCCGAATTCGCAAGGAAAAGGAAGCCCGCGCAGCGGGCGGAAAGCCTTTGCTGATCGCGGTCGCGGGCTGCGTTGCCCAAGCCGAGGGCGAGGAAATCGTCAAGCGCGCACCCTATGTCGATCTGGTGTTCGGACCGCAGACCTATCACCGCCTGCCGGAGCTGGTCCGCGCGGCTGAAGAAAAAGCGGCGGATTACCGGGCGACATCGGGCGGACGCGGTTCCCGCGGTGCCGGTGTCGTCGACACCGATTTTCCGGCGGAGAGCAAATTCGATCATTTGCCTGAAGAACGTCATTCGAATGCTGCTGCCGCGTTCCTCAGCATCCAGGAAGGCTGCGACAAGTTCTGCAGCTTCTGTGTGGTGCCCTATACGCGCGGCGCTGAATTCTCCCGTCCGGCGGACCAGGTGCTCGCCGAGGCGCGGCGGCTGGTGGCCGCTGGTACGTCGGAACTCACCCTGCTCGGCCAGAACGTCAACGCTTATCATGGCGAGGCGGGCGGCGGTGAATGGGGTCTCGGCAGACTGATCCGGGCGCTGGCCGAGATCGATGGGCTGGAACGCATTCGCTACACCACCTCGCATCCGAACGATGTGGATGACGACCTGATCGCCGCGCATCGCGACGTGCCGCAGTTGATGCCTTTTCTGCATCTTCCGGTGCAGTCCGGCTCCGACAGTGTGTTGCGGCAGATGAACCGAAAGCATGATGCGGATTCCTATCGCCGCATCGTCGACCGGCTGCGCGAAGCCCGCCCGGACCTGGCCTTGTCGTCCGATTTCATTGTCGGGCACCCGGGCGAGAGCGACGAGGATTTTGCCGACACACTCAGACTTGTAACGGATGTCGGATACGTTCAGGCCTATTCGTTCAAATACAGTCCGCGCCCCGGCACACCAGCGGCCGGGACGGACCTGCAGATCGACGACGCTGTGAAGTCAGACCGTCTGGAAACCCTGCAACAGCTGCTGAATGCGCAGCAGCTTGCCTTCAATGTGGCCAGTGTCGGCGCGGTCCAGCCGGTGCTGGTCGAGCGCAAGGGACAAAAAGAAGGTCAACTTGTTGGCCGGGGTCCCTATATGCAGGCCATACACTTTGCCGGACCGGACCGGTTGATCGGTGCGATTGCCGATGTCCGGATTGAACAGGGACACGCCAACTCTCTTTCGGGAACCGCGGTGATCGGCGAATGGGCCGGCGCGTCAGGCCCGACAACGCTCACCTCCGACCATGAAAGGGCGATTGCTTGAGCATCATTGACGAGGCCACCGAAGTCATTCATCTGGAATTTGCCGACCATGATCTGGTGCCGGCTTTGCTCGGCGAGCACGATCGTAATCTGGCGCGAATTGAACAAAAGCTTCAGGTTTCGATTTCCTGCTTCGGAAACAAGGTCACCGTTGAAGGTGAAAAAGATGCGGTGGTTACGGCGCAATCCGCGCTGACCTCGCTTTATCGCCGCCTTGAAGGGGACGTCAAGGCCGGTAAGAAGCTCAAGGCCCTCGATTTTGGGACTGTCGACGCTGCCGTGAAGTGGGCGCAGAACACGGGCGACGCCGCAAACGGCGACAGCAACGGTTTCAATGATCGCTCCGCCTTCGTGCCGACGTGGAAACGGGCGATCCAGCCGCGTTCACCGAACCAGCACCGCTATATCCAGGCCCTGTCGAAAGATGAACTCGTGCTTGGCCTTGGACCTGCCGGTACAGGCAAGACCTATCTGGCCGTTGCCATGGCTGTTTCCATGCTGATGGAACGCAGGGTCGAGCGGCTGATCCTGTCGCGTCCGGCGGTGGAAGCGGGCGAGCGGCTCGGTTTCCTGCCCGGCGATATGAAAGACAAGGTCGATCCCTATCTTCGTCCGCTTTATGACGCGCTTTACGACATGATGCCGGGCGAGCAGGTCGAACGGCGGCTTGCGGCCGGTGAGATCGAAGTGGCGCCGCTCGCCTTCATGCGAGGCCGGACGCTCGCCAATTCCTACATCATCCTGGACGAAGCGCAGAACACAACGCCGACCCAGATGAAGATGTTTCTGACCCGTCTCGGCGAGAATTCGCGGATGGCGATCACCGGCGATCCGTCGCAGGTTGATCTGCCTTTCGGAGCGAAATCGGGTCTGACGGATGCGATGCATGTGCTTGGCCGAATTCCCGATGTCAGCCTCATCGAGTTCACGGCCAGAGACGTTGTGCGCCACCCGCTGGTAACGAAAATCGTCAATGCGTACAGTGAACGTGAATCGACCCGTCTTGACGGGTCCAGTTAGAGAAAACAATGGAGTGTCCGCGCGTGCCCGACGAACCGGAGCCGAGTAGTAGCAGCCGCAGCGAGATCGCGGCGCAGGATCCGCAGGAAGAGCCGGAGCAACCGGACTCTATTTACGATATTGCCGTCACCGTTTCCGACCCTGCCTGGGAGGTGGCGCTGCCCGACGCGGAGCGACTCTGTGTCGAGTGTGCCGTTGCGGTACTCGGGTCGGTGACAAAGCCGACCGAGCTCAGCATTGTCCTGAGCTCCGACGCCGAAGTCCGCGTACTGAACCGCGATTACCGCGGTAAGGACAAGGCAACCAATGTGCTGTCCTTCCCTTCAGGCCTTTCATCGGATCTGTCGGGAACGGATATGCTTGGCGATGTGATGCTCGCCTTTGAAACCGTTTCCATGGAAGCGGATCGTGACGGAAAAACCCTGGCGTCCCATCTGCGGCACTTGGTGGTGCACGGCATTCTTCATTTGCTCGGATACGATCACGAGACGGAGGAAGAGGCTTCTGAAATGGAGCGGCGGGAAGTTGAGATTCTCGACGGATTTGGCATTTCCGACCCCTATAATCCCGTGCTGGAGCCGGTCCAATGAATTCAGGTCCGGATAACAGGCCGGTAAGCGTGGATATCGTCGGCGTGACGGATGGCGACGATTTCGAGTCCGAAGGTCAACGGGAGCCGTCATGGACCCGTTTTCGGCAATTTTTCAAGGCGTTGAAGCTCAAGCGTAATGGCGGTGCGTCCGCACGCGACGCTCTTGAAGAACTGATTGAGGATGACGGCGGGACGATGGACGAGGATCTCGCCATCGACACGCATGAACGGGCGCTGATCCGTAACATTCTCGGGCTGCGCGACATCACGGCTGAAGATGTGATGGTACCGCGTGCCGATATCACCGGTGTGGCGATTGATACCAGTCTCGATGAGCTGGTAACGGATATGGTGAAGGATTCCCACAGCCGGGTGCCGGTCTACCGCGAGACGCTCGACGATGTGGTCGGCATGATCCACATGAAGGATGTTCTGGCGCATGTCCATGCCGGCAAGGATGTGCCGCTCAGCTCCCTGTTGCGGGAGGTCTTGTTCGTTTCGCCTTCGATACGAGCGATGGACCTGCTGCAGGAAATGCGTCTGACACGCCGCCATCTCGCGCTCGTCGTGGATGAGTTCGGCGGGATTGACGGGCTGATCACCATTGAGGATCTGATCGAGGAAATCGTGGGCGACATCGTCGACGAGCACGATGTCGAGGAAGGTCCGAAAATCGCCATGGTCGGGCCGGATACGGCGGTTGCCGATGCTCGCGCCGAAATCGAGGAATTTGAAGCTCTTTTCGGCAATGTGTTGACTGAGGAAGAGCGCGAGGAAATCGATACGCTCGGCGGGCTCGTCTTCTCGCTCGCGGGCCGTGTTGCGGCTCGGGGGGAGCTCCTGGCACACCCGGCCGGTGTCGAATTCGAGGTGCTTGAAAGTGACTCACGCAGGATCAAGCGGATCCGTATCCGGCGTGTGTCGACGGACGAGCCTGAAATGGAGGTCAGCCCGTGAGTGCATGGGCGTCTGTCGCCCGGTGGGGTGATGGCGTCCGTACTGGCATCAACCGGCTTGCAGGGCTGACCGGTTTCCGCAGTGTGGCCGTGATGGCGTTGGTCGGCGCGCTTGCCGCACTTGCTCTGCCGCCGCTTGACGTGCTGCCGGCTCTGTTCGCTTTCACCCTTATGCTGCTGACGCTCGATCGCCGCCGGACACTCACCGGGGCTTTCTTGACGGGCTGGGCGTTCGCCTTCGGGTATCACGTCGCCGGCCTTTATTGGATCTCCAACGCGCTTCTGGTAGACGGCGACCGGTTTGCCTGGCTGGTGCCGTTTGCCGCAGCGGGCCTTCCCGCCGTTCTCGGAGTGTTTGGCGGTCTGGCGACCCTGCTCTATGGCTGGCTCCGGCCGCGCGTATGGGTAAGGGCACCTGCGCTAGCGGGGGCCTGGACTCTCTCGGAAATGCTGCGGGGGCATGTCGCCACTGGGTTTCCCTGGAACTTGCCGGCCTCTGCCTGGTCTTTTTCCGATGCGCTGTTGCAGCCCTTGTCCCTGATTGGTGCCTATGGGTACGGCTTCTTCGTGGTTCTCTTTGCGCTGTCACCGCTCATGCTGTTACGGCGCACCGGGCGTTGGGAGCGTGGTTTCGGTGCTGTCTGTTTGCTCTTACCGGTGATTTTCGCCGGATATGGCGCGGTACGGCTTGCCGGCGCCGCCGATCCCGACATCAGTCGTCCCACAGTCCGGATCGTCCAGGGGAACGTTGCCCAGACGGAAAAGTGGAAGCCGCAGCTCTTGCAGGGGCATTTGGCTAAATACGCCACGCTGACGCGGGCACCACGCGCCACTGTCAAGCCCGCCGGGATGGGTGATCTTGCCCCGCCCAGTCTTGTGGTCTGGCCGGAAACTGCCGTTCCCTATGCGCTCAATCGCGAGCCGCGGCTGGCGGCTTATCTGGGCTCCCTGCTTCAGCCGGGGGCGCTGCTGATGACCGGAGTGCCGCTACGCGATCAGGTTTCCGATGATCCGGCGGAATCTCTGAGTTTCAATGCCGTTGTTGCTCTCAATGAGCGTGGGGAAATGGTCGCCAGGCTGCACAAGTTTCACCTGGTCCCGTTCGGTGAATATGTGCCTCTCAGTCAATGGTTGCCTGTTGAGACGATTGCGAAGACCGGTCGTGGATTTACGGCAGGGCCTGGGCCCAGCAGTTTCGCCCATGCCGGGTTGCCGCGCATCGGTGCTTTGATCTGCTACGAGATCATTTTCCCTGGTGCCGTGACGGAAGCCGGCGGGCCGCGGCCCGGCTTGCTGGTGAATGTGACGAATGATGCGTGGTTCGGAGTGAGTTCCGGACCCTATCAGCACCTGGCCGCGGCCAGGATGCGGGCAATCGAGGAAGGCTTGCCGGTTTTGCGGGCAGCAAATACCGGGATTTCAGCGCTGATCGATTCCTATGGTCGCGTTCTGGCGTCCTTGCCGCTGGAGCGTACAGGGACAATTGACAGTCCTATTCCAGCGTCCTTGGAAAATAAAACACTCTATGCGCGTGGCGGAGAGCTTGCGGCAATCTTGCTCGTGATCGCATCGTGTGGTGCCGCATTCTTTTTGCGCCGGAATTAAGCGGCTTTTTTCTTTTTTTTGCTACGGCTTTTATATTGACTGCATACGTTTGTATGGGTAACTGATTTTAGCGCAATTTGAGACTATTGGTTTGTAATATGGAGCAGCCGTCGAGCAAACGCCGCCCGGGAGGCCGGATGGCGAGCCTTGGAAAGCCAAATCCGGTCGATGTCCAT
This sequence comes from Nisaea sp., assembly GCF_034670185.1. Taxonomy (NCBI): domain Bacteria; kingdom Pseudomonadati; phylum Pseudomonadota; class Alphaproteobacteria; order Rhodospirillales; family Thalassobaculaceae; genus Nisaea; species Nisaea sp. The sequence continues at coordinate 480,539 of NZ_JAXMNY010000004.1, forward strand.
GTCGGATCGCGTGTGCGAATGCGACGGACGTTGCTTGGGATTAGCCAGGAGAAGCTTGGTCAGGCGCTTGGGCTTACATTCCAGCAGGTTCAGAAATATGAGCGCGGTGCAAACCGCATCGGTGCAAGCCGGCTCTATGACCTCAGCCGCATCCTCGAGGTGCCGGTAAACTTCTTCTTCGAGGACATGGCGCAAGAAGTTCAGGAACAGTCGCCTGGCCGTCTGTTCGAAAAAGAACAGGAGCCGGACGCCTATCAGATCCCCGACGATCCGATGAACCGGCGTGAGACTCTTGAACTTGTCAGGGCCTATTACAGGATCGAAGATCCGGAGTCGCGCCGCCGCCTGTTCGACCTCATGCGCTCCATCGCCAATGCCTTCGATGGCGAAGATCCGGAATAGGCCGCACACGCTTTCCTCTTGACCATGAATCCCAAAACCGGCAGGAAGTCCTACCTCTCGGTGCCTTCATTCGATTCACCGGATAGAGATTCATGTCGAGCTGCTTCGAAACGAAGCGGGGCGTTCACGGGTACGTCTTCAAGCAGGCATGAGTGCAACTCATATTCTAGGAGAGCCCCCGTTGACTCAATCCGACTACGAATTCACCAGCGAATCCGTCTCCGAAGGTCATCCAGACAAAGTCTGTGACCGGATTTCCGACACGGTCGTTGATATGTTCCTGGCTGCCGATCCGATGAGCAGGGTTGCCTGCGAGACTCTGGCGACGACCGATAAAGTCGTTCTTGCCGGTGAAGTTCGCGGGCCCGCATCCGTAACGAAGGATGCGATCATCGAGTCCACCCGCGAAGCGATCAAGGATATCGGCTACGACCAGGAAGGCTTCAGTTGGAAGACCGCCGATATCGAGGTTCTCCTGCACGAGCAGTCGACCGATATTGCTGCCGGTGTTGACGCGACCGGAAACAAGGATGAGGGCGCGGGCGACCAGGGCATCATGTTCGGCTTCGCTTGCCGCGAAACCGAGCCACTTATGCCGGCGCCGATCCATTTTTCGCATCAGATCCTGAAATCCATGGCCGACGCACGCAAGTCCGGCGCGGACAAGGGTTTTGGCCCTGACTCCAAGAGCCAGGTGACCTTGCAGTATTCAAACGGGAAGCCGGTTCGGGCGACCTCCGTCGTGGTCTCGACGCAGCATGACGAAGACCTCGAGCAGGATGAGATCCGCGAGATGGTCCGCCGTCACGTGGAAAAGGTCCTGCCGGAAGGCTGGATGTGCCCGGAAGACCATTTCTACGTCAATCCGACAGGCCGGTTCGTGATCGGTGGTCCGGTCGGCGATGCCGGTCTTACCGGCCGGAAGATCATTGTCGACACCTATGGCGGCGCGGCTCCCCATGGAGGCGGCGCCTTTTCCGGCAAGGACCCGACCAAGGTTGACCGTTCGGCTGCCTACGCAGCCCGCTGGGTAGCGAAGAATGTTGTCGCGGCCGGTCTTGCCGACCGCTGCACCATTCAGGTCTCCTACGCGATCGGCATCTCTCATCCGCTGTCGGTGTATTTCAACACTTACGGTACCGGCCAGGTCGACGAAGCGAAGCTTGCCTCCGTTGTCCGGGAGATGGTTGATCTGTCGCCCCGGGGCATCCGTGAGCGGCTGGCGCTGAGCAATCCGATCTATCGCCCGACCTCGGCCTATGGCCATTTCGGTCGCGAGGACGGTGGCAAGGGTTACTTCACCTGGGAGAAACTTGACTTGGTGGATGAACTCAAGAGCGCGTTCGCCTGAAGCCTCTGAAAGCGGGACAGAGCCGTGCCCACGGGCAAGGAAGATCCAAAAGACATCGTACAGCGTGACCGCGTCTTCTATGGCAGAAGGCGCGGTCGCCGCTTGCGCGCGGGTATGGAAGGGCTGCTCGAAGAGCGGCTGCCGGACCTTGCCGTAATCTTGCCGGATGTAAACGAACCGGGTGCGACGCTGGATCCGGCGTCGCTGTTCCCGTACACCATCAAAGATGTCTGGCTGGAAATAGGTTTCGGCGGAGGCGAGCATCTGGCGGCCCAGGCCGCCGCGAGGCCGGATGTCGGGTTCATCGGCTCCGAGCCCTTCATGAATGGCGTGGCCAGCCTGATCCGACATTGCGAGGATCGAGGGCTTTCCAATGTGCGTATCTATCCGGACGATGTACGTGACCTGCTGCCGTTGCTGCCGGACGCCTCACTCGCCCGGATTACCGTACTATTCGCTGACCCCTGGCCGAAGAAGCGCCATCATTCGCGCCGCATCATCCAGCATGAAAGCATTGCCGAATTTCACCGGCTGATTGCGCCCGGTGGAGAGCTGCGGCTGGCGACTGACGATGTGGCCTATCTGCGGTGGATGCTGGCCCGTGCGACTACGCACCGGGGCTTCCGCTGGAAGGCCCGTGGCCCATCGGATTGGCGCGTCCGGCCAGCGGACTGGCCGGAGACGCGGTATGAGGCCAAGGCGCGAGATCAGGGCCGCCGTCCGGCGTTCCTTCGTTTCGAGCGTCTCGAAACGTTTGATTGAGCGAATCTTCTTGAAGAGGGCGCGCGTTCCGCTATAGTGCGACTTCCATTACAAGACCCAATCGGTAAAGCTGATAGGGTGGGCCAACGGCCCACTTTTTTTTTGTGCTTTGCCTGGGTGGTTTCCGGGCTTTTCGGGGCGGGACCTGAAGGGCCGGGGCGAGACTTAGAGGATACGGGTGACGCAGCAACTGAACGAGAAGATCGCCGCGATGATCGGCCCCTCAATTGAATCGATGGGCTACGATCTCGTGCGGGTGATGTTCACCGGTGGAAAGCAGGCGGTTCTCCAGATCATGGCGGAGCGCTCCGACCGGGCCCAGATGACGGTTGAGGATTGCGCGAGCATCAGCCGGGCGGTTTCCCTGATTGTTGATGTCGAGGATCCGATTTCCGGAGAGTATAATCTGGAAGTCAGCTCTCCCGGCATCGACCGGCCGCTGGTTCGGCCGGATGATTACGACCGGTTCGCCGGCTTCGAAGCGAAGATCGAGCTCGAGGTCGCGGTGAACGGACAAAAACGGTTCCGGGGCGAAGTGCTTGGTTCCGAGAATGGTGATACCATCGTGATTGATAAGGGAGGGGAGCGTATGAGCTTCCCGTTCGCATCGATCCGGACGGCGAAATTGGTTTTGACCGATGCTTTGATCGCCGCCGCTGAACGCGGCGAGATCTGAGCGCCGGTTTTGGCAAAAAACAGAACATAACGGCAAGAAGACGCGATCCATGGAAACGGCAACCCAACCCAAGCTTGAACTGATTCAGGTCGCTGACGTTGTTGCGCGCGAAAAAGGCATCGAGCGCGACGAGGTGCTTGAGGCGATGGAGCAGGCGATCCAGAAAGCCGGTCGCTCCAAATATGGCCATGATCACGACATTCGGGCGAATATCGACCGTCAAACCGGCGCCATCGAGCTGATGCGCGTTACCGAGGTTGTCGACGAGGTCGAGGACGAGGTGACGCAGATCCCGCTTGCCGCTGCGCAAAAGCGGAACCCGGAGCTGAAGGTCGGCGATCTGATCGTCGATCCGCTGCCGCCGATCGATTTCGGCCGAATCGCCGCGCAGACCGCCAAGCAGGTGATCGTGCAGAAAGTCCGCGAGGCCGAGCGCACCCGTCAGTTCGCCGAATTCAAGGATCGGGTCGGCGAAGTCGTCAACGGCATCGTCAAGCGGGTCGAGTTCGGCAACGTCACCATCGATCTCGGCCGGGCCGAGGCGGTGCTGCGCCGTGACGAGCTGCTGCCGCGCGAAAGCTTCCGGAACGGTGATCGTGTCCGGGCCTACATCTATGACGTCCGCGAAGAACAGCGCGGCCCGCAGATCTTCCTGTCCCGTACCCATCCGCAGTTCATGGCCAACCTGTTCAAGCAGGAAGTGCCGGAAATCTACGACGGTATCATCGAGATCAAGTCGGTCGCCCGTGATCCGGGCAGCCGCGCGAAGATTGCTGTGATCTCCTACGATGGCAGCATCGATCCGGTCGGCGCCTGCGTCGGCATGCGCGGCTCGCGCGTGCAGGCCGTGGTCGGTGAATTGCAGGGTGAGAAGATCGATATCATTCCGTGGTCCGAGGATCCGGCGACCTTCGTGGTCAACGCTCTGGCCCCGGCTGAAGTCAGCAAGGTTGTTCTCGATGAAGAACAGCGCCGCATCGAAGTCGTGGTGCCGGACGACCAGCTCAGCCTGGCCATCGGCCGCCGCGGCCAGAACGTACGTCTCGCCTCGATCCTGACCGGCTGGGATATCGACATCCTGACCGAGGCCGAGGAATCCGAGCGCCGCCAGGAAGAGTTCAAGACACGGTCGCGGACATTCATCGACTCTCTTGATATCGATGACGTGATTGCTCATCTGCTGGTAGCTGAAGGTTTCAGCACGGTTGACGAGATTGCCTACTCGCCGCTTGAGGATCTGGTCAGCATCGAAGGTTTCGATGCGGATATCGCCGAAGAACTGCAGAACCGGGCACTGGTTTTTGCTGAGGCGGAGCGTACCCGCCTGCAGGACCAGACCAAGGAACTTGGCGTTGCCGAAGACCTGCTCGCTTTTGAAGGTCTGACGCTGGCGCATGTCGTCAAGCTGGCCGAACAGGGTGTGAAGACGCTGGACGATCTGGCCGATCTGGCCGGCGACGAACTCATCGAAATGCTGCCCGATGCCGGTTTTGACCAGGATTCCGCCAATGGCGTGATCATGGCGGCCCGGGCTCACTGGTTCGAAGACGAAGAGGGCGACGAGCCCGACGCTGGCGCCGAAGACGCTGCTGGGGAGGCTCATGACGAGACCCCAGCAACATGAGCACCTCGCATTAGTCGATGGCGGTGATCTAGGCCGTAATCTGCGGCGCTGCATCGCCACCGGCGAAAGCGGCGAAACGGAGCGGATGATCAGGTTCGTCATCGGGCCTGATGATACGGTGGTTCCGGATCTGTCCGAAAAACTCCCGGGTCGTGGCCTCTGGGTGACGGCGAGCCGTGATGCGCTCACCGAAGCCAGCAAGAAGCGGGCTTTTTCGCGGGCGGCGAAGCAGAAGGTCGCGGTCCGAGAGGATCTCGTCGAGGCAGTGGAAGCCATGCTTGTCGCCTCGACCCAATCTCTTATCGGTCTGGCCCGCCGGGCCGGTGCGGCCATTGCGGGTCACGCCAAGGTGGAAGACGCCTTGCGCCACAGAAAGGCCTCGCTCCTTATTGAAGCGTCCGATGGCGCCGTCGATGCCCGGGAGCGCATGACGCGCCTCGGGGACGGGGTTCGGACTGAAGCTCTTCTGACGCGCTCCGAGCTCGGAGCCGCGTTTGATCGGGAGCAAACAGTACACGCGGCCATCCTGGCGGCGGGAGACCATTCGAAGGGCCTGACGGCCCGATTGACACGAGAATTTGCAAGACTATCGGGTTTCCGGGGCGATATTTCGCGACTCGGGTTGGAAAACAGCGGCTAGGGGTGTATTGAGGCCCCAGCTCGGTATTTACGGAAAAGACGCGCGACCTAGAATGACAACAAGCAACGAGACTGATCGCAAGAAACTGAGCCTGTCCGGAAAGAAGCTTTCCCTTGGGAAGTCTGCCGACACGGATCAGGTTAAGCAGAGCTTTTCCCACGGGCGCTCCAAGACTGTTCAGGTCGAGCGGCGCAAGAAGCGCGCCGGCGGTCCCGGCGGGTTTGGAGGCGACGCTGGAGGCTTGAGCGCGGAAGAGCGGGAACGCCGGACGCGGGCACTGAAAGAGGGCCTGCGTCAGCAGGAGGAGGCCGCGACGGCCGCCGCCGCTGCGACTCCGGCAGCGCCGGTAGCTGAGGCTGCTGTTGAAGCTGCCGCTGAGCCGGCACCGGCACCCGAGCCTGTTGATCGGCGTCAGGCTGAACTTGAAGAAATGCGCAAGATTGCGGATGCCGAAGGTAAAGTCCGCGATGAGGAAGCCGCGCGGCTCGCCGAAGAGGCTGCAGCACGCGAGGCCAAGCTCAAGGCTGAACAGGCCGCGGCACGGCCGGCGGAGTCCCGGAATTCTCCGGCAGCACGCGCGGCGGATCCGGCGCAACCTGCACCGGCTGCCGATGATGATGATGGACGGCGCGTCAAGCGCCGCACCTCCGGTGCGCCTGGCCGCCCGTCCGGCGCCCCGGCCACTCCGGATCGGCGCCCGGCGCCGACCCCGAACCGGCGTGGCGAACAGCGCCGCCGGTCCGGTAAACTTACCGTATCCCAGGCACTGGATGATCGTGGTGGCGAACGCTCCCGCAGTCTCGCATCTGTGCGCCGTGCCCGTGAACGCGAAAAGCAGCGGCTGCGGGAAGAGGGCGGCGAGCAGGCCAAGCAGATCCGTGACGTGGTTATTCCGGACGCAATCACCGTCCAGGAACTCGCGAACCGTATGGCCGAACGTGCCGGCGACGTGATCAAATCGCTCATGAAAATGGGCATGATGGCGACCATCACGCAGTCCATCGACAGCGACACGGCCGAACTGGTCGTTGCCGAGTTCGGGCACCGTTCCAAGCGCGTGTCCGAGTCCGACGTTGAACTTCAGCTCCAGGGCAAGGACGACGCTCCGGAGGACATGCAGCCCCGTGCACCGATTGTCACGGTCATGGGCCATGTCGATCACGGCAAGACCTCGCTGCTCGACGCGCTCCGGCGTTCCGATGTGGCTGGTGGCGAAGCAGGCGGCATCACCCAGCATATCGGTGCCTATCAGGTGACCGTGCCGTCTGGCGCGAAAATCACCTTCCTCGATACGCCGGGTCACGAAGCCTTCACTGAAATGCGGGCGCGCGGTGCCAACGTCACGGACATCGTTGTCCTGGTGGTGGCGGCCGATGACGGCATCATGGCGCAGACGGTTGAAGCCATCCGGCATGCGAAAGCCGCTGGCTGCCCGATCATCGTCGCAGTCAACAAGTGCGACCTTCCGGACTCCGATCCGAGCCGTGTGCGTCAGGAACTTCTGCAGCACGAGATCGTGGTCGAGGAAATGGGCGGCGACGTTCTGGCCGTGGATGTGTCCGCGAAGACCAGGGCCGGTCTCGACAAGCTTGAGGAAGCAATTCTTCTGCAGGCCGAGGTGCTTGAAGTCAAAGCCAACCCGGATCGCCGCGCCGAAGGTGCCGTGATTGAGGCGAAGATGGAAAAGGGACGCGGCAGCGTCGCGACCGTCCTCGTCACGAAGGGTACGCTCAAAGTTGGCGATATCTTCGTTGCCGGTGCCGAATGGGGCCGGGTGCGGGCGCTTCTGGGCGATCACGGACAGCGTACGGACAATGCCGGCCCGAGTATTCCGGTCGAGGTTCTTGGTCTGCAGGGTACACCGGTCGCGGGTGATGAATTCGCGGTGGTCGAGACTGAAGCCCAGGCACGCGAGATTGCCGAATACCGGCAGCGTGTTATGCGCGAGAAGTCGGCTGTTGCCGGCGCGCGTGGCTCCGTCGAGCAGATGCTGTCGGCCATTGCGGCCGGTCAGGCCGAGGAATTGCCGGTGGTCATCAAGACCGACGTGCACGGCTCCCTCGAAGCAATCCGTTCGACACTCGAGAAGATCTCCAATGATGCTGTTGCCGTGCGCATTCTGCATGGTGCCGTTGGCGGTATCAGCGAGTCCGATGTCGCGCTGGCGAAAGCTTCTAGCGCGCTGATCATCGGGTTCAACGTCCGGGCCAACCCGCAGGCGCGGGACATGGCGCAGCAGGAAGGTCTCGAGATCCGCTATTACTCGATCATCTATGAGCTGATCGATGACATCAAAGCGGCGCTCACCGGCATGCTGTCTCCGGATCTCAAGGAAGAGTTCCTTGGCAATGCGGAAATCCGCGAGGTCTTCAACATCACCAAGGTCGGTAAGGTCGGCGGCTGTATGGTTACCGAGGGCATGCTCCGGCGTGCGGCCAAGGTTCGTCTGCTGCGCGACAGCGTGGTGATCCACGAAGGCACGCTGAAGACGCTCAAGCGCTTCAAGGACGAGGTCAAGGAAGTCCGCGAGGGTTACGAGTGCGGCGCCGCCTTCGAGAATTACAACGACATTCAGGCCGGCGACCTCATCGAGTGTTTCGAGGTGAAGGAAGTCGCGCGGAGCCTGGAATCAGTCCAGCGGGCCAGCACCTCGTCCTGAGTGGCGGGGTTTGACTGTCACACAGTCTGACGGGAGCTAAAAATGGTTGGATCGCACCCTGACAAACCGGGGCGGGGCGGACGAGCGCCGTCACAGCGCCAGCTGCGTATTGGCGAGGAAGTGCGTCACGTACTGGCTGGCGTTTTTCAGCGCGGAGATCTGCACGACCCCGAACTGGAAGGCGCTTCGATCACGGTCAGCGAGGTCTCGGTAAGCCCGGACCTGCGCAATGCGAATGTGTTCGTTATGCCTCTCGGCGGCAGCAATGTGGATCACGTGCTCGGCGGGCTGAAGCGCGCCGCGCCGTATCTGCGGACGATGCTGGCCAAACAGATGTCGCTGCGTACCGTGCCGCGTCTTCGCTTTATCATCGACAATGCGTTCGAGACCGCCAACCGGATCAACGAGGTGTTCCAGAACCCTGTGGTACGCGCGGATCTCGAGAAGAAAGACGAGACGGACGAGGGCGGCAATGGCGCGTAGGAAGCGCGGCAACCCGGTAAATGGCTGGGTCATCCTGGATAAACCATCCGGCGTGACCTCGACCCATGCAGTGGCGGCGGTTCGGCGCGTGTTCGACGCCCAGAAGGCGGGACATGCCGGAACCCTCGACCCGCTGGCAACCGGAATTCTGCCAATTGCTCTCGGCGAAGCGACGAAAACCGTGCCTTTCGTGATGGATGCTTCGAAGGAATACACCTTCGAAGTGACCTGGGGCGAGGAGCGGACCACGGACGACCTTGAAGGGACTGTCTGTGGCACGTCGGACGTTCGTCCGGACGTCGATGCGATCAAGGCCGTGTTGCCCCAGTTTCAGGGCGTTATCACTCAGATTCCGCCGATTTTCTCGGCCGTCAAGGTCCAGGGCCAGCGGGCCTACGATCTGGCGCGCAAGGAAGTGCCGGTCGAGCTTTCGCCGCGCGAAGTGCGGATCGATTTCTTCGAGCTGGTCGAGGCGCTGGATGCGGATCACGCGCTGTTCCGTGTCGGCTCCGGAAAAGGCGCTTACATGCGAAGTCTGGCGCGGGATATTGCGCGGGCTGCCGGGACTCTCGGGCATATTTCGATGCTGCGCCGGCACCGTGTCGGACCGTTCCTCGAAGCAGATGCGATTTCGCTGGATTCCTTGAAGGCTTTGGAGCATAGTCCCGCCGCTTTCGAGCACCTATTACCGGTAGAAACAGCGCTAGACGGCATCCCGGCGCTGACTCTGGCCGGTGCAGAGGCAAATAAACTCAGATGCGGCCAGTCCGTCCCGGTCTTCCGGGCCCTGGATCTTGACCGTTTCGGAGATCTTCGGGAAGGCGACCTGATGTACGCCGTTTCCGGAGGCAGTCCCGTTGCGATCGGACGGATCGACGGCGGCTGTATTTGTCCGATGCGCGTACTCAACCTTTGACCTAGGAGTATTCGATGTCGATTACACAAGAGCGCAAAACAGCGCTGATCGAGCAGTATGGCCGCAAAGAAGGCGATACCGGTTCCCCGGAAGTTCAGGTTTCGATCCTGACCGAACGGATTGTGAACCTCACCGAACACCTGAAGACCCACAAGAAGGACTTCCATTCCCGCCGTGGGCTTCTGATCATGGTCGGCCAGCGCCGCCGTCTGCTCGACTATCTGAAGAGCAAAAACGTCGAGCGCTATCAGGTCATCATCAAGGAACTGGGCCTGCGCCGCTAATCTATGCAGCGCCGCCAAAAACAGTAACGCGTCCGCCCTGCGAATTCCGTGGGGCGGTTTGCGTTTCTACAGGGCTTTCTGGATCGCCATATTGGGTTTGACGCCCTCGGCGATCCATGCGATTGAAAGCCCGCTCAATAGAGGAAAAAACCGAAGAACCGTACCGATGAGACACCGATAAATATGAGCCGTGTGTCACCTCGCTCGACCCTATGTTCGGTAACCATGGGCCCCCTGAGCAGTTCTCCCGCGCCCCGTGAGGCGATGCGTTCGAAGAACTGGACCGGATTGCCCCATTCCACGCCAAACACAGGACAGGACGAGGATCGGATCCGAGCGGTTCGGCTTTGAAGGAAAGCTGAATGTTTCAGATTTATAAACAAGAGATCGACTGGGGCGGGCGCAAGCTGACGCTCGAGACAGGTAAAATCGCGCGTCAGGCCGACGGCGCCGTCATGGCGACGATGGGCGAGACGACTGTTCTGTGTACCGCTGTGTACGCGCGGCAGCCGAAGCCGGGGATCGACTTCTTCCCGCTGACCGTGAACTACCAGGAAAAGACCTTTGCCGCCGGCAAGATTCCGGGTGGCTTCTTCAAGCGTGAAGGACGTCCGACCGAGAAAGAGGTGCTGACGTCGCGCCTCATCGATCGTCCGATCCGTCCGCTGTTCGTCAAAGGCTTCAAGAACGAAACGCAGGTTGTCTGCACCGTTCTGTCCCATGACTTGGAAAACGATCCGGACGTTGTCGCCATGATCGGCGCCTCCGCCGCGCTGACGATTTCAGGTGTGCCGTTCCTCGGCCCGATCGCGGCCTGCCGCGTCGGCTACAAGGATGGCGAATACATCCTGAACCCGCGCCAGAGCGAACTGCCGGATTCCGATCTCGACTTGATGCTCGCCGGCACCCAGGAAGGCGTGCTGATGGTCGAATCCATGGCTTCCGAGCTGTCTGAAGAGATCATGCTCGGCGCCGTCAGCTTTGGGCACAAGGCGTTCCAGCCGGTGATCGACGCGATCATCAATCTGGCCGAAGATTGCGCCAAGGATCCGATGGACCTGCCGGCCGAAAGCGAAGATCTCGGTCGGGTGCGCGATGCCCTGACGGCCGCGATTTCCGCTGACATGACGAAAGCCTATGCCGAGCCGAACAAGACCCAGCGCCAGCAGAACGTTGCTGTGGTCCGGGAAAAGGGCATGGCTCTGTTCGAGGACGCCGCCGATAAGGATCTCGCCAAGGGCCTGATGAAAGGCATTGAAGCCGATGTCGTCCGTGGTGCGATCCTGAAGACCGGTCAGCGGATCGACGGTCGCGACACCAAGACGGTGCGCCCGATCGTCTCTGAAGTCGGTATTCTCCCGCGTGCCCATGGCTCCGCTCTGTTCACCCGCGGTGAAACCCAGGCTCTGGCCGTCGCCACCCTCGGCACCGGCCAGGACGAGCAGATCATCGATGCGCTCGAAGGCGAATATCGCGAGAACTTCATGCTGCATTACAACTTCCCGCCCTACTCGGTCGGTGAAGCGGGCCGCATGGGCTCTCCGGGACGCCGCGAAATCGGCCACGGCAAGCTGGCATGGCGTGCGGTGCGTCCGCTGCTTCCCGCCAAGGAAGTCTTCCCCTACACCATCCGGGTGGTCTCCGAGGTCACGGAATCGAATGGTTCCTCCTCGATGGCGACGGTCTGTGGCACCTCTCTCTCCCTGATGGACGCGGGTGTTCCGCTGTCCTCTCCGGTTGCCGGTATTGCCATGGGTCTGATCAAGGAAGGCGACGATTACGCCGTCCTGTCCGACATCCTCGGCGACGAAGATCATCTCGGCGACATGGACTTCAAGGTCGCGGGTACCGAGAACGGCATCACGTCCCTGCAGATGGACATCAAGATCACCTCGATCACCGAGGAGATCATGAAGATCGCTCTGGATCAGGCGAAAGACGGCCGGGTTCATATCCTTGGTGAAATGTCCAAGGCTCTGACCTCCTCGCGTGAGGGTGTGTCCGAGAATGCACCGCGTATCACCACGATCACCGTGCCGACCGACAAGATCCGCGAAATCATCGGCCCAGGCGGCAAGATGATCCGTGAAATCTGTGAGACCACGGGTGCGAAGATCGACATCGATGACGACGGCACTGTGAAGGTCGCGGCGGTTGATACCGCTTCCACCGAAGCAGCCCTGGAACGGATCCGCTACATCGTCGCGGAGCCGGAAGTCGGTGTGATCTACAACGGAAAGGTCGTGAAGACCGTCGATTTCGGCGCCTTCGTGAACTTCCTCGGTGCCAAGGACGGCCTCGTTCACATCAGCGAGCTGAAGAGCGAGCGGGTCGGCAAGACCACCGATGTGGTCAATGTCGGCGATGAGGTGAAGGTCAAGGTTCTCGGCTTCGATGATCGTGGCAAGGTCAAGCTGTCCATGAAGGTCGTGGATCAGGAAACCGGCGCCGATCTTTCCGAAGCAGAAGCGTAAGAGCTTTTACTGATGAGCCTCCGGCTGTCCCGCTTTGTCGGACATCGCGGGATTGCCGCCGAGGCTCCTGAAAACACATTGACCGGCTTCCGCCTTGCGGCGGAGGCCGGTTTTTTGTGGGTTGAGTTCGATGTGATGCTGAGCGCGGACGACGTGCCGGTGCTGCATCACGACGAGGAACTGGGCCGTACCGACAATGGCTCCGGCCCGGTGGCGGTTCACCCACTGTCAGCCCTCAAGGCGCTTGATGCCGGCTCCTGGTTCGGTCCTGGCTTTGCGGGAGAACGTATCCCGACCTTCGAGGAGACCATCGCCTGCTGTCGGGCGCTGGGACTATCCATGAATGTGGAAATCAAGCCGACAACGGGCCGGGAAGTGCGAACAGCCGAGCTGGTCTCGGACATGCTGAACGATCTCTGCCCGGATCTGACGGACCGGATCATTGTCTCCAGCTTCGTGCCGGACTGTTTGCGGATCGCACAAGAAAAAGCCCCGGATTTTCTCCGAGGCTATCTGTCAGACACGATGGCAGAGGGTTGGCATGGGGCAGCCAAGGACCTTGGCTGTTTTTCAGTCCATCCGAACCATGCCTGCCTGGACGCCGGTTTAGTTACGGCAATCCATGATGCAGGCTTCCGTATTCTAACCTATACGGTGAACGATCCGGAGCGGGCTGAAAGCCTCATTGGCTGGGGTGTGGATGCGGTCATTACCGACGAGCCTTTGGCGGCTGCTGCGCTGGCCTGAGTTGCCCGTCCGGCATTCATCCGGGCAAGATCCCGCCAATATCCGAGCATGAAGACCCGCATTGCTGAAGGGACGGAGCTGGAGCCGCGCGTCCGGTCAATCTCGTTGATCAGCGCCTTGGCATTATAGCCCAGTCTTTTTGAGACGAGATCGAACATCGACCATTCCTCAGGATGAAGGCAGATGCTTGTGCGCCTGCTCTCTAAACGGAAATGGCGGCGCACCATACGGCTGGCGTCGCGGTCCCCGTCCTCAACCGTCTTCAGGGCGGAACCGAGTATGTCTCTACCCTGTTCGGACGATTTCAAGCTGTCTGCCATGAGGTGTCTCCAAGTAGTAGGTCCTTATATTCGTCACTATTCCCAGAAAAATGGGAAAGCGCAAGCGTAAATTGTTCAGCATACCCGTCTAGCGTGTCTATATTGCATACAAAGGTGCACTGGTTCTTGTTAGTGCATTGAAAAACATAAAAACATTATTTTCAGAAAATCTACGACGCACAATTGGGCGAGAAAATAATTCCCAGAAAAATGGAAATTGCATTCCCAAAGAAATGGGAATAAGGTCTTAGGCATGGGTCGATTCAAAAACGCGATATCGAAGCTCGAGACGGAACTGCGGTACCGTTGCCACCGCTATTACGTCGAGACAGGAATCCGGAAATACAAATTCGCCTCTGCAGCGGGTATATCCGACACATTGCTTAAAGGCATCGACAGCCCCGACTTTGAGGCGTCGATGAAAACCTTGCAGCGGCTGGACGAGGTTATCCCGGAAGACTGGGAGCCGGTCGGCGCGGGCAGTAGCGGAAAAATTCTGGTTCCGGGGCAGGTAGATCCAGTCATTGGATATAAGGTGTGGGAGAGCGATCTCAGCCGCAGCCGGAAGATCTACGTGCGGGATGAACTCCTGCACGGGCTCGACCCGGACCAGATGGAGCGCTGTGCCCTCTATATAGAAAAGACTCGCGATCCCGATGGCCGTCTGATCGAAGGTAAATTCAAGATCGATGTCCTGAGGGCCATTGCTCCGCAGTGCGCCATCCATGTTTTCAATGTGGGTGAGGACAATCCCGACAACTATTTTATCGAGCACTGGGATGCCGGCACCGGCTTCTGGCAGGGTGCGGATATGACCGGGATGAAATTCGCGGAGCTTGATGACGAGGCGCTGCGTCGTTGCCAGCTCGAGGATTACCTGGTGTGCCGCGAGACGAAGTGGCCAAATCTCTCAATCGTGCACCGCAACTATGCCCACGGCGAAGAGCGGAACTTCCTCCGCCTGCTCTTCCCCTTCGAAGCCAGTGACGGATCGCCGAAAATTCTCAGCATCACACGGCCGCAATCCTCCGGACTGGCTGTGGATCTGCTGAAGAAAAAGCTTCCGGGATACGATCTGAAAAGCGGCGAAGGCATTGTCGACCTGCGCAGCCGGCGTCCCTGAGGCCCTTTTACAGATCCATCTCTTCGCGGATCAGTCCGCGTCGCGTTCCGGCTTGGGGATTGCGACGGTATGGAAGCCGCCGTCCACATAGTGGATTTCCCCGGTCACGCCCGCAGACAGATCACTCAGTAGATAAAGACCGGCCTGTCCAACTTCTGTCAGGGACGCATTGCGTTTGAGCGGTGCGTTGGTCTCGGCGAAGCGGAAGGTGTGACGGGCATCGGCAATGGCTGAGCCGGCGAGGGTCTTCATCGGGCCGGCGGAGATTGCGTTCACGCGTATGCCATGCTCGCCGAGGTCGGCGGCCAGATACCGGACACTCGCTTCCAAAGCGGCCTTGGCCACTCCCATGACGTTGTAGTTCGGCGTCGTGCGGTTCGCGCCGAGATAGGACAGGGTCAGCATGCTGCCGCCGTCCTTCATCAGAGGCCAGGCGCGGCGGGCGATATTCGTGAAGGAGAAGCAGGAGATATCCAGCGTGTTGAGGAAATTATCCCGCGAGGTATCCGCGTAGCGTCCCTTCAGCTCGCCCTTGTCCGAATAGGCGATGGCATGAACCACGAAATCAAGACCGCCCCAGGCGGTGCCGATTTCATCGAACGCCCGGTCCAGCGCATCGTCGTCCGAGACATCGCACATGACGGCAAGCGGGGAGCCGACGCTCTCCGCCAGAGGATGAACCCGCTTTTTCAGGGACTCGTTCTGGTATGTGAACGCCAGCTGGGCACCTTGCGAGGCGGCTGCGGCGGCGATCCCCCAGGCGATCGAGCGGTCGTTGGCGACCCCCATGATCAGACCGCGTTTGCCGGCCATCAGGCCTTTGTAAGGCGCCGATTCCGCGTCACGCTGATCGGCCGTGTCGTCAATCAGGTCGGTCATCCCGGTCGCTCCGCTATCAGGCGTCGTATTTCTGGAAAGCTAGCACGGCATTGGTGCCGCCGAATCCGAAACTGTTCGACATGGCAACACGCAGCCCGGCGTTGTCCACGCGTTCCCGCACGATCGGCATGTCCTCGACCTCAGGGTCGACGGTTTCGATGTTGGCGGAGGCAGCGATGAAGTCGTTCTTCATCATCAGCAGTGTGTAAATCGCTTCGTGAACGCCGGTCGCGCCTTGTGAGTGACCGCTCAGGGATTTCGTCGAGCTGATCGGCGGGGTTGCGCCCCGGTTCTTGAAGACCTCACGGATGCCTTCAAGTTCGATCGTGTCGCCGACCGGCGTACTGGTGCCATGAGCGTTGATGTAGTCAACCGGTCCTTCAACGTCTTTCAGTGCCATCTGCATGCACCGCACACCGCCCTCGCCGGAGGGCGCGACCATGTCGGCGCCGTCGGACGTGGCGCCGTAACCCACGATCTCGCCATAGATCTTGGCGCCGCGTGCCTTCGCGTGCTCAAGCTCCTCCAGAATGAGGACCCCGCCACCGCCGGAGATAACGAAACCGTCGCGATTGGCGTCGTATGCGCGGGATGCTTTGTCCGGCGTGTCGTTGTATTTCGAGGAAAGAGCGCCCATCGCGTCGAACAGGACGGAGAGCGTCCAGTGCAACTCCTCGCCGCCACCGGCCAGCATGACGTCCTGCTTGCCCATCTGAACCAGTTCATATGCGTTGCCGACGCAGTGCGAGCTGGTCGAGCAAGCGGAAGAGATGGAATAGCTGAGGCCTTTGATCTTGAAGGCCGTCGAGAGGGTCGCGGAATTGGTGCTGCACATGACGCGCGGCACCATGTAGGGGCCAACCCGCTTCGGACCCTTTTCACGCGCCGTGTCGAATGCCTGCATCATGTTGGATGTCGACGGCCCGCCGGAGCCCATGACCAGGCCGGTCATCGGGTTGCTGACGTCGGCGGGCTCCAGGCCCGCGTCTTCTATGGCCTGCTGGGCAGCAATGTAATTGTAGGCCGCGCCGTTACCCATGAAGCGCATCAGCTTGCGGTCGATATGTTCCGACGGGTCCAGCTTGATCGAGCCATGGACGTGGGAGCGGAAACCGAGATCGGCATAGTCCGGCGCGAATTCGATGCCGGATTTGCCGGCGCGCAGGGAAGCGGTGACTTCCTCTGCATTGTTGCCGATGCTTGAAACAATTCCGAGACCGGTGACGACGACGCGACGCATATCAATTTGCCCCTTCGGTTGCCGTGTTCTGGAACAGTCCGACGCGGATATCCTTCGCCTCGAAGACCGTGACGCCATCGCATTCCACGCGGCCGTCGGCAATCCCCATGTAAAGTTTGCGCATGATCACGCGCTTGAGGTCCAGCGTGTAGGTCAGCAGTTTTGCGGACGGCAGTACCTGACCGGAAAATTTCACCTCGCCGACGGAGATTGCCCGACCGGAACCCGGCCCGCCCATCCAGCCGAGCGTGAAGCCGAGCAGCTGCCAGAGAGCATCCATGCCGAGGCAGCCCGGCATCACCGGGTCGCCGACGAAATGGCAATCGAAGAACCAGAGGTCCGGCTTGATATCGTACTCGGCCGTAACCGAGCCCTTGTCATAGGCGCCGCCGGTCTTCGATAGGTTGGTGATACGATCGAACATAAGCATCGGCGGCATCGGAAGCTGCGCGTTCCCGGGGCCGAAAAGTTCTCCCTTGGCGCATTTGATCAGGTCTTCGTAACCGAAGCTGTTCTTTTCCTTGAAGTCCAACAATGCCGTTCCTTCCCGTACGCCAGCGCTTATCGTCAGGCGGGACCGTGTTCGGTCCCATAATAGACTGCAACCGCGCGACCGCGCCATCTCTCACATTTCATGCACCGCCTACCCTAAATATGGTGGGGAGCGCAAGCAATCACGTGGCATATGATGCCCGATGACTTGACATATTAGACGGATTAACGCTCTGTCTTAGGATTGAGGCGCCCGAGTGGCGAGACCCCGAGAGACCGAATGGGATACCGGGAATGAGTAGTGCTGAAGCCTATAGTGAAACGCAAAGCCTGTCCGGACGCCTGACGAAGGCTGGATTGCGCCCGACGCGTCAGCGTCTTGCACTTGCGGATCTGCTGTATGCCGCAGGCGACCGTCATGTGACGGCGGAGCAGCTTCACAAGGAAGCTGGAGAAGCCGGGATCACGGTCTCGCTTGCCACGGTTTACAACACGTTGCATCAGTTCACCGGGTCTGGCCTGCTGCGGGAAGTCGTGGTGGAGTCCGGTCGTTCCTATTTCGATACGAATACCACGGATCATCATCATTTCTTCGTTGAAGATGAGCTGCGGCTGACGGATATCCCAGCCGAAAGGGTCGGCTTCGTCACGCTTCCGGACGCTCCGGAAGGTACGGAAATCGAACGGGTCGACCTGATTATCCGTCTGAAGGCAAAAGAGATCTAAGGTCGATCAAAACCTCGTGTTTCTCTAGCCCGCCACGTTTTTAACGCCCCACGTTTTTAACGCAGCGACTCATCGACCCGAATGCCCCAGATCGCCGATCTGTGTACCCAGCCGCTAAGGCCGGATACCTCTATCTCGCACCATTCCCGCGCACAGCTTTCAAGCCAGGCGATCACGCCGGGCTCCAGATGGGCCACGGCCGGTGCGCTGTCCGCCTGCTCGCGGCGAAGGGTCCGGTTGCGGCCGATCACCAGCACGGAGCGGCGCCCGGACAGCATGCTCTGATGCACCCAGCCCTCGGTGCCTTCAAAATCCCTTACTTTCCGCCAGTTCTCGAATTCGGAAACGATCTCGACTGGCATGTTCTCGCGCACAAAGACCCAATCCACCGGGTATCGCACCCCGGGCCCAGTCCGGACATTGACCTCTTCTGCCTGGAGGGTGACATAGCGGGGGATCGGCAGGCCGGTCACGCTGCCTACGGTCTCCGCTTTGGCAGCCATATTCAGGCCACCCAGAAGTGAGGTCGGCACGATCAACAGGGCGATGATCAGCGAGAGCGGTTTCAGAAACATGATGCGTATCCCGGAATGACAGATCATCCTACCATTGCAATTGGGGTGGAGTAAGAGGGGCGGCGCTATATAGCCGAGATACTTGTCACTTTGTGGACAATTCACCAGACGCCTGATATTTCCCGGAAGAACAGGGTTTCGGGGCGAAGGATAAATCCCATGACAACCAGCAAGCCGCTTGTCATCGTCACGCGGAAGCTACCGGATCCGGTGGAAACCCGGATGATGGAGCTATTTGATACGCGGCTGAACATGTCGGATGAGCCGTTCTCGCGGGAACAGCTGAAAGCCGCCATGGCGGAAGCGGACATTCTGATTCCGACCGTGACCGATAAACTCGACGCGAAATTGATCGAGGAAGCGGGGCCGAACCTGAAGCTGATCGCCTCTTTCGGCACGGGTGTCGACCATATCGATGTGCCTGCGGCCAAGAAGAAGGGCATCATCGTCACCAACACCCCCGGCGTGCTGACCGAGGATACGGCGGACATGACCATGGCGCTGATTCTTGCGGTGCCGCGGCGTCTGGTCGAGGGCGAGAAGCTGGTGCGTTCCGGAAAATGGGAAGGCTGGGGGCCGACGGTGATGCTCGGTCACCGTATTCACGGCAAGCGCCTCGGAATCATCGGCATGGGCCGGATCGGTCAGGCAGTGGCGAAGCGGGCCCGCGGGTTCGGGCTTTCGATCCATTATCACAACCGTCGGCGTCTGCATCCCGAGGTCGAGCAGGAGCTGGAAGCCACATATTGGGACAATCTGGATCAGATGCTGTCCCGCATGGATATCGTCTCGGTGAATTGTCCGCGCACACCCGCGACCTATCACATGCTGAACGCGCGACGGCTCTCATTGCTGCAGCCCCACGCCTATCTGGTCAATACCTCGCGTGGCGAAGTAGTGGATGAGGAGGCGCTGGTTCAGGCGTTGTCGAACCGGGATTTCGCAGGGGCGGGTCTCGATGTTTTCGAGCACGAGCCGCAAGTCGACCCGAAGCTGCTGAACCTCTCCAACGTGGTACTGCTGCCGCATATGGGTTCGGCGACGATCGAGGGGCGGATCGATATGGGTGAAAAGGTGATCGTGAACGTGAAGACGTTCGTCGACGGCCACCGGCCGCCGGACAGGGTGCTAGAGCTCGAGTTCTGAGTGCTTCAGCCTACTGGAATTAATGACCGAAAAAGGCACTGGCGTCGCCGGAGCCGGCCATTACGCTGACCAGAACCAGGGTAAGCACCAACGTAATCCCGAGAAGCGGTAGGCCCCAGGACCCACTGGCCTGGAGATCGGCTTCGCTAGGTACAACACCATTGCCGCCGATCCGTCTCTTCGATTTGTGCCCGTTCATGGTTCTTACTCTCCCGGATCGACCTGGATTTCGCCCTATTGCGGAATCAGTCGCGTCCTGATCATTCTCACTCGCTAAGATGAAGATATGGTAACCGACCGGATTATTTCCAATCCGTTATCGATCATCGACGTGGCATATGACACATGCCGATCAGGACCGAATTAGGGCAGAGATCAGGCGATTTCGCGGATTGTCGGGTCGGTGCCGCAGAGCGCGCAGCCCGGATCGCGGGCGGCTTTCATCTTGCGGAAAGTCGGACCCAGCGCGTCATAGATCAGCAGATGGCCGGACAGGCTGCTGCCGAGATCGAGCAATTCCTTCAGAACCTCGGTGGCCTGCAGCGTGCCGATAACACCGGCGACCGCCCCCAGAATACCGGCCTCCTCGCAGCGCGGGATCATGCCGGGCGGCGGTTCGGTCGGGAACAGGCAGCGATAGCAGGGCTCGCCCTCATGCCCGGGCACACCGCCCCGGAAGGTCGCAAGCTGACCCTCGAAGCGCAGCAGGGAGCCGGAGACCAGTGGCTTGCCGGCAAAATAGGCGGCATCGTTGACGAGATAGCGGGTGGCGAAATTGTCACTGCCGTCGGCGATCAGGTCATAGTCGGCGAAAAGCGCGGCCGCATTGTCGGCCGTCAGCCGCTCCTCGTAGAGGTTCACCTGGATACCCGGATTGATCCGGGCGACGGACTCCGCCGCCGATGCGACCTTGGAGATACCGACCGAGCCGGTGCCGTGAGCGATCTGGCGCTGCAGGTTGGTCAGATCAACTTCATCGTCATCGACAATGCCGAGCGTGCCGACCCCCGCCGCGGCGAGATAGAGCAGCAGCGGTGAGCCGAGCCCGCCGGCGCCGATCACCAGGACGCGGGAGGCGAGAAGGCGCTCCTGCCCCTCCTCGCCGACCTCGTCCAGGATCAGGTGGCGGGCATAGCGATGGAACTGCTCGTCATTCAGTTCCATACCGCTTATTCCCCGAGGCCCTCGAACAGGGCGGTCGAGAGATAGCGTTCGGCAAAGCTCGGAATGATGACGACGATCCGCTTGCCTTCCATTTCCGGGCGTTTGCCGATCTCGAAGGCGGCGGCAAGGGCGGCGCCTGAGGAAATGCCGGCCGGCAGGCCCTCGATGAGGGCGGCCTCGCGGCTCGTCTCGATGGCGGTCTCGTTGCTGATTTTAATGATCTCGTCATAGATCTTCGTGTCGAGAATTTCCGGCACGAAACCGGCCCCGATCCCCTGGATCTTGTGCGGTGCCGGGCTGCCGCCGGACAGCACCGGGCTGGCTTCCGGCTCGACGGCAACAATGTGAAGCTTCGGGTTGCGCTGCTTCAGGACGCCGCCGGCGCCCGTGATGGTACCGCCGGTGCCAATACCCGAGACGAAAGCGTCGATATCGCCGCCGGTATCCGCCCAGATTTCCTCCGCTGTGGTGCGGATGTGGACATCGGGGTTCGCGGGGTTGGCGAATTGCTGTGGCATGAAGGAGCCCGGTGTCTGGGCGACCAGTTCCTCGGCTTTCGCGATTGCGCCTTTCATGCCGAGCGGTGCTTCGGTCAGCACGATCTTGGCCCCCAGGAACGCCAGCATCTTGCGGCGCTCGATCGACATGGATTCCGGCATGGTCAGGATCAGCTTGTAGCCCTTGGCGGCTGCGACGAAGGCAAGGCCGATGCCGGTATTGCCGCTGGTCGGCTCGATAATCGTCGCGCCGGGCTTGAGCTCTCCGGCGGCTTCGGCGGCTTCGATCATCGCCTTGCCGATCCGATCCTTTACCGAGGCCAGCGGATTAAAGAACTCAAGCTTCGCAAGGATGTCTGCCTTGACGCCCTTGGCTGCAGCCAGTTTCGAGACGCGGACGAGGGGTGTCCCGCCGATCGTATCAAGGATGCTGTCGTAGATTTTTCCGCGGAATTCGGTTGCGCTCATCTGGTGTTCCTCCCTCGGGGATGTCCTGTCCTGCTCAAGCTGGTCAATCCCGCCCGGCTCTTAAACGGCCGGTACGGAACAAGTGTGTGCGTGTTCGCGCGCCAGCGCTCAGCCGGTCCCGGTTGAGCCGAAGCCGCCGCTGCCGCGCGCCGTCTCGTCCAGTTCTCCGACTTCCTGCCAGCGGGCTTGGATCACCGGCGCCACCAGCATCTGCGCGATCCGCATGCCGCGGGTCACCGTGAAAGGCTCCTGGCCGTGGTTGATCAGGATAACGCCGATCTCGCCGCGATAATCCGCATCAATGGTGCCGGGTGTGTTCACCTGGGTCACGCCGTTGCGCAGTGCCAGCCCTGAACGCGGCCTGACCTGCGCCTCGAAGCCTGGTGGCAGGGCGATCGAAAGGCCGGTCGGAATCAGCGTGCGCGCGCCCGGCGCAAGAACGACATCCTCTGAAATCGCGGCCATCAGATCCATGCCGGCGCTGTCCGGCGTCTGGTATTCCGGCAATGGAAGATCGGCGCCGTGCGGCAGGCGGCGGACGCGGACGTCGACGGTGGCGGTCGTCATGCCGTGAAATGCTCCGTGATGCGGGCGGCGAGCTTTGTCGCCACCTCTTTCTTGGTCAGGGTGGGCCAGTCCTCGGCGCCGTCCCCGGTGATCAGGTGAATGGTGTTGGCATCCCCGCCGAAGGTGCCCGTCGCCGGGCTGACATCGTTGGCCAGGATCCAGTCGCAGCCCTTGCGGGCGCGTTTCTCGGTCGCGTGGGGGATGACGTTTTCCGTTTCGGCAGCGAAACCAATGACCAACGTCGGTCGCGCCCCACCGAGGCCGGAGACCGTCTTCAGGATGTCCGGGTTCTCGGTCATGGCGAGCGCCGGGATATCCCCGCTGCCGGTCTTCTTCAGCTTCTGTGGCGCTTCCTCGGCCACCCGCCAGTCGGCGACGGCGGCGGCGAAGACGGCGATATCGGCGGGCAGGGCGGCTTCGACCCCGGCCAGCATCTGCTGCGCTGTCTCGATATGGTGGACGGTGACGCCTGCCGGATCGGGCTCCCGCGTCGGGCCGGTGACCAGTGTCACCTCGGCACCCGCCGCTGCAAGCGCCGCCGCGATGGCATGACCCTGCTTGCCGGATGACCGGTTGGCGATATAGCGCACCGGGTCTATCGGCTCATATGTTGGCCCGCTGGTGACCACGGCGCGTTTACCCGCCAGCGGCTTTGCCGCTGGATCGAGCTGCGCCGCGACGACTTCGGCAATCGCCGCCGGTTCCGCCATGCGCCCCGGCCCGAACTCGCCGCAGGCCATGTCGCCCTCGTCCGGCCCGATGAAGGAAATCCCGCGTTCGGCCAGCACCTTCACATTTTCCTGCGTCGCCGCATGGGTCCACATCCGGACATTCATGGCCGGTGCGGCCAGTACCGGCGTGTCGGTCGCCAGCAACAGGGTGGAGGCCAGATCGCCCGCCAGCCCGGCCCGCATCTTCGCCAGCAGGTCGGCGGTGGCAGGGGCGACGACGATCAGATCGGCGGAACGGGAAAGCTGGATGTGCCCCATTTCCGCCTCGTCGGTGAGGGAGAAGAGATCTGTATAGACCTTGTCTTCGGTCAGCGCCGAGAGGCTGAGTGGCGTCACGAATTCCGCGCCCGCTTTTGTCAGTACCGCGCGCACGGCAATTCCGCGCTTGCGCAGCAGCCGCACCAGCTCCAGCGCCTTATAGGCGGCAATGCCGCCACCGACGATCAGCAGAACCCGTTTGCCGGAGGCCATGGGCCTCTCCTCTTAATCATATCTGATGCGGCGGACTCTAGGTCCGGGGCGGAGCGGTGGCAAGATGTCGGCTACGCGAGTGCCTTGCTCTCTTCCCGTCTTTCTCAGCCGAAGAGCAGCGCGACGACGGCGATCGCAAGTGCCAGCCAGACCGGCCAGAAGGAGCGGCGGCGCTTCGCGCTCTCCTCGGCGAAGCGGGCAACGGTATCGGGATGCAGCTTTACGCCGCCTTCGGTCAGCGAGCCCATCACCCTGTCGGCGGTCTCGACCATCTGTGGCAGGCGCTCGGCGAGGGCGATGGCGTGGGAGGTGGCTTCCTTGATCCGGGCTTGGGGACCGCGATGCTCCAGCATCCAGTCCTCGATCATCGGCCGGGGCAGCTCCCACATATTGACCTCGGGGTTAAGCGTCCGGCCGACGCCTTCCGCCACCACCATGGTCTTCTGCAACAACAGGAGCTGGGGCTGGGTTTCCATCTCGAACTGTTCGGTGATGCGGAACAATTGCGCCAGCAGGCGGGCGACGGAGATTTCATGCAGCGGCCGGCCGAGCAGCGGCTCGCCGATGGAGCGGCAGGCCTGGGTGAAAGCGTCGATGTTCTTGTGTGCGGGCACATAACCGGCCCGGAAATGCACCTCGGCGACCTTGCGGTAATCGCCGGTGATAAAGCCCGTCAGCATATCGGCGAGGAAATAACGGGTCTTCTGGTCGAGCCGCCCCATGATGCCAAAATCGACGGGCACGACACGGCCCTCGGTGTCCACGAAGGCGTTGCCCGGATGCATGTCGGCATGGAAGAAGCCGTCCCGGAATACCTGATTGAAGAAGGCGGTGGCGGCCCGGCGCAGGATTTCGGTCGGTTCCTGACCATTTTCGATCAGCGTTTCCAGATCGTCGATCCGTGTACCGTGTACCCGTTCCACGGTCATCACCCGGGCGGTGGTCCGGCTCCAGTTGACCTGTGGTACCCGGAAACCCGGATCGTCAGCGAAATTCTCGGCGAGCTCGGATGCGGCGGCGGCCTCCATGCGGAGGTCCATTTCCATGACGACGGTTTCGGCGAAAAGATCGATCACCTCAACCGGCTTCAGGCGGCGGATCCAGGGCCAGTGCTCTTCCAGCAGCTCGGCGATCCAGTGAAACAGATCAAGGTCGCGGGCGAACCGTTTCTCGATATCGGGCCGGAGGATCTTTACCGCGACCTCCTCGCCGTCGGTGGTGACGGCGAAATGCACCTGGGCGATGGAGGCGGCGGCGACCGGTTTCTCGTCGAAGCTGCTGAACACCTCGTTGATGGGACGTCCGAGCTCTTCCTCAAGTGTCTGTTTGGCGACGGCGACCGGGAAGGGTTTCAGGCGGTCCTGCAGCTGGGAAAGGTCGTGCGCCTGCTCCTCGCCGATCAGATCGGACCGGGTGGCAAGAGACTGGCCGAACTTGATGAAGCTGGGGCCGAGGGCGCTGAGGGCTGCCGCCAGTCGCTCGCCTGGGCGCAGCCGGTCATAGCGCCGGTCCCGGAACAGCAGCACGAAGCGCGCGGCAAAGGCGAGCGCCGGTGCTTGCGGAATGTTGGCGAGCGGCGCCAAGGCCCCGTACCGGGAGAGAATCCAGGCGGAGCGGCAAAGACGGACGAGGTTACGAAGAGCGCGCCACATATCGGATCAGATCTTCCAGGCGGAATGGATGGCCGCGATACCGCCGGAGAGGTTGCGGTACCGGATGCGTCCGAAGCCGGCGGCCTCGATCCGGTCGACGAAGCGCTCCTGATCGGGGAATTTCCGGATGCTTTCGGCAAGGTAGAGATAGGCGTCGCGGTCGTCGGCGACACGGGCGCCGATTTCCGGCAGCACCTTGAAGGAATAGAAATCATAGACCGGGTCGAGCGCCGGCAGGGCGAGGCGGCTGAATTCGAGACACAGGAAGCGCCCGCCCGGCTTCAGCACGCGCCGCGCGTCGCGCAGGGCGGCGTCGATGTCGGTGACGTTCCGCAGGCCGAAGGCGATGGTGTAGAGATCGACAGAGTTGCTTTCGATCGGCAGCATCTCGGCATTGCCGACGGTCCAGGTCAGATCCTCGATGCCGTTTTCCGCCGCCCGCTCGCGGCCGACTGTCAGCATCGCTTCGTTGATATCGCAGACAATGACCGGTCCGCCGCCGCGCTCCCGGTAGCGGAACGCGATGTCGCCGGTGCCGCCGGCCACGTCCAGCAGGGTGAGGTCCGGGCGCGGTGCTACCCAGTCCATCAGTGCGGCCTTCCAGAGCCGGTGGATGCCGAGGCTCATCAGGTCGTTCATCAGGTCGTAGCGTCCGGCGACGGAGTCGAAAACCTCGCGGACAAGCCCGGCTTTCTCGCCGACAGGCACATCCTTGAAGCCGAAATGGGTGGTGGCGTTCTCAGTCATCGCGCAAATCCCGCTGCCGGTCCGGGGCGGTCCCAAGATTCGCCCCACCCGTGATCTAGCCCAGAGTGAGCGGCAATCCAACAGGAGAAGCAATGGTCTTCCGGTCATGCTTGCCCATGTCTGCCTGCTTGCCCATGTCTGCCTGCTCCCGTACAGAGGAACAGACGCCGAAGCGAAGGGGTGCGACGTGCCTGAATTGCCCGAGGTTGAAACCGTAATGCGCGGCCTGCAGCCCTTTATGGAGGGCAAGCGGCTGGTGCGTGTGGAGCAGCGGCGGCCGGATCTGCGCTGGCCGTTTCCAGAGGATTTCGTTGCCCGGCTCGAAGGCCAGCGGGTCGCAAGCATGTCGCGGCGGGCAAAATACATGCTTGTCCATATGGAAGACGGCACGGTGTTGATCTGGCATCTCGGCATGTCCGGCCGGGTGACCATCGACGAGACCCGCCCGCCTGAGCTGGACCGGCACGATCATGTCGTCTTCACCACGGAGGATGGCACCGTGATCCGGTTCAACGACCAGCGCCGGTTCGGTTCCATGGATCTCGCGGCGGAGGCCGAGCTACCGGCTCACAAGCATTTTGCCGGGATGGGGCCGGAGCCGCTTTCCAATGCCTTTAACGGCCCGGCGCTGGCCGCCGCCCTGAAAGGCAAGCAGACGCCGATCAAGGCAGCTCTTCTGGATCAGAAGGTCGTCGCCGGGCTCGGCAATATCTATGTTTCCGAGGCCCTGTTTCGCTCCGGCATCTCCCCCTTGCGCAAGGCCGCCAACGTACAGGGTGCGCGGGCCGAGCGGCTGGCGGGCGATATCCGGGAGGTGCTGCAGGCGGCGATCCGGGCCGGTGGCTCCACGCTCCGGGATCATGCCCGGCCGGACGGGGAGCTCGGCTACTTCCAGCATGAATTCGCCGTCTATGACCGCGAGGGCACGGCATGTCCGGTGGAACCCGGTCACGGGCCGATCCGCCGTATTGTCCAGTCCGGCCGATCCACTTTCTATTGTCCACGCTGCCAGCGGTGAGGTAGAAGCTGCCATCATGTCTATCCGGCAAAACAACAAGCGCGGGTCCGCACTCCGGGCGCTTCGGCTCCTTGTCAGAGTGTTTGTCTTGGTTCTGCTGCTGGTATCTGCCCGGGCGGGACTGGCGGCGGACGGCTTTGTCGAGGGCTTTGCCGATCTGCCCCTGATGCCTGGACTTGAACAGGTACCAGACGCCTCGCTGGCATTCGATGCCGCCAGCGGACGGATCGTGGTTGCCTTTGCCCGCGGTCCCGTACCCGTTGCCGGGATTCAGTCCTTTTATGCGGAGACCCTCGGCCAGCTCGGCTGGACCAGAGCGGACGAGAATACCTACCAGCGTGAGGGGGAGAGCCTGACGCTGGACTTCACACCGGACGGCGAGGATACGCTGGTCCGGTATTCCTTATTGCCTAGATGACCGGCGGGCTCGTCCCGCGGGCGCGTAACGGATGAAATGGGAGCGATCCGATGGCATATGAAAACATTCTGGTTGAGAAGAAGGGGGCCGTTGGCCTCATTACCCTGAACCGGCCGAAGGCGCTGAACGCCCTGTCCAGTCCGCTGATGGCGGAGCTGAGCAAGGCACTCGCGGATTTCGAGGCGGATGACGAGGTCGGCTGTATGGTGCTGACTGGCAGCGAGAAGGCTTTCGCCGCCGGCGCAGACATCAAGGAGATGCAGAGCAAGAGCTTCACCGACGTGTTCAGCCAGGATTTCATCACCAGCGGCTGGGAAGACCTGACCGATTGCCGCAAGCCGGTGATCGCTGCGGTTTCCGGCTACGCGCTCGGAGGCGGCTGCGAGGTGGCGATGATGTGCGATTTCATCCTGGCTGCGGACACGGCGAAGTTCGGCCAGCCGGAAATCACCATCGGAACGATCCCGGGGGCCGGGGGCACGCAGCGTCTGACGCGTTTCGTCGGCAAGTCCAAGGCCATGGAAATGTGCCTCACCGGCCGCATGATGGACGCAGAGGAAGCGGAGCGGGCGGGACTTGTGAGCCGCGTCGTTCCGGCTGCCGATCTGCTGGACGAAGCCCTCAAGGTGGCGGGCAAAATCGCCTCTCTCTCCCGTCCTTCGGTGTTTATGGCGAAAGAGGCGGTCAACCGATCCTACGAGACCACACTGGCTGAAGGTATAAACTTCGAACGGCGGCTGTTCCATGCCACCTTCGCGACCGAAGACCAGAAAGAAGGGATGTCGGCATTTGCGGAAAAGCGGCAGCCTAGTTTCAAGAACCGCTGATTCTCAAATCAGTCGGATTTACGCGGTTGACGCGACGGGAGACTCTCGTCTATAAGCCGCCCTCTTGAATTTCCGCGCATCGAGCTGGGATTAGAAGCAAATGGCGCAACATCAGTCTGCCAAAAAACGTATTCGCCGTAATGACCGGCGTCGGGTTATGAACCACGCCCGGATCAGCCGTATTCGTACCTTCGTTAAGAAGGTCGAGTTGGCGATCGACAGTGGGGACAAGGAAGTCGCTCAGGCCGCGTTCAAAGCTGCGCAGCCGGAAATGCAGCGTGGCGTGACCAAGGGTGTCCTTCACCGGAACACCGTGTCGCGCAAGCTGTCGCGTCTCTCTGCCCGGATCAAGGCGATCTCCGCCTAAAAACGGACGTCCTGACGAATACTTCAAGTGGAAGCCGCACCTTCTGGGTCGCGGCTTTTGCTGTTTCGGCGAGTGGCACGTCCGCTGGTGGGTGTGAAGCGTCTATGACGCTTTGGCTGCATTTTTATTGAATTTTTGTTGCAAAATGACCCCCAAAATATTGTGGTCAGCGCGGCCTGATTAACACCGATTTCTGAAAATTCTAATAATTTCAAACGATTGGGCGCGTCTTTCCGATGGGTGGAATGGAAAGGCAATGTCATCTTTGAAGGACGGAATTCAAGGCGTTGATTCAAATTGGAGATTGATTCTGTCAAGGAAAAGATCGGCGGTTTCGGCGAAAAAAAATCGTCATTTTGGATAGAGTCACGGTTGCGTACCGAAAAGCACTTGGGTAGTTTGGCTTCCTACTGCCGGGCCGGAGAGTAAGAAGAAATGAATAAGTTCATTCAAAAATTCAGGCTCGGTATTCGTTTAACGCTGAGGTTTGACAGGGCACTCGGAAAGAGCGCCAAGTAAAACCTTCAACGTTTCAAAGATTTATTTCGCACAGCCCGAAGAGTGCAAGAAATCGCCGGGGCGATTTCCTCTGGGGAAGCTGTGTCCGGAGCGTGAATTTTCCGGCCGGCTGGTCGTTACATCGGATGGGGCTCTGAGATGACCAGAATCGTGCAGGAGAAGGGGTCGAGAAGAGGTTTGAATGTGTGGGGTGAATCCGGGCCGCAACGTACGGTCGCTGGGGGTCAGGACATGACAGCCGGCATTTCGAGCGATCACGAGCTGTGTTGGGCGCGTGTGCGAGGCAGACTCCGGACAGAACTGGGTGATGCGGTTTTCCGGAACTGGCTGAAGCCGCTGACCTTCGAGGGCATCGATGAAGGCACGGCGATGATGCGGGCGCCGAGTCCCTTTGTCCGCGACCGTGTCCGCTCGCAATATTCCGATCGCCTGCGGGCCATCTGGTCGGTCGAACATCCCGATGTGCAATCCATCGCTATCTTTGCGTCGAGCCGCGGCAGGTCCGAGAGCAGCCGGGACGAGGCAGCGGATGCCGCGCCAGAGCAGGGCATGGCAGCGCCGGCGCAGCGTCCCGCGGCGCTGAAGGCTCCCGCGGTTCATGGTTTCTCCGGATCGGACGAGCGCCCGGATTTCGAGGCGCCGCTGGATCCACGCTTCACTTTCGATAATTTCGTCGTCGGCAAGCCGAACGAATTGGCCTTTGCCGCCGCGCGCCGGGTCGCCGAGAGCGAGACGGTGCCTTTCAATCCTTTGTTCCTTTATGGCGGCGTCGGCCTTGGTAAAACCCACCTGATGCACGCCATTGCCTGGCATGTCCGGCAGCGGCATCCGAGCCGGCGGGTGATCTATCTTTCCGCCGAAAAGTTCATGTACCAGTTCATCCGGGCACTGCGCTTCCGCGACACGGTCGCGTTTAAGGAGCAGTTCCGCTCGGTCGACCTGTTGATGATCGACGATGTGCAGTTCATCAGCGGCAAGGACTCGACCCAGGAAGAGTTCTTCCACACCTTCAACGCGCTGGTGGACCAGAACCGCCAGGTGGTGATTTCCGCCGACAAGTCGCCGACCGACCTCGAAGGC
The DNA here is from genome assembly GCF_034670185.1 of Nisaea sp. Classification (NCBI taxonomy): domain Bacteria; kingdom Pseudomonadati; phylum Pseudomonadota; class Alphaproteobacteria; order Rhodospirillales; family Thalassobaculaceae; genus Nisaea; species Nisaea sp. The sequence continues at coordinate 510,584 of NZ_JAXMNY010000004.1, forward strand.
ATGGAAGAGCGCTTGCGGTCTCGCCTCGGCTGGGGACTGGTTGCGGATATCCATCCGACCAACTACGAGCTGCGTCTTGGCATCATGCAGTCCAAGGCCGAGCGCCTCGGCGTCGAGATGCCGGAGAAAGTGCTCGAGTTCCTGTCCCACAAGATCTCCTCCAACGTGCGCGAGCTTGAGGGCGCGCTGAACCGGATCGTTGCCCATTCGACGCTGGTCGGCCGGGAGATCTCGCTTGAGATGACCCAGGAAGTTCTGGTCGATCTGTTGCGGGCCAATGACCGCCGGGTGACCGTCGAGGAAATCCAGCGTCAGGTGGCGAACCATTTCCAGATCCGGCTTTCGGAGATGCACTCGGCCCGCCGGTCCCGCGCGATTGCCCGGCCACGGCAGGTGGCGATGTATCTGTCGAAGCAGCTGACCTCACAGTCGCTGCCGGATATCGGCCGCAAATTCGGCGGCCGGGACCATACGACGGTGCTGCATGCGGTGCGGAAAGTCGAGGAACTGCGGGGCCTGGACAAGCAGTTTAACGACGATGTCGATCTGCTTCGGCGCATGCTGGAATCGTGATCATTCGGGGTCGGTATGCGTGCCGATCATAATGGGTCAGCAGCACGAACTTTTTTGCCCTTGAAACTACCGCAAGCGCCATGCACTTGTGCTATAGTTTCATGCGCTTGTCTCATGCGGAGGCGCTCGCTCGCCGATGGGTCGGCGATTGGGGGATCAACTTTCCAGCCGATAAGTAGAAGAATATGAAAATCGTTATCGATCGCGCGGCTTTGCTTAAGCCTCTCGGACATGTCCAAAGTGTTGTGGAACGGCGGAATACGATCCCGATCCTGTCCAACGTGCTGTTGAAAGCGCAGGACGGTCGGCTCAGTCTCAGCACGACCGACATGGACATGGATATTGTCGAATCCGTGGCCTGTGACGTGTCGGAAGCCGGTGTTGTGACGGTGCCGGCCCATACCCTTTACGATATCGTGCGCAAGTTGCCTGACGGATCGGATGTGGAACTTGCCGCGTCCGGCGATGTCAGCCGCGTGACGATCAGGGCCGGTCGCTCCAATTTCTCGTTGCCCGCCCTGATGCCGGAGGAATTCCCGGCACTCAGCGGCGATACGCTGCCTCACAGTTTTGTCATCAGCGCGGCTGATCTCTGCATGCTGATCGACCGGAGCCGGTTCGCGATCTCCACCGAGGAGACCCGCTATTACCTGAACGGTATCTTCCTGCACGCGGCCGAAGCCGACGGCGTCAAGGTGCTGCGCGCGGTGGCGACCGATGGTCACCGTCTCGCCCGGGTGCAGATGCCATTGCCCGAAGGAGCGGCGGATATGCCTGGCGTCATCGTTCCGCGCAAGGCGGTGAATGAGGTCCGCAAGCTGATCGACGGTGCCGACGGCGACGTCACGATCTCGCTTTCCGATACCAAGCTGCGGGTTTCCTTCGAGGACACGGTGGTCACCACCAAGCTGATCGACGGTACGTTCCCGGATTATGAGCGGGTGATCCCGAGCGGCAACGACAAGATGCTTCATGTCGACCGGCAGCGCTTCTCCGAAGCGGTGGATCGCGTGGCAACAATTTCGACCGAAAAGTCACGGTCGGTGAAACTTGCCGTCACAAGCGGCCAGTTGACCCTTTCCGCCAGCAGCCCCGATAACGGGACCGCTCAGGAAGAGGTCGAGGTCGATTACAGCGCGAGCGATATCGAGATCGGCTTCAATTCCAAGTATCTCCTGGATATCACCGGCCAGATCGAGGGTGAGCGGGCGGTGTTCCAGCTCGCCGACCAGGCCTCGCCGACGATCATTCTCGACGAGGATGATCAAAGCGCCCTTTACGTGCTGATGCCGATGCGCGTCTGAGGACGCCTCGGTCCTGGGCAACGAGGCCAGCACGAACGGAAATGTTGAACGCATTGCGAAACACGGACATGTCCCGAACGACGCCCGCACCGGTGCTGACCAGCACCGGACGGGCCTCGCCGCGCGTCAACCGTTTGTCCGTGACCGCGTTCCGCAATTATACCTCGGCCCGGATGGATGTTTCTTCCCCGGCAATCGTGCTGACCGGGCCGAATGGCGCCGGCAAGACCAACTTGCTTGAAGCGGTTTCTTTCCTGACCCCGGGGCGCGGTTTGCGCCGGGCCAGAATTTCCGAAGTTGGCCGTGCGGCTGCCGATGGAAGCAACGCTGCCTGGGCCGTTTCGGCTGAGGTCGGCGGGATGATCGGGTCCGTGCAGATCGGCACCGGGCGCGATCCGGGGCCTGAAGGCACCGGCCGTGACGGTGGCGAGAAACGTCTGGTGCGGATCGACGGTGTTCCGGCGAAGAGCCAGACCGTGCTGGCCGAGCATCTGGCGGTTTCCTGGCTGACGCCGCAGATGGACCGGTTGTTCATCGAGGGCTCCTCGAACCGGCGGCGCTTTCTGGATCGGCTGGTTTATGCCTTCGATCCGGATCACGCGACGCGGGTGAATGCCTATACTCACGCGCTGCGCGAACGGGCGCGGCTGCTGCGGAATGGCACACGGGATCGTGCCTGGTTCGCGGCGCTCGAAGAATCAATTGCTGAAAAGGCGGTCGCCATCGCGGCTGCCCGGTCCGGTCTTGTGGCGCGGTTGAATGCGGTGACGATGGCCGGCTCAGGCCCGTTCCCGGGTGCTGAACTCTCGCTTGACGGTTATGTCGAGACGGAGATAGCCAGCCGTCCGGCGCTTGCGGTCGAGGACGAGCTGAAGGCGCGGCTGGAAAAGGCCCGGCGCCTCGACGGCAGCGAGCCGGCGGTTGTTCCCGGCCCGCATCGCAGCGACCTCGAGGTCCGCCATATGACCAAGGGCATGATGGCGCCGCTCTGCTCGACGGGTGAGCAGAAAGCGCTGCTGATTGCCATCGTTCTCGGCCATGCGAGGCTGGGCGCACACGAAACCGGCGCGGTTCCCGTGCTGCTTCTGGACGAGGTGGCTGCCCATCTCGACAGCGGGCGGCGGGCCGCGCTTTACGATATTCTCCTCGCGCTTGGCGGGCAGGTCTGGATGACCGGCACCGACCGGGCGCTATTCGCGTCCCTTGAGGGCGCAGGCCAGTTCTTTGCCGTTGAAGACGGTGAAGTGCGGGCCGATTGATCACCTGAAGGACTAGGAGCCGACATGGCACAAGATGATCTTCCGGAACAGAACGGCGTGACCAGCGAAGACGCTGAATATGGCGCCGAGTCGATCAAGGTCCTGCGCGGGCTTGATGCGGTCCGGAAGCGGCCGGGCATGTATATCGGTGATACCGATGACGGCTCGGGTCTGCACCATATGGTCTACGAGGTGGTCGACAACGCCATCGACGAGGCGCTGGCTGGGCATTGCGATCTGGTGACGGTAACCCTGAACGCGGACGGATCGGCAACGGTCACCGATAACGGGCGCGGTATCCCGGTCGATATCCATGCGGAGGAAGGGGTCTCCGCCGCCGAGGTCATCATGACCCAGCTCCATGCCGGCGGTAAATTCGATCAGAATTCCTACAAGGTTTCCGGCGGTCTGCACGGGGTCGGCGTTTCGGTCGTGAACGCGCTTTCGGAAAGCCTTGAGCTCCGGATCTGGCGGAACGACACGGAATATGTGGTCCGCTTCCGCCACGGAGAAGTCGAGGCGCCGCTGGCCGTGGTCGGTCCGGCGAACGGCAAGAAGGGCACGGAGATCACGTTCCTGCCCTCGACCGAGACCTTCACCAAGACGGTGTTCGACTTCAAGACCCTGGAACACCGGTTGCGCGAACTCGCCTTCCTGAATTCCGGCGTACATGTGCTGCTGAGCGACAAGCGCGAGGCGGAGGAAGTCTCCGTCGATCTATTCTATGAAGGTGGCTTGAAGGCCTTCGTCGATTATCTCGACCGCAACCACAGCCCGCTGCATGAGTCGATTGTGGTTTCTGGTGAGCGCGACGGCATCACTGTCGAAGTCGCCATGCAGTGGACCGACAGCTACCACGAGAACACGCTCTGCTTTACCAACAACATCCCGCAGCGCGACGGCGGCACGCACCTTGCCGGTTTCCGTGGTGCCATGACCCGGACGATCAATGCCTATGCGCAGGAAAGCGGGATCGCGAAGAAGGAAAAGACCCAGCTCAGCGGTGACGATGCCCGTGAGGGTCTGACCTGCGTTCTGTCCGTAAAGGTTCCGGACCCGAAATTCTCCTCCCAGACCAAGGACAAGCTGGTCTCTTCCGAGGTCCGGCCGGTGGTCGAATCAATCCTTGGCGAGCGGCTGCAGCAATGGTTCGAGGAACATCCGGCAGACGGCAGAAAGATTGTTTCCAAAGCGTATGAAGCCGCGGCGGCGCGGGAAGCCGCCCGCAAGGCGCGCGAGTTGACCCGACGCAAGGGCGCGCTCGATATCGCCAACCTGCCGGGCAAGCTGGCCGACTGCCAGGAGCGCGATCCGTCGCTCTGCGAAGTCTTCCTGGTTGAGGGTGACAGCGCCGGCGGCTCCGCCAAACAGGCCCGGGACCGGAAGACCCAGGCTATTCTGCCGTTGCGCGGCAAGATCCTGAACGTGGAGCGGGCCCGCTTCGACAAGATGCTGTCCAGCCAGGAAATCGGCACCATCATTGCCGCGCTTGGCACCAGTATCGGCTCGGAAGAGTTCAATATCGACAAGCTGCGCTACCACAAGATCATCATCATGACTGACGCCGACGTGGACGGCAGTCACATCCGAACTCTGCTGCTCACCTTCTTCTTCCGGCAGATGCCGGAACTGGTGGAACGCGGCCATCTCTATATCGCGCAGCCGCCGCTTTACCGGGCCAAGAAAGGCAGTTCCGAGACCTATCTGAAGGACGACCGGGAGCTGGAAGCCTACCTGATCAGCAACGGCATTGACGGGGTCACCCTGAAGCTTGCCGATGGTGCCCAGATGCTCGGTCCGGACCTTGAGCGGATGGCCGAACAGGCGCGGGATGCAAAAACCCTGATCGAGCCTTTGGTCCGCCGCATCGGCTCCGCCTTCGTGGTCGAGCAATGCGCTATTGCCGGTGCATTGAGCCCGGAATTGCTTGCCGATCCAGAGGCCGCTACTAAAACGGCAACCAGCATTGCCGAACGGCTTGACGCGCTTTCTGAAGACATCGAGCGTGGCTGGACCGGTCAATTCGATGCGGACAATATCGAGCTGGTGTTCGAGCGCACCTTGCGTGGCGTGACCGAGCGGTACCGGATCGATCAGATGCAGGTCCGGACGCCTGAGGCCCGGCGCCTCACCGGTCTTGCCGAAGAGCTTTCAGCGACGTTTGGCAAAGGCGCCACCCTGATGATGAAAGATGCGGAACGGCGGATCCATGGCCCGATCGCACTGATCGAGGCGATCCAGGAAAGCGGCCGCAAGGGCCTCACCGTGAACCGATATAAAGGTCTCGGCGAGATGAACCCGGATCAGCTTTGGGAAACCACCCTCGACGTCAATCAGCGCACCCTGCTGCAGGTCCGGGTCGACCATCTGGACGAGGCGCAGGAAATCTTCTCCACCCTGATGGGCGACGTGGTCGAACCGCGCCGGTTATTCATCCAGGAGAATGCGCTGAAGGTGGCTAATCTCGATATCTGATCGGCGGCCCCGATGACTCTCTAACGCGAGAGACTTTCTCGGCTATTGCCCGTGAATCGTGTCGCGGGTACGCTCGAGACTGAAGCGCGTTTGGGGACGTTGGGGGAAATCCATGTTGCATCGTCGGGCCGTGGCCTTGTGCCTCGTGCTATCGCTTTCGGCTTGCGCCGGAAGGGAAGCCGTCACTGTTGCCGAGTTTACCCGGCAGGACGATCAACTGACCTGTTCCGAGCTCGATCGGGAAATCGGGCGGAACAATGATGCAATGCGCTCGCGCGTTGTCGAAGGCCATGACCGGCAGGGCCGCAACATCATGATCGGGGCGGTTGGAATCCTGCTGTTCTGGCCGGCGCTGGCCGCACTGGACCTGAAAGACGCACCCGGTAAGGAGCTTGAGGCTCTGGATGTCCGCAACAAGGCATTGGTTCGCTATGCCGATCAAAGGGCATGCAGGGTGCAGACGGCGCTCGATGTTCCGGCCGTCAAGGCCGAGTATGAAGCAAAGTTCGATAAAGAAGGCAATCCGGTCGAATCAGCAAACGTCAACAATGACAGGATCTTACCTGCCGCCACCCCCGCCGCCGCGCCCCGGACCACGACTGCAGTATCTCAACCCCAGACAGCCGCCAATCCTATTGGACGCGGCGAGTTGAAGGGCTTGATGGATTTGTTCCTGCGCGGCGACATAGACCAGACGGAATACGAACAGCGCCGCATCGCCCTCGGGCTATGACAGGGAGGCGGCGCGCCGTCCCTCAGAACTGGTTGAGCGGCAGTTTCAGATAGCGCACGCCGTTTTCTTCCGGCTCCGGTAACTGCCCGGCCCGGACATTCACCTGGATCGACGGCAGGATCAGCTTCGGCATATCGAGGGTCTTGTCCCGGGCCTCGCGCATGGCGACGAAACTCTCCTCGTCGGCGCCGTCCTTGAAATGGATACTCCGGGCCTTTTCTTCCCCGACTGTAGTCTCGAAGGCAATCTCGCGGCCGCCCGGCTGGTAGTCGTGTCCGACGAAAATCCGGTAGTCGTCCGGCAGTGACAGGATGCGCTGCACCGAGTGATAGAGGGTGCGCGCGTCGCCGCCCGGGAAATCGCAGCGGGCACTGCCGAAATCAGGCATGAAAATCGTGTCACCGACAAACAGCGCGTCGCCGATCCGGTAGGTTAGGCAAGCCGGTGTATGACCGGGCGTGTGCATCACCTCGCAGTCCAGATTGCCGATCTTGAAGCTGTCGCCATCCTGCCAGAGATGCTGGAACTCGTTCGGCTCTTCACTCAGATTCTGCAGGTTGAAGACCGGTTTGAAGACGTCGCGCACATCTTTGATGTGCGCGCCGATGGCGATGCCGACCCCGAGTTCGCGGCGCATATAGGGCGCGCCCGACAGATGATCGGCATGGGCATGGGTCTCAAGCAGCCAGCTCACCTGCAGGTCCTTGTCCCGGATATAGCCGAGCACCTTGTCCGTGCTCTCGGTGAAGGTCCGGCCCGAGGCGGAGTCGAAATCGAGCACTGAATCGATGATGACCGCCTGTTTGGTGTCCGGGCAGCTCACGACGTAGGTAATGGTGGATGTTCGCTCGTCGAAAAATCCTTCGACCAGAGGCTTTGTAAGGTTGTCCACGGCACTTCTCCCGGAAAAGGCTTGTTTCCGCTTCGTTGATTCAATATATAAGCAATAACTTATATATGTAAACCGGATCGCTCAGGATTTTGCGAATGGCAGGACTATCCCTCGAGATCATGGAGCGGAAAGCATCCGGTGTTGCGGATTTTCTGATGGCTGCCGGGAACAAGAACCGGCTCATGGTGCTGTGCCACCTCGCGGATGCGGGCGAGCTCACCGTAAATGATCTCGCGGCCCGGCTGGACCTCTCGCAGCCCGCCCTCTCGCAGCATCTCGCTCGCATGGCGGAGGAAAAACTGGTCGCGGCTCGCGCCGAAGGGCGCAGCCGGTATTACGCCCTGACACCGGGCCCGGTCAGCGATCTGCTCGCCGTTTTACAGAAGCATTTCTGTCCGCCTGAAGAGGCGGATGTTGCGGCCGAATAGAAGCGGCCGAAGGAAAGGAAAACCCATGCAGACCAATCACCAGGAACTCCCGGGCATCGATGCCCAGAGCGCCGCGCCGCAGATCGAAGGCGGAAAGCTTGTCCTGATCGATATCCGCGAGCCGGACGAGCGGGCGCGTGAATGGATCCCCGGATCTGTTGCCATTCCGCTTTCGGCATGGAAGTCCGCAGATCTTGCCCCCTATCGCGGTAAAGGCGTCGTGCTCCATTGCCGTTCCGGTAATCGGACCATGATCAATGCGCCGCTTTTTGTAGAAGCCGGATTTGCCTCCGCTGCTTTCCTTGAAGGCGGCCTTGAGGCCTGGAAGGATGCGGGCCTGCCAGTCACACGGAACAAGAAGGCGCCGCTGGAGATCATGCGCCAGGTGCAGATCATCGCCGGGTCTTTCGCCTTCGCCGGTGGGCTCGCGGGCTATCTGGCCGATCCGATCTATGCCCTGATCCCGGCCTTTGTCGGTGCTGGCCTGCTGATGGCGGGTGTGACCGGCTGGTGCGGTATGGCGCGGATGCTGCGACACATGCCCTGGAACAAACAGGCGTCGGCCTGACGCTTATCCATGAAGGGCGATGGCCTGGGCTTCGGCCTCTGTCGCCCGTGTATGATCGCCGCGACCGCGATGGGCCCGGGCGGCGAACCGCCAGTTCATCGGGCTCGTCGGCTTCAGCGCGGTGCGCTCTGAGGCCAGTGCGAGGGCAAGGTCGTTTCGCCCTCCCCTGAGGGCGGCTTCCAGCAAGGTCATGCCGATAATGTCGCGCTGGGCGTGGCTGCCGCCGAGATAGCGGGTGCGGTACCGGATCGGCAGCAGGATATCGACGGCCTCTCCATATTTCTCCTCGGCAAAGGCCTTCAGGGCCTTGCAGAAGGGCTGGCCGACCGTCCGTGTCATGGCCGCGTTCGCGTCGTTGGCGGCGGTGGTATAGCGCTCATGCGCATTCAGCACCTGCTCCGCCACCTCCCAGCGGCCGTCGGCGACAAAGGTCATCATCGCGTGCACATCATTGAAGGCATAGAGCGTGTCAGTCGCGCTCGGCTCCCACTTGTCAGCCAGCGTCTTCCAGCGATCGCCGACATCCACACCAAGCAGCTCCAGCCGCCAGAGCAGCGCGGCCGCGTCCAGTTCCTCGTACCTGTCGCCGCTTGAATCGGTACTGCGCAGGCAGCGGTCATAGATGTCGAGCACCTGATCGTTCTGGGCAAGATCGAGATGATAGAGCGAGAGATGCCACCAGAGATGATTGGCGAAGTTGCTGTATGCCCAGTCCTGCTCGCGTGATCGCATCCAGTTGATGCCGCCCGATTGTCGGCCCTGACTCTCCATCACGTGACCGACCGCGTGAATGGCGTAGGCGTCCTTCGGGTTCATGGCCACGGCGCGGCGGCCGCACTCCTCGGCGATGTCGAAATCCCGGTTCTCCTCAAGCCCGAAGGCATAGAGGCCGAGCATATAACCATATCCCGGCACGCTTTCATCCCAGGCATGGAGGATGCGGGCCACCCGGTCCCGCTGGTTGTCCGTGTCGCCGAGCAGCACGTCGGAGAGATGGGCGAGCTGCAGGGCCAGCAGATCACGCGGGAACTGCACCAGCAACGCGTCCCAGAGATCGACGGCACCATGGAAATCGCCGTCGGCCCAGGCCCGGATTGCCTCGATATGCCGGCGTTCCCGTTCATTGGCGCGTGGTGCCAGCGCTTCGGCGGTCTTGAGCGTGCTGACAAGCTCCGGATAGATCCGGGTTTCCATCGCCTGCGTCAGGAGCGACGCCTTGAAGATCTGGCCCATGACGAAATCCGGCTCGGCATCGAGTACCTCGGTGATCTCGCCGAGCGGGTCCCCGGAATAGGTGAGGAACATTTCGTGAGCATTTTCCAATGCCGCGACGAGGGCGTTGTCGGCATTCGAGACGGCGAGGTCCCTGCAGTCCGTGATGGTCATGGCGGATCTCCGGCCGGTGATGCAGTCACTGTCGCATAGCTACGCGCCTGGACGATCACGGACAATGCGAGAGCGCGTGATCGGATCGAGAGGGATAATAAAAACAAGCTTTTAACGCCTATTTTTGAACGTATTTATTAAATTAGTGTTGAAAATTAAAAATATATTTAAGAAAATCTACTAATTGTATGTTTTTTAATGATTTTCATTTTCCTTGCATTAAAAGCGACGAGATTTTTAAAGTTAATCCAATATATTAAGTAAGTTAAAAATATTTGCTTAAATCAGATACTTATGAGTTAATCCTAACATTAAACTTTGGGCGCGGTTCCTGATGGCACGGACTCCGACAAAAAAGCCTGCGGCGACAACGCGCCGCTCATCTTCCGGTGCGCGCAAGACCGCCGCAACGAAGGATACTGCGCGCAAATCGACGGCCAAGCAGGACAGAAAAACCGCCCGAAAACCTACAACATCCCGGCGCCGCAAATCGGCCGTGGTGCGCAAGCGCACGGGGATCGTCACGGGGCTTATCAAATACGGTTTCGTTGCTGCTATCTGGGCTTTCGTGTTGGTTGGCGGTGTGCTCGCCTATCATGCCTATCAGCTACCGGATATCACCGATCTCGACAGATATGAGCGGGCAGGCGCGACCCGCCTGCTCGATAGAGATGGCGCCATGTTCGTATCCTACGGTGCGCTGCATGGCCGCCCGGTCACGGCGGCCAATCTTCCCAATCCCCTGATAAACGCCCTGGTCGCGACCGAGGATCGACGGTTCTTCTCTCATTTCGGCATCGATCCGATTTCGATCCTGCGCGCGGCCGTCGTCAATCTGAAGGCGGGCCGGACGGTGCAGGGCGGCAGCACGCTGACCCAGCAGCTCGCCAAGAACGTCTTTCTCAGCGCGGACCGGTCCTACTCCCGGAAGATCCAGGAACTGCTGCTGGCCTTCTGGCTGGAGCACCGCTTCAGCAAGCAGGAAATTCTCGCCATTTATCTCAACCGGGTCTATTTCGGCGCCGGTGCCTACGGCGTGGATGCAGCGGCCCGGAAATATTTCCGCCGCCCGGTCGAGGATCTGACGGCGTACCAATCGGCCCTGCTGGTCGGCTTGCTGAAGGCCCCGTCACGTTACAATCCGGCCGTTGACCGGGAGCGTTCCAATGGTCGCACCCGGCAGGTTCTTCTGAACATGGTCGATGCGGGCTATTTGACCGAGGACGAGGCCGAGCGGATCGCTGCCCGTCCTTCCGCAATCCAGGGCGCGGCGGGGGTCAGCCGCAATCATCGTTATTTCGCCGACTGGGCGCGTGAACGGGCGAACGGTTATGCCGGTCCCGGCGGCGGGGACCGCTCGGTCCGCACGACCCTTGACCGCCGGCTGCAGCGGATCGCGGAACAGGCTGTCAGCGAGGGCATGAAGCGCGGCACCAAGAAAGGCGCCCGACAGATTGCCATGGTGGTGATGTCGCCGGATGGCGCTGTCCGGGCGATGATCGGCGGGCGCGACTATGCCGCTTCCCAGTTCAACCGAGCCACCCAGGCGCTACGCCAGCCGGGCTCCGCCTTCAAGCCGTTCGTTTTTCTGGCTGCGCTTGAGGCGGGTTATACGCCATCGACGCGGCTGCCCGATGCGCCGGTTGCGCTGAACGGCTGGACGCCTCGGAATTTTGATGGCCGGTATCGGGGTGAGGTCACGCTTGAGGATGCGCTGGCGCATTCCCTGAACGCGGCAACGGTAAATCTTTCCGAAGCGATCGGCCGCCGCCGCGCGCTCTCGGTCGCGCGCCGTCTCGGCGTGACGGCATCCCTGCCCGAGGGGCCGAGCCTCGCGCTCGGTGCCGGCGAAGTAACCTTGCTGGAAATGACAGCAGCCTATGCAGCCTTCGCCAATCAGGGGCGGTTTGTCTCGCCCTATGCGGTAGAGCGCATTCAGACATCCGCCGAAGGTGCGATCTACGCGCGTGATGATCGGCCCGCCCCGCAGATCGTGGAAGCACGGATCGTCTCCGCATTGAACACGATGCTGCAGTCGGTGGTGGAAAACGGAACCGGGCGCAGGGCCCGGATCGGGCGTCCGGCTGCAGGCAAGACAGGCACGTCCCAGGATTTCCGCGATGCCTGGTTCATCGGCTATACGGCGGATCTGGTTGCAGGGGTCTGGGTCGGCCGGGACGATGCGTCGGCCATGGATGGTGTCACCGGCGGCAGCTTGCCCGCGGAAATCTGGGCTGCCTTCATGTCGAAGGCGGCAGATGGGCCGCCCCGATCACTGGTCCTGAACACTAATTAGTCCTGACGCTGATTAACGAGCGCCTGTTTCGATATCTACGATCAATGGCAGATGGTCCGAGCTTACATGCAGGCCGAGGGCGGCACCGCCCACCTTCAACGTTGGCGAGATCAGGGCATGATCGATCGGCAGGGCCATCAGGTCGCCTAGCCAGTTATCCCCCCAGGTGAAGGAGCGGCGCAGGCCCGGTACCACCCGCGTGCCTGAATCAGCCGCGATCTTCTGCACGGCGTGGCTCCAGGGGGCGGCGTTGAAGTCACCGGTGATGATCAGTGGAGTGTCAAGCTGGTTCCAGATATCAGCCAATGCCTCGATTTGCTTGGCCTGGGGCAGAGGGAACGGCCAGCGCAAATGAAGCGAGGCAATCGTGGTGTCCCGCCCGCCGCCTGAAACGGTAGCCCAGGCGAGCCGGTTATCCTCCAGACAGCCGGTCCCGGTGAATGCTGTCCGGGACAGCACAGCAATACCGACCGACCCCCTATACGGGCAGATGACCTGATACGGGTAGGTTTCCTTGAGACGCTTCGTCAGTCTCGGTTGCTCGACAGCGGCTTCCTGCAAGGTAATGACGTCGGGTTCCATCTCCACAATATAGGCCGTCACCGGTTCAATCCTGGCGTGGTTGTGGTTCATGTTGAGAGACAGGACCCGGAGATTGCCCGGCCCCCGCGGCCGGTCTTCCGAGAGCATGCTTCCGCCGAAAAGCTGGCCAAGCGAGCCGGCGCTGACCACGATCACGGTGGTCAGAAACAGAGCGCTGATCCAGGCACGCGTGACCAGCAGCAGAAGCAGGAAGGGAACGGCGAGAACCAACAGGTGCAGGCGCAGATGGGAAAAACTGTCTGCCAACGGATGAAAGGCGCCGAACTGACCGGCAATGAGCGCGGCGGCGATGGCAAGGGAACAAAGCAGCGAGAAGCGCCGGAGAGAATGCATATGAGGTGTGCCTGCTTGACGGCCGTTAACGAATGTCCGGGACTTTCGTAGGGAAATTTGACCGGATCATGGTCGTGTGACGGAAACGGTTCAGCCGTAGCGGTGCAGCGTGGCGCCGTGCCGTTTCAGCCAGGCGCGGGACATGTCCATATTCTCGACCAGCCCGTCGCACAGCGCCCAGAACCGGCCAGAATGGTTCATTTCGATCAGGTGGGCGGCTTCATGGGCGCAGACATAATCCAGCACATGTTCCGGCGCCAAGATCAGGCGCCAGGAGAAGGACAGCGCGCCGGTGGAGGAGCAGCTTCCCCAGCGGCTGCGTGTGTCCCGCACGGAAATCCGCGTCGGCTTGCGCCCAACTTGCTCCGCATGGAAGCGGGCACGATCCGAGAGCTCCCGCCGGGCTTCCCGTTTCAGCCAGTCCGTCAGTCGCCGGGCCAGATGGTCAGCACCGCCGGACACTTCCAGATATGGTAAGCCATCATCAAGGCATTCGGTGCGACGGACCGCACCTCGCAGTTCCGGTGCATGGCGGATCCGGTGGTCGACACCGAGCAGGGGAATTGTTGTGCCGTCTTCAAAGGGGATGGCGTCCGGCAGGCGGGCCAGGCGGTTTTCCAGCCAGACGACGTTCCGGGCGACGAAGCTCTCTGCCTGAGAGCGGGAAACGCCTGGAGGCAGCACCAGCTCTGGTGCCCCGCGGGCCGGATCGACTTTCAGCGACAGGCGCCGGGCGCGGGTCGAGATCCGTACGGGTACCTCGATATCAGCGCCGTCACGGCCTCTCACGATCAAGGGGCTGGATGCATTCATGGGTGTAGCATTTACCAAGGTCTAGTGGTTCAGGGAATGTAAACTACCAGATATTACTGCCGCCGTGGACCCGCCGGGTCAATTGCGGCGGCTCAGTCTTTCGCTTCTCCCGGGCGTGGGATCAGCATTACCGAAACCACGCCGAGCACACCGGCTACCGCGAACAGGTCCGGCATCACCAGGGGATGGTCGTTCTGCAGGCTGCTGATGATGAAGGAGCCGACCGCCCCGGTTCCCATCTGCAGAAAGCCGAGGAGGGCGGAAGCGACACCGGCGATATGCGGGAAATGCTGAAGCGCACCGGCCATGGAACTTGGCAGGGTGATGCCGAGGGCGACGAGGAGCAGCATGCTTGGGCCGATGATCGCGGCGGCGGAGACATGGCCGAGCTGGGCCGGGATGAACATGGCGAAGCCCGCGATCAGGCCGACGACGCTGCCGATCCGGACCATGTTGTGGATGCCGATCCGGCGGCCGAACCGGTTGGTGATGATGTTGCCGGTCAGGAAACCCGCGACATTGAACAGGATCAGCAAACCGTAGGCTTGCGGCGAATAGCCGAGCTCCACCATCAGGATGTAGGGCGAGCCGGTCTGGTAGGCGAAGAGCATGCCGAAGATACAGCCGTTCAGGGCGGCATAACCGAAGAACCGGCGGTCGACGATCAGTGTGCCGTAGGTTCTGAGCATGCCGCCGAGCTTCATTGCGTCGAAATTTTTCTGCGCGAGGGTCTCCGGCAGCCGGAACAGGCTGAAGAGGAACAGCACGCCGGCGACGACCGCCATGAAAACGAACGAGGCCTGCCAGCCGAAATGGCCCTGCAGTTGACCGCCGATGGTCGGGGTCAGCGCTGGCGAGAGCGCCATGGCCATGCCGATGAAGGACATGATCCGGGCGGATTCGGCGCCTTCGGACTTGTCCCGGATGAGCGCCCGGCTGACGGCGTGACCGGCGCAGGCACCAATGGCGAGCAGCACGCGGGCACTGATCAGCGCCCAGATCGTGGTTGCCAGCGCGCAGGCGATGGCGCCGGCAACATAGATCGCGAGGCCGGTCAGGATCACCGGGCGGCGGCCAAACCGGTCCGACAGCGGCCCTGCGAGTAGCTGGAAAAAGGCGAAGGCGGTGAAATGCACCGTCAGGGTGAGCTGAACGGTGCCCATGTCCGTCTGGAAATAGTCGACGAGCGACGGCAGAGACGGAACGAGCAGGCCGACGGCCATCTGGCCGAGGGCGACCATCAGCGTGAGAGTCGCGATGCCGCTGGCCGAATCGACCCGGAAATCGGTTTTTTGCATGGGTGATCTTCGACATGGGAAAAAGGCCGCCACTGCTGACGACCTTTCTTTCATAACGCAATTCTGCGCTGCGGTATACCGATTGGTTTACCCTGCCTCGGCCAGGGTCATCTCGTCACGCTGTTGACGCTCTTCATCCAGCAATTGGCGCTTGCGGGGCACGCCCCAGCGATAGCCGGTCAGGCTGCCGCCGGCCCCGACCGCGCGATGGCAGGGAATGACAAGGGCGACGCGGTTGCTGCCGCAGGCCCGGCCGACCGCCCGGGGCGCACCTGGCTTGCCGATGGCGTGCGCCAGCTCGCCATAGGTTCGGGTCTCGCCGTAGGGCACGTCCATCAGGGCTTCCCAGACCTGGCGCTGAAAGGCGGTCGCCTGGATGTCGAGCGGCAGGTTGATATCCGGTAGCCGTCCCTCGAGATGGGCGATCACGGCCTCGGTGATCCTGCCTAGTGTGTCGTCGTCCCGGACGATTTCCGCTTTCGGGAATTCCTCACGGAGTTCCGCCTCAAGTTTTCCGGCATCCTCGCCCAGTGCAAGAAAGCAGATCCCGCTCTCCGTGGCCGCGATGAGAATCTGGCCAAGCGGGCTGGGCGCGAGGGTAAAGGCGATGACCGCACCGCGTCCGCCTTTGCCGTAGGTCGCGGGCGTCATGCCGAGCTGGCCGCGGGCTTTTTCATAAAGCCTGCTGGAGGAACCGTATCCCGCCCCGTAAAGCGCCGGGGAAACGGCTTCGCCCGATTTCAGGTTCTCGCGCAGCCTGCCGAGCCGCTGGGCATCCCAATATTGCCTCGGGGTCACGCCGGTTGCAGCCTTGAAGGTGCGTTGCAGGTGATAGGGGGAGAGACCGGTTACGTCGGCCAGCGCATCCAGGGTCGGTGCGGTTTCGTCTGCGGCGTCAAGCAGGGCGCAGGCCGCTTCGACTGCGCCGAGACGCCGGGTGTGGGCCGCATCGGCGCCGAGGCATTTCCGGCAGGCCCGGTAGCCGCCTGCCTCCGCCTCGGCGGCGCTGTCATAGAACCGGACGTTCTCGCGCTTCGGTTTGCGCGAGGAGCAACTCGGGCGGCAATAGATACCAGTGGTGGTCACCGCGTAGAAGAACACGCCAACCGCTTCCTGGTCTCGGGTCTCCACCGCAGTCCAGCGCGCCGCATCGTCGCTGAAACGGTTTGATTCAGGGGTTCCGATTGAACTGCTGTCCGCCATGGGTCCGGTCTCCTCGGTGACTTCGCCCATTTTATACCCTTTCGGAGCATCCTCCGACTATCCGCGCCTTGCGCGGCAAATCGGGTATCTCCGCAGCGGCTGGATGACCGGAAATAAACAAACGAACAGTTCATATTTTCAAATGAAAAGAGAAACTTAGTCGCCATTATTGCAACGAAAATGTCACGGTTCTTTCACCGTTCGGACGTGTGCCGGGAATAGGGTCGCCGCTCGTATTTCTTCCAACGGAGCCTCTTATGAAAGCGACCAAGACGATCTTCGCCGCTGCTGCCGGCCTTGCCATGCTCGGCGCCGGCGCCGCAAACGCGGCCACCGAAATCACCTTCTGGCACGCCATGGGTGGCGGTCTCGGTGAGACGGTCAACACCATCGCCAAGGACTTCAACGCGTCCCAGAGCGAATACAAGCTGACCCCGATCTACAAGGGCGGCTACGAAGAGACCATGACCGCCGGGATCGCTGCATTCCGCGCCGGTGAAGCGCCGAACATCATCCAGATCTTCGACGCCGGCTCCGCCACCATCATCAATGCCAAGGGCGCCGTTTATCCGGTGGCCAGCCTGCTGAACGAGAACGGCGTTCCGTTCCACGCCGAGGATTACATCTCCGGCGTCCGTAACTTCTATGCGGACAGCAAGGGCGACATGATCGGCATGCCGTTCAACAGCTCCACCCCGGTGCTCTATTACAACAAGGACGCGCTCGCCAAAGCCGGCGTGCAGCCGCCGAAGACCTGGGAAGAGTTTGAGGAAATCGCGCCGAAGCTGAAGAAAGCCGGTTACATCGCCCTTTCCCAGTCGCACACCCCGTGGATCTTCTCCGAGAACTTCCATTCCCGGCACAACATCCCGCTAGCGAACGAGAATAACGGCTTCGACGGCGTTGCTACCAAGATCAACTACAACAACGAACACATGCGCATGCACTTCTCCAAGGCACGCGAATGGCAGCAAGCCGGCCTGTTCGGGTATTACGGCAGCAAGTGGGGCGACAACCAGAAGCCCTTCATCGACCAGGAAGTCGCCATGTGGCTCGGCTCCTCGGGTTCCTTCGGCGGCCTGAAGAAGAGCGCCAAGTTCGCCTTCGGCACCACCAACCTGCCGTACTGGAACAGCATCACCAAAGGTGAGGAATACACGACCTTCATCGGTGGCGCCGCGCTCTTTGCCTTCAGCGGCAAGGAAAAGGCCCAGAACGAAGGCGTTGCCAAGTTCTTCCAGTTCCTGACCAAGCCGGAAACCCAGTTCTTCTGGCACAAGGAAACCGGCTACGTGCCGATCACCAACGCCGCTTACACGCTGGCCAAGGAAACCGGTTACTACAAGGACGAGCCGGACGCCGAGGTCGGCATCCAGCAGCTGAGCCAGAAATCTGCCGAGAACAACAAGGGCTATCGCCTCGGTTACTACGTGCAGGTCCGCGAAGTCATGACCCGCGAATATGATCAGGTCTTCGCCGGCACCAAGTCCGTCGACGACGCTTTCGCGGCCATCGAGGACGGCGCCAACAAGCTGCTGGCCCGCTTCGCCAAGACGGTTCAGTAACCAGCATTTCTCATCAGAGCGGCGGGCGGTTTCGACCGTCCGCCGCTTTCCTGTTCCGGGTCGCTAAAGGAAGTCGCCGATGAAACGGCAGCAATTCGACAGTCTCACCCTGCCGTATCTGCTGATCGCGCCACAGCTCGCGATCATCTTTATTTTCTTTGTCTGGCCCGCGGCCCAGGCGGTCTACCAGTCCTTCATGCTGGAAGATCCGTTCGGCCTGTCCAGCCAGTTCGTCGGGTTCGAAAATTTCACCGAAGTGGTCTCGAACGAGCATTACGCCCGTTCGGCGCTCTTCACCGCGATCTTCTCCGGGCTGGTCGCCTTCCTCTCCATGGCCTTCGCCCTGCTGCTGGCGGTCAAGGCGGACGGCATCCTGCATGGCCAGGCGGCCTACAAGATCATGCTGACCTGGGTCTATGCCGTGGCGCCTGCCGTTGCCGGCATGATGGGAGTCTTCCTGTTCGACCGCAGCATCGGCCCGCTCAATCACCTGTTCAACGCCACCGGCTGGCCCTTCAACCCGCAGCTCGACGTGTTCGACGCTTCAGTGACGGTGATCCTGGTCTCGGTCTGGAAGCAGATCAGCGTCAATTTCATCTATTTCCTTGCCGGCCTGCAGAGCATCCCGCGTGCCGTGCGCGAGGCGGCCCTGATCGACTGCCGCAACGGCTTCCGCCGGTTCTGGACCGTGACCCTGCCGCTGTTGGCACCGACCGGCTTCTTCGTGCTGGTGATCAACATCACCTATGCCTTCTTCGAGACCTTCGGCGTGATCGACACGATGACACGCGGCGCCCCCGGCGGCGGCACGGCGACGCTGGTTTACAAAGTCTATCAGGACGGCTTCCTCGGCGCGGATATCGGCGGCAGCTCCGCCCAGTCCGTCATTCTCATGATCCTCGTGCTGGGACTGACCGTTGTGCAGTTCCGCGTGCTCGAGAAGCGCATCCATTACTGAGCCGGGGATCGAGCCATGCATCGTATCAAACCTACGGACCATCTGATCCTGATCCTCGGCGTGCTGTTTCTGCTGCTGCCGATCTGGGTGGTCTTCGCCTCTTCGACGCACCGGCCGGAGACGCTTCTTTCCGAGGGGCTGCAATTCTGGTTTGGCGACTATTTCTGGGAAACCTACAGCGCGGTTCTGTTCGACAATACCGGCTTCACCCAGACCGTGAACGCCGTGCTGATGTTGAAGAACTCCCTGATCCTCGGCCTCGGATTCTCGGTCGGCAAGATCCTGATTTCGACCATCGCGGCCTATGCCATCGTCTATTTCCGGTTTCCGGCGGGCAGCTTTTTCTTCTGGATCATCTTCTCCTCCCTGCTGCTGCCGCTCGAGGTCCGGATCATCCCCTCCTACGAGGTGGTCTCGAAGCTCGGCATGCTGAACTCCTATACCGGCCTGATCCTGCCGCTGATCGCGTCGGCCACCGCGACCTTCTTCTTCCGTCAGTTCTACAAGTCCGTGCCGGACGAGATTCTGGAAGCAGCAAGGATCGACGGTGCCGGGCCGTTCCGCTTCTTCGTCGATATCCTGCTGCCGCTGTCGAAAACCATGATCGCGGCGATCTTCATCATCATGTTCGTGGTCGGCTGGAACCAGTATCTCTGGCCTATCCTGATGACCACGGACGAGAGCTATTTCACCGTTGTCATGGGGATTAAGCAGATCCTGAACGATCTCGAAGGCAACCGTATCCCGCAATACAACAAGGCCCTCGCGCTTTCCTTCCTGGCGATGCTG
The DNA here is from genome assembly GCF_034670185.1 of Nisaea sp. Taxonomy (NCBI): domain Bacteria; kingdom Pseudomonadati; phylum Pseudomonadota; class Alphaproteobacteria; order Rhodospirillales; family Thalassobaculaceae; genus Nisaea; species Nisaea sp. The sequence continues at coordinate 530,060 of NZ_JAXMNY010000004.1, forward strand.
CCCCCGGTCATGGTGGTGCTGATCTTCCAGCGATGGTTCGTGAAGGGCCTCGTCGAGTCCGAGAAATGAGGAATTGAGGATGGCCGAGGTCGCACTCACCAACGTCGAGAAAACCTACCCGAACGGCTTCAAGGCCATTCATGGGATCGATATCGACATTCAGGACGGCGAGTTTATCGCCCTGGTCGGCCCGTCGGGCTGCGGAAAATCGACCCTGCTGCGCATGGTGGCCGGGCTGGAGAGCATTTCCGGCGGGGACGTCTCAATCTCGGGCCGTCAGGTGAACATGCTGGAGCCGGCGGACCGGGACATCGCCATGGTGTTCCAGAACTACGCGCTCTATCCGCACATGACCGTCGAGGGCAACATGGCCTACGGGTTGAAGAACCGGGGCATGGCGAAGGAAGAGATCGCCCAGCGGGTACGGAAGGCCGCCGAGATTCTGGAACTTTCCCCGCTGCTCGCCCGCCGCCCGCAGCAGCTTTCCGGCGGCCAGCGCCAGCGCGTCGCCATGGGCAGGGCCATCGTCCGCGAGCCCGCCGTTTTCCTGTTTGACGAGCCGCTGTCGAACCTGGATGCCAAGCTCCGTGTTCAGATGCGGGTTGAGGTGAAAAAACTGCAACGTCAGCTCGGCACTACCAGCCTCTATGTCACCCACGATCAGGTCGAGGCCATGACTATGGCGGACCGGCTGGTGGTGATGAATGCGGGCATCGCCGAGCAGATCGGCACCCCGATCGAGGTTTATGACCGTCCGGCCAGCATGTTCGTCGCCGCCTTCATTGGCTCGCCTTCCATGAACTTCATGAAAGGCACGGTCGAGAGCGGCGCGGCCGTGCTCGGCTCCGGTCAGCGTATCGGGCTGAACGGGCAGGCGAAAAACCTCGCCGAAGGTCAGCCGGTGACAGTCGGCATCCGGCCTGAGCATTTCCAGCCCTGCGGCGAAGGGGAAGGCCTGGAGGTTCATATCGATTTGGTCGAGCATCTCGGCGCGGAAACGCTGATGCATGGCATGGCACCCGGCAATGGCGATCTGACCACGGTCCGGCTTGCCGGACACCAGACGCTTTCAGACGGTGACAGCATTCGGGTGAGTGTCGCACCGGATCAGGTGCATCTGTTCGACCCGGAGAGCGGCAAGCGGCTCTGAGTTAGACGCCGATTTTTGCCAGCAGGCGCTTCAATTCCTCCCGTTCGGCTTTGTCGAGCGGCGCCAGCATCTGTTCCTCGACCGCGAGATGGGACGTGACGAGGCTGTCCGCCAACGCGAAGCCGTCTTCGGTCAAGGCGATCTTGAGGCTGCGCCTGTCTTTCGGGTCCGACTGGCGCTCGATCAGGTCGCGTTTTTCCAGGCGGTCGAGCCGGTTGGTCATGGCCGAGGTTGAAAGCATCATCTCGCCCGCCAATTCCGAAGGCGTCAGGGTTTCGCCTTTGCCCTGACGGCGCAGGGTCAGTAACACGTCGAATCCGGCGCCATCCAGACCGCCATTCGCGGCATTGCCCTCAACCGCGGTCCGGACCCTGTCATTTGCCCGCCGCAGCGCGCCGCAGACCGCCATGGGGGACGGATCGAGGTCCGGCCGTTCCCGTTTCCATTGCTGAAGGATCGTCTCCAGCGGGGCACCCTGCGCGGATTCCGCACGTGATTTTGCACGCGACTCTTGACTCATGGGTCTTTCGCCATCAAATAGTTCGATATCAAATTATCTGATGCCGTATAATCGTGCATCGAATGACAACAGCTTAAGACACCCGCCCCTGATTGTGAAGGACTTGCCCCATGAGTTATTTCCGTACAACGGACCATCCGATCGAACCGCTGTTTCTGGACAGATGGTCACCGCGCAGTTTCGAGCCCGAAATCATGCCGGACGAGGACCTGCTGACAATTCTTGAAGCGGCCCGATGGGCTCCCTCGGCCTTCAATATTCAGCCGTGGCATTTCCTCTATGCGACCCGGAACGGTGCGCATTGGGACCGGTTCGTCGGCGTGCTGGACGATTTCAACAAGGCTTGGGCGCGCGACGCCTCCGTTCTCTTTGTCCTGCTCTCCGATACGCTGATGCCGGGGGACGCTAACCGGCCCGACCGGGTGTCCTCGATAAACAGTTTCGATGCGGGGGCGGCCTGGGCCCATCTCGCGCTCCAGGCCACGGCGCGCGGCTACCACGCCCATGCAATGGCCGGAATTGACCGGGAGCTGGCACGTTCCGCACTCGCCATTCCGTCACGCTTCAGGATTGAAATCGCCATTGCGGTTGGCCGCAGGGGGGCGCCGGAGCGGCTGCCGAATGCGCTGGCCGAGCGGGAGATGCCAAGTGACCGCAAGCCGTTGTCCCGGATTGCCTCGCCGGGACCTTTCCCTGCGGCGGCAGTGCTCTAGAACGGGAGGAGAACCAAGATGACGCAATCGCTTGACCATCCCGTAGAAGGCGCGCAACCAAGATCGATGTTTGCGAACCCGTCCCTGCTGCTGATTATGACCGGCGCCCTGATCGGTGTGAATTTCCCGCTCGGGAAAATCGCCGGCGATGCCGGCATCTCACCTATCCTCTGGGCCATGATCCCGTCGGTCGGGGTCGCGGCGCTGATGTTTCCCGTGCTTGTCATGCGGGGCGGCCTGCGGCGTCCAAACCGCGCGCTGGCGCGCTTTTCGGTGATTGCGAGCCTGGTCTCCTACGTGATCCCGAATGTCATTCTCTTTGCCGTGATTCCGCATGCGGGTGCCGGCTATATGGGGCTGATGTTCGCCCAGTCACCGGTCTTCACGCTGGCCTTCTCCGCCCTGCTCGGCCTCAAGACACCGAACCGGCTCGGCCTTGCCGGGATCGCGGTTGGTTTGACCGGGGCGGCCATCGTCAGCCTGACCAGAGGCTCGGCTCCGGATGCACCGGATCTGTTCTGGATTGTGGCGGGCTTCGCGGTGCCGGTAACGCTTGCCGTCGGCAATGTCTACCGGACCGTGGCCTGGCCGGAGAACACCTCGCCCGACGCGCTCGCCTTCTGGAGTCACGGGGCGGCGATCCTCGCTTTTGTCGCGCTGCTGTTTCTGGTGGAGGGGGGTGTGCCGTTGGCGTCCCTGGCAGCCGTTCCCGGAGCGGCCTTGTTGCAGGCGGTGGCCGCTGCGGCGACCTTCCCGCTCTTCTTTCGGCTGCAACATCTCGGCGGGCCGGTTCTCTTGAGTCAGATCGGTTATGTCGCCGCCAGCGTCGGCCTGGTTATCGCGACCTTTTTGCTCGACGAGCGCTACAGCCTTGCGACCTGGGCGGGTGCCCTGGTCATCGCCGCGGGCATCGCCCTGACAGTGATGGCACAGCGGCGCACCTGATTACTCATTGAGCTGCGACCCCGGCTTTCCACCTGAATCCGCTTCCGCACAGCGCGTGGGGACGGTATAGCTCGGCAATGACATTTGATCAGATTGCTATCCTCGCCATCATCGTTGGCGCCCTTGCTGCCTTCATCTGGGGGCGGTACCGGATTGATCTCGTTGCCATGCTGGCACTGTTGCTTTCGGTGGCGGCCGGCGTCGTCGATCCGCTGACGGCCTTTGCCGGTTTCGGTCATCCGGCCGTCATAACGGTAGTGGCCGTGCTCGGTATGTCGGCGGCGCTGACCCGCTCCGGTGCGGTCGGTGTGATCGCGGAGCGCATCGCCCAGCGCACCAAGTCGGACCGGGCGAAGACCTTCTCGCTGATCGGGCTGGCCGGGGTGATGTCCAGCGTCATGAACAATGTCGGCGCGCTGGCGCTGTTGATGCCGATCACCCTGTCGGTCGCGCGCAAGGCCGGGCTTTCGCCGTCCCGGCTGCTGATGCCGCTGTCCTTCGCCTCGTTGCTGGGTGGCATGATCACCCTGATCGGCACGCCGCCGAACATCATCATCGCCGACTATCGCCACAAGGTAACGGGCGAGGCCTTCCAGATGTTCGATTTCCTGCCGGTCGGCCTCGCGGTCGCCGTCGTCGGCATTATCTATCTGGTTTTCATCGGTATCAGGCTGGTGCCGAACCGGCGCGCCAATGACGAGGGAAAGCGCCTTTTCGAGCTTTCCAGTTATGTCACGGAGTTCAGGGTTCCCGCCGATTCGCGCCTGATCGGACAGACCATCCGGGCGCTCGGCGACCGCAACGAAGACAGCGGGCGGCCGACTGTGCTTGCATTGCTGCGCGACAACGAGCGAGTGGTCCGCAGGCTGACCCGCGAACCTCTGGCCGAAGGCGATCTTCTCTTGGCCCACGGCTCCGCCGAACAGATCGAGGCGGCGGTGCAGAAGGGCCTCGAGCTGGTCGATGCCAAGGAACTCGATGCCATCAAGTCCGATATGCCGGAAAACGGGGAGCTCGCCGTGGTCGAGGCGGTGATGCCGCCGCGCGCCTGGATCGAGGGCCGGAGCGCCGCCATGCTCCGCCTGCGCTCGCGTTACGGGCTGAACCTGCTCGGGGTGGCCCGCGGCGGGGCGCCGATCAATACCCGGCTGCGCGACGTGCGGTTCCGGGCAGGCGACGTGCTGATGCTGCAGGGCGACAGCGACCAGATCTACGGCACGATTTCCTCCCTCGGCTGCCTGCCCCTGGCGCAGCGGCAGATGAGCCTGGAACGGCCGAAAATCCTGATCCCTGCGCTGCTGTTTCTGGCCGCGATCGTCGCCGCCAGTCTGGGTATTCTGCCAGCTGCCGTGACGCTTGCGGCCGGTCTTGCGGTCATGGTGCTGTCCGACAATATCTCCATGAGCGAGGTCTATGACGCCATAGACTGGCAAATTGTGGTGTTGCTGGGAGCGATGATACCCGTCGGCACGGCGATGCATGAAACCGGGGCGGCAGGGCTGATCGCCGGAGCCATGGCGAGTGCTGTGGCGGATGTCTCGCTCTATCTGGTGCTGGCGCTCTTGCTGGTGGTGACCATGTTCCTGACCGACATGATGAACAACGCGGCGACGGCGCTGGTCATGGCGCCGGTCGCGCTCGGCATCTCCGAGCAGCTCTCGGTCAATGCAGACCCGCTTCTGATGGCGGTTGCTATAGGCTCGTCCAGTGCCTTCCTGACCCCGATCGGGCACCAGAACAATCTGCTGGTGATGGGCCCCGCAGGGTATAAATTCGGGGATTACTGGCGAGTCGGCCTGCCGCTCGATTTTCTGATCATGGCAGTGGCGGTGCCCCTGCTGCCGGTTGTCTGGCCGTTCTGAGGCCACAAGCAGCTCAACCCAAGCGGCTCACCCGAGGTACCGCATGTCTGACAAAAAGACAGAAACCGGTCTGATCGATCCGGGCCTGATTGTGCCGACCATCATGCTGGTCGGTCTCGGCGGCCTCTGGGGGCTGTCCTTTTCGCTCTCGAAAGTGGCGGCGATAGGCGGCGTGCATCCCTTTGCCTATGCCTGGATGCAATCGACCGGCGCGGCGCTGTTTCTTACCCTGGTCTGCTACCGAAAGGGCATCGCGTTCGATCTCAGCCGGGGCCATCTGGTGTTCTTCCTGGGCGCGGCGGTGATCGGCCTTGTGCTGCCGAACATCAACATCATTACGACAGCGAAATATATTCCGGCAGGCGTGATGAGTACGGTGGTCTCGACCGTGCCGGTGCTGGGCTACGTGCTGGCCGTCGGCCTCCGGATCGAGGGCTTTCGCTGGAACAGCGCGGTGGGTATTGGCCTCGGTCTGGTTGGCGCCCTGCTGATGGTTCTGCCGAAGACCAGTCTGCCGTCACCGGACATGGTGCCCTGGGTGCTGCTGGCCTTCCTGACCCCGGCTCTGTACGCCTGCAGCGGGATCTTCAGCGACCGGATGCGGCCAGAGGGCACGCATTCACTTGCGGCGGCGCGCGGCATGCTGATCGTGGCCTCTCTGGCGACGCTGCCGCTGATGCTGGCGGTGGACGGCTTCTACCCGCTGATGGCGGACCCCGGCCCAACGGATTACGCCATGCTCGGACAGATCTGCATCTCGTCCGTCGCCTACATTCTCTATTTCGAAATCCTGAAACGCGCCGGGCCGGTTTTCCTCAGCCTGGTGTCCTATATCGTGACCCTGTTCGGCCTGTTCTGGGGCTGGGTCGTCTTCGGAGAGATCCATTCGGCCTGGATCTGGGCCGCCGTCGGCTGCGTCTTTACCTCGTTGGTTCTGGTGAATATCGGACGACGGGCGCGCTGAAAAGAAAAACGCCCCGGGCGGAACCCGGGGCGCTCTCTTGATCAGATCGTTATGTGGCTCAGGCGGCTTTCGCCGGAAGGGCGAAGTTCACTGCGTCCAGCTCAGACACCAGCGAAGCGGCTTTTTCGGCCGGGAGCGGCATGAACGGGGCGCGGACATTGCGCCAGCTTGCCTTGCCGCTGTTCTTCGCCAGCAGTTCCTTCAGCGCGGCGGCTGCCGGATAGTTCTGCAGGGTCAGGCGCTCTTTGGTGAGCTGGTCCTGCAGCGCCTCAGCATCGGCCGAGCCGGCTTTCCAGGCGGCAAAGACCTTGGCGCAACCGCCGACCGTGACATTGCCCGTCGCTGTGATGGTGCCGACGCCACCGGCCTTCAGGGTGTCGAGCAGATAGCGCTCTGTCCCCGCGAAGACGTCGAAGCCCGGGAACTTTTCGGCCATCGCCTTCATGTTCTCGAAATCACCGGAGCTGTCCTTCACACCGCAGACGGTGTTCGGGAATTCCTTCAGCATCCGGGCGATCAGCTCATGGCTGAACGGCACCGCGGACATCTGCGGGAAGTGATAGAGATAGACCTTCATCGCATCGCTGCCGATGGCCTCGAAGGTGCGGGAGAAGTGGGTGAACAGACCCTCGTCGCTCGGGTTCTTGTAATAGAACGGCGGCAGCATCAGGACATGCTCGATACCGATATCGAGGGAGGCCTTGGTCAGGGCAACCGTGTCCGGCAGCGCGCAGCAGCCGGTGCCGATCATCAGCTTGTCCTTCGGCAGATCGGACGCGCCGAGCTTATCGAGGAAGGTCAGCCGCTCCTCAACGGACAGCGAGTTTGCTTCGCCGGTGGTGCCGAACAGCAGCACACCGTCGCAGCCGCTGTCCAGAAGCCAGCGGGTATGGTCGAGGGTAAGGTCGGTATCAACCGAAAGATCGTTGTTAAAGGCGGTCAGGCCGGCGGCCATGACACCCTTGATGCGCGGGCTCGTGCTCATGCGCGCTCTCCTTAGGTATGGAAGGGCAAAAAGAAGCCGGAGCTTAGTCCCGCGCGGGATTCCATTCAAGCGAGGGCCGCACCACGATACGGAAGAACTGCCGTGCGACTTTGGCGTCAGCCTGCGATGCGCTTTGTCAGATCCTTGGCGATGTCTTCCGGTGTGGTGTCGAAGCCGAAATGGCTGACATAGCGTCCGTTCGGTCCCATCAGGTAGGTGATGGTGGAATGATCCATCAGATAGTCGCTGAAGTCTTCGCTCTCGACCTTCTGGTAGAACACCCGGTAAGCCTTGGCGACATCCGCGATCTGCTCCGGCGTGCCGGTCAGGTAATGGATCTTGTCGTGGAAATGCTGGCTGTAATCGCCCAGCGCGGCGGCTGTGTCCCGTTTGGGGTCGATGGTGATGAAGACCGGCTCGACCTGGTCGGCCACCTTCGGATCCAGCATGTCGAGGGCCTGGGTCATCACCGTCAGCGTCGTCGGGCAGACATCCGGGCAGTAGGTGTAGCCGAAGAAGACCAGCATATAGCGGCCCTTGAGATCTTCGTTCGTCAATGTCGCCCCGGTCTCGTCGGTCAGGCTGAAGGGACCGCCGACAAGATCCGCCGCGCTGTCTTGCCCGGCGATCCGGCCGCCGCTGACGATCCAGTAACCGGCAGCGATGGATCCTGCGAGGGCAAGGACGAGAAAGCCGACGAGGAAGAAGAAGGTCCGTTTCGACATGTCAGATCCGGGCGCTGGTGGACGAAGTGATCAGGACTATAGGTATAGGCCGTTGCTTCAGAATTGCGAGAGCGTCTCGCGCAATTGTGCCGCCTCGTCCGAGCTGAAGCGGCGTTCTATAAGGATTTGCTTGGGGCTGGCGGCGGTGCGGTAAAACGTCTCATTCTTTTCCGGCTGGGTCTGGATCACCGCGCCGTCGAGGGCGCCGCCGCCGAACAGCCCCTTTGATTTCGAGAAAGCAATGAAATCCGCGCCGAGAGAACCGGCGCTGGATGCCCCGACACCGCCACCGATAGTGCCGACGGCGATGCTGGCATCTGCGCCGAACTTCACCTGGTCGCTCATGAGCGAGTTCAGGCCTTTCTCCGTCATCACCACCAGCAGGACCTGTTTGGCCTCGACACCGATCTGAAAGCCGATACTGCCCGCCGCCAGGGAGTAGAACGCGGGGTCGCTCCAGTCGCCGGCACCCTTGCGGGCGAGCAGAACGCCCTCGCCATATTCGCCGCCGACCACGAAGCCGGCTTTCACCAGCTGGGGAATGATGAGCACGCCCTTTGACCGTTTCAGATAGTCGCTAACCGGGCCGACGACGTTCGGATCGCTGGTCAGATCGCGCAGCGTTGTCCCAGCCCGTTCCACCGTCATCGAGGCGTCTTCGGCTCGTGCCGTGGTTCCGAAAAGAGTCGTCGCGAAAAGGATCGCCGCAAGAAAACCGTACCGCATGCCTGATCTCCTCATGGCTTTGCTCTGCATGGTGTCTGATAGATGGGGCTCGAAGCCCGCTTTGTTAGCTCAAAAACCGGCACTGATGTTGAGTCCGCGTAGTCTCCAGGGGGATAACGCGCCAGTAGCCTCTTCGGTTCCCGCATGGTCGGCGAGGCAGAGAGAAAGCGGCGATATTTCCAGCGCCAGCGCGTTCTCCGGTGTCATCCCCAGGATTGTCGCGACAATGGCCCTGATCGAGCCGCCATGGCCGATCAGCACGATATCCTGTGCCGGATGGGTATTCGTCAGAATGGCAAAGGCGGCGGATGCCCGCGCCATCAGATCGGCGAAACTTTCCCCGTTGGGAGGCCGGTTACGGGCCGGGTTGTCCCAGAAGGCCGCATAGTCCGCCGAACCCTGATGGCCCAGAGTATCGTGGGTGGTTCCTTCCCAGGTGCCGAAATCCTGCTCGGCGAAAGCGGCTTCAACGATCCGGTTCCGGGGAGCCCAGCCTGTCGCTTCCAGCATGTCCGCCGTCTCGGCCGTGCGGCGCAGCGGTGTCGTGACCAGTAGGCTGTCTGGTGGAAGCTGTGTGGCGATCCGCTTCAGAAGTGCCGGGTCCTGGGGGATTGCAGGCACGTCCGTGCGCCCGTAGACGGTGCCTTTTTCGACCGCTGCCGGGGCGTGTCGGAGCAAATGCCAGCGGGTCGGCTTCACGCGGGCCAGCCGAGACCTGCCGCGCCCGCCGGGAGCCCAACCGGGAGCATAGTCAGGGCAATCAGGACAAAACATTCGACGATCTGCTCGCTGCCGCCGAGCACGTCGCCGGTATAGCCGCCGATCTGCCGCTTCGCGAGCAGTGCCGTCGCGCCTCCGGCAAACGCCGTGGCGGCAAGGGCGGCGATGAAACCGGTGCCGGGCAGCAGGGAGAAGGACAACAGCGTGCCGAGCGCAAGGCAGAGGCCGGTGGTCACCGGTTTTGCCCGACCGGCGCCGCTGCCAAGGCCGGTCGCGGTGGCGGGCGCGAGACTATAGGCGATTGGCAGGATCGCCGTGCGCCCCAAAACATGTGCTGCCGCGAGGCCGAACGCGGCGAGCCACGGCGCGGCGATGGCGAGGTTGGCGAGGCAGGCGGCCTTGATGACGGTGGAGATGACGAGCGCCAGCACACCGTAGGAGCCGACCCGGCTGTCCCGCATGATCTCGATTTTCCGCTCTTTCGTGCCGCCGCCGCCGAACCCGTCCGCCAAATCGGCAAGGCCGTCTTCGTGCAACGCGCCTGTCAGGAAGGCGGTCAGGGCGAGGGCGATCAGGGCGGCCGCGAGCAGCGGAATTCCGGCATGGGCGCCGAGCCAGAGGGCGCCGCCGCCAAGCGCCCCGATCAGCAGCCCGACGATCGGGAAGGCCCAGCCGGTATGCATCAGTGGCCGGTCGGCACGCGCCGGTGCCGGCACCGGTAGCCGGGTCAGAAACATCAGGGCGTGGAGCAGGTCGTCGACCCACCAGGGGCGCCAGACCGAAGCTGGTTTTTCGCTCGCCATGACTGCCAGAATCCCGTTGGTCCAATCCGTTCCACGCCGCCGCCCGGCGTCGTCCCCGGACTATGCACAGGGGCGGATCGCCTGTATAGGGGGCGGCATCCCAAAGAACAGCTCCCTGTGATAAACCATGAGCGACGAACGTTTTTCGCCCGAGAATGCGACCTTCGACGAAATCCGCGGCCTGTTCCGCACCCTGCCTCCGGCAGACCTCGAGGCGGGCACTGCGGCGGTCAGCCGTGAAGCGCAACTGACGAAGCCCTCCGGCTCGCTCGGCCGGCTTGAGGAGCTGACGCGCTGGATGGCGGCCTGGCAGGGCAAATACCCGCCGACTGTCGAGCACCCCCGGATCTGTGTCTTCGCCGCCAATCACGGAGTAACCGCCAAGGGTGTTTCCGCCTACCCGTCGGCGGTCACCGCACAGATGGTGCAGAACTTCATTTCCGGCGGTGCCGCCGTGAACCAGCTGGCCCAGCTTTTCGATGCCGATCTCCGGGTCTACGAGATGGCGCTCGACCAGCCGACGGCGGATTTCACCGAAGAAGCGGCGATGGAAACCGGCGACTGCGCCAAGGCCATGGCCTACGGCATGATGGGCGTGGAGCCGGGCATCGACCTGCTTTGCCTCGGCGAGATGGGGATCGGCAACTCGACCTCCGCCGCCGCGATCTGCCACGCGCTCTATGGCGGCACTGCTGAAGACTGGACCGGTCCCGGCACCGGGGTGACCGGCGATGCCTTCAGCGCCAAGGTGAAGGCGGTTGCCGATGGCGTCGCGCTGCATAAGGCCCGGACCCAGGACCCGCTTGAACTCTTCGCCGCCGTCGGCGGACTTGAGCTTGCGGCAATCGCGGGTGCTGTGCTGGCCGCCCGCATGGCGCGGGTGCCGGTTCTGCTGGACGGTTATGCCTGTACGGCCGCCGCCGCTGTTCTGCATGCCGCCGATCCGCGCAGCATCGAGCATTGCCAGGTTGCCCATTGCTCCGCCGAGCCGGGCCACAGGCTGCTGCTGGAGAAGATCGGCAAGGAGCCGATCCTCGATCTTGGCATGCGGCTGGGCGAGGGCTCCGGCGCGGCGCTGGCTATTGGTATCCTGAAATCGGCGGTGGCTTGCCACACAGGTATGGCGACCTTCGCCGATGCCGGTGTCAGTGGCCCGGCCTAACGCGTCCGGAGCTCCCATGCCGAAACCCTGGCGCGTGCTCAACAGCACTATCGAATACAGCGACCGGTTCTTGGCTCACCGCATGGACAAATGCGAGACGCCGCACGGCCAAATCGTCGATCCCTACCATGTGATCGAGCTGCCGAACTGGGTGAATATGGTCGCGGTGACCGAGGACCATCAGGTGCTGATGGTGCGGGAATACCGGCATGGTATCGGAGAGGTCGTGTTCGGCCTGCCGAGTGGCACAGTCGATCCGGGCGAGACCGAGCCGATGGGCACGGCCAAGCGGGAGCTGCGCGAGGAGACCGGCGCCGAGGCTCCGCACTGGGTGCAGACGGGTCGGATGTATCCGAACGCTGCCGTGATGACCAATACCTGTTTCAGCTTCCTTGCAGTCGGCGCCCGGATCACCGGTGAGACCGCATTCGATGACGCCGAGGATATCGAGACCGTGCCGGTGCCGATCGAGGATCTCTATCGTCAGCTGCTGGCCCGCGAGCTGACGATGACGGCGATGCATCTCGTCAACCTGCACGAATCCGCGCTCTATATCCTGACCTCGGGCGATCCGCTGGTGGCGGGCCTGCGGGAGAAGCTGGCGCCGCTCTACTCGGCCACCTGACCTACTCGCCGACCTGTAGGAGCCGGCCTTCCTTGCGGGCACTGCGATAGGCTAGCCAGAAAACCCCTGCTCCGATCACGAAATACACCACATTCAGCATCATGGCTCCGGCCAGCAGGTCGAGGGGGAAGGTGCCCTCGAACAGCACCGCGCGCATGCCTTCGAAGACATAGGCGGAGGGTGTCGCCCAAGCGACCATCTGCAGCCATTCGGGCATCACCGAGACCGGGTAATAGACGGCCGAGATCGGCGCGAAGGCGAAGACCAGCACCCAGGCGAGGCTTTCGGCGCCAAGCCCAAAACGCAGGATGATGCCGATCACTGCCAGGGCGATGCCCCAGGCCATGAAGAACAGGCAGGCCATGAAGGCGAATAGCGGCGGGCCGATCGAGAAAATCGAGAAATCGTAAAACACGATGGCCAGCAGGGCAGGCGGCAGGGCGCCGATCAGCGTGCGCACCAGGCTCATCACCATCAGCGTGATGACGAATTCATGCGGCCGGAGCGGGCTGACGAACAGGTGGCCGAGATTGCGCGACCACATTTCCTCAAGGAAGCAGAGCGAGAAGCCCATCTGGCCCCGGAACAGGATATCCCAGAGCAACACGCCCGCCAGCAGCACCCCGGCGGCCTGCGCAACCCAGCTCGACTGGTCGAGGAAGAATTTGGTGACGAAACCCCACTGGATCATCTGCATGGTCGGCCAGTAGGCCATTTCCAGCAGACGGGGCCAGGATCCGCGCATCAGGTAGAAGTAGCGGAGTACCATTGCCCAGATGCGGCCTGCGTTGAACAGGGACGCCGGCGGCGGGGTGAAATCGAGATCCGCGCTCATGTCGTGCCCCGATCTTCACCATCGCCGTGATCCGCCGCAACGCCGGTCTGGCGCGCGACGTCGAGAAAGACTTCATCCATGGTCCGGCGTCCGTATTTCGATAGCAGCTCCGACGGACTGCCCCGGTCGACGATCGTGCCCTGACGCATCATCAGCACGTCGCTGCAGAGCCGCTCGACTTCCTGCATGTTGTGCGAGGCGAGCAGGACGGTGGCGCCGGTTTCGCGCTGATAATCTTCCAGATATCCCCGGATCCAGTCGGCGGTGTCCGGGTCGAGCGAGGCGGTCGGCTCGTCAAGCAGCAGCACGCGCGGCTTGTTGATCAACGCCTTGGCGAGAGCCACACGGGTTTTCTGCCCGGCCGAGAGCTTGCCCGACGGGCGGTTCATGAAGTCGGTCATGTGCAGCTGTTCCGCCAGCTCTGCGATGCGCGCCTTCGGCTCCGGTACCGAATAGAGCCCGGCATAGATCCGCATATTCTCCCGAACGGTCAGCCGGTGCGGCAAGTCGACATAGGGCGATGAGAAATTCATGTAAGGCAGGGCCCGGTAGCGGTCCTTTGCCATGTCACAGCCAAGAATCGAGACGCCGCCGCTGCTCGGCTCCAGCAGGCCCAGCATCATCGTTATCGTGGTCGTCTTCCCCGCCCCGTTGCCGCCGAGCAGGCCGATGGTGACTCCGGCATTGACTGAGAAACTGACCCCGCGGACGGCGTGAACCTCACCGTAGCGCTTGGTCAGGTCTCGAACCTCGATGACCGTCTTGCTCATGCTGTTGTGCTCGTGGGAGTTCGTTCGGATGTGCCTAAATCAGCGTCGCGACCTTAGCCCGAGCCGTGCTACTGGACAATGACGCAATCGTTTGCGGGATGATCGAGAGGCCGATGGAAATGAAGCCGCGTGGCTGACCAGCGAAACAGTGCCGGAGATTTCGAGGATCGCTTCGGGCTTGGGCCTGCGGGCGCACGAACCCTGACGACAATCCGTTGGGTGGCCCTGATGGGGCAGCTCATCAGTCTGCTCGTCGTGCATTACGGTCTCGGGTTCCCGCTGCCATTGGAAATCACGCTTGGGATCGTCGCTGCTGGTGCGCTCTACAATCTCGCCATCGAGGGGGTGCGGCAGGCCGGCCGAGCGCAAACGACCCGCGCGGCGGCCTTCGGGCTCGCTTTCGACATCGCCCAGCTCGGCTATCTGCTGTACTGGACTGGCGGGCTGGAAAACCCGTTCGCGCTGATGCTGATCGCGCCGGTTACCGTCTCCGCTACAATTCTCTCCGGCGCGGCGACGATCTGGCTGAGTTTCCTCGCGCTCGTTTCCGCCTCGGTGCTGGCCGTGGTGCATCAGCCGCTGCCCTGGCCCCGTGAAGGGCTGGAATTACCGAACGTCTACGTGTTCGGCCTGTGGATGGCGATTGTCATCACCACCTTGTTCATCGCCGGATACACCTACCGGGTCAGCCGGGATGCGCGGCGCATGTCGGACGCATTGGGAGCAACGCGGCTGGCCTTGTCGCGTGAGCAGCAGCTCTCGGCTCTCGGCGGTCTGGCGGCGGCGGCGGCGCATGAACTCGGCACGCCGCTCAGTACCATTGCGGTTGTCGCCCGCGAGTTGCGCAAGGATCTGCCGGAAGGCAGTGAATGGGGCGACGATGTCGATCTGTTGCTGAGCGAGACAGCGCGGTGCCGCGACATCCTGACCCAGCTTTCCCGTCAGCCGGATCAGGAAACGATGGGCCCGTTCAAGTCCATGCCCTTCAGCGCCATGGTCGAAGCCGCAGCAGCGCCGCATCAACGGGACGAGATTGTTGTCATCATTGAGCAGCACGGACCGGACGGCGCGCTGGATCTCGCAGCCGATGAAGGGGCGGCAATAACGGATCAGCCGCGGGTGGTGCTGACGCCGGAGATTAACCAGGGCATCGGCACGCTGGTCCAGAACGCGGTGCAGTTTGCGGCGGAAACCGTGGAAATCACGGTCTATTGGGATGAGCAGACAGCCTCGGTCATCATCGAGGATGACGGGCCCGGATTTGCGTCCCTGGTGCTGGACCGGCTGGGCGAGCCCTATGTCTCCAGCCGGGCCGGCAAGGACGGCCATATGGGCCTTGGTATCTTCATTGCAAAGACCCTGCTGGAGCGTGGCGGGGCATCGCTCTCTTTCTCCAATCGTGCCGAAGGCGGTGCCCGGGTCACGGTGGAATGGCGCCGCAGCGATCTGGAAGCGGCGTGAGCACAACTTGACCGAGAGCAGATTTCCCAGCATAAGCCAGCTGGCTTCAGACCGGCCCCGAAAGGCGGAGGTACTTGGTGACAGACGATCAGAATTCAGGTGACGAACTCCCCAAGCTTCTGGTGCTCGACGATGACGAGCCGTTTCGCAACCGGCTTGTCCGGGCGATGGAAAAGCGCGGCTTCGCCGTGACCAGCGCAAGTTCGGTCGCCGAGGGCTTGAAAGCGGTACGCGACGATGCGCCGTCCCATGCGGTGCTCGACATGCGGCTGACGGATGGCAGCGGGCTCGATGTAGTTGCCGCCTTGCGGGAAGCCAATCCCGATGCCCGCATCATCATGCTGACCGGTTACGGCAATATCGCCACTGCTGTCGCCGCCGTGAAAGCGGGCGCCGTGGATTATCTGCCGAAACCGGCCGATGCCGATGCAATCGCCGCCGCGCTGCTGGATCACGAAGAGGCCCTGCCGCCGCCGCCGGACAATCCGATGTCGGCCGACCGGGTGCGCTGGGAGCATATTCAACGGGTCTTCGAGCAATGCGGCCGTAATGTCTCGGAAACGGCGCGCCGTCTGCGCATGCACCGCCGGACCCTGCAACGCATCCTGAACAAGCACGCGCCGCGCGGTTAATCGCGCGGCAACCGTGATGTCAGTGAATGTGGCTCCCGCCGTTAACGTCGAGGGTTGCACCGGTCACATAGGCTGATAGTTCTGATGCTAGGTAAAGGCAGGCGCCGGCTATGTCGGACGGCCTTCCGGCGCGTTTCAGGGGAATTGCCGAGACGATCTCGTCGAACATCTCCGGTGTGACGTTGCCGTCGAGCATTCCGGTTTCGACCATGGACGGGCAGACAACATTGGCCCGGATCCCGGAGGGACCGAATTCCCGGGCGATGGATTTTGTCAGGCTGATAACGCCTCCCTTGGACGCGGCATAGTGCGCGCCCCCGACCAGCCCGCCGCCGCGCAGCGCCGCCACTGAGGCGAGGTTGACGATCGACCCGCTTCCCCGATCCGTCAGAACGTCCAGGACACTCCTGCAGATGTTGAAAGTACCCTTCAAATTGACGTTCAGAATGTCATCATAGTCAGCCTCGGTGATCGACATCAGAGACTGGGATTTAACGATGCCCGCGCAATTCACCAGGCAATCGATGGTTCCGAATTGCATGACGATACTTTCGACGGCCTGTTTGCATTCCTCGGCGCTGCGGATATCGCATCTGGCGCCCCAGATGCGTGCGGGAGATCCGATGCGCGTGGAGATACGCGCACTGATTTCGGCCAGCGCATCGTCGTCCATGGCGATGTCGGGAACGGCCAGCCTGGCGCCGTGAGCCGCGAACAGCTCCGCAGTTGCGTAACCGATGCTTCGCGGTGACGCGGCGCCGGTAATCACGCAGACCTTGTCTTTCAGCAGCATGGTTTCTCCTCCCGGTATCGGCATGGCTGGTCGTTGATATTCACTTCGATCGGGCACCGGGCGCGGTATGTGCGGCGCCTGACGCAATCAGGGTTTCTGCTTCCTCATGCTTGAATCCGAGTTCATCAAGGATTGCGCGGGTTTCGTAGCCGCGTGGCTGGGCAGATGAACGGTTGGACGGATAGGTGCCGTCGACCCGTATCGTGGAGCGCAGGGCAGCGGATTTTCCTTCAGCCGGATGCTGTTCCCACTGGACGAGACCGACGGCGTTCAGGTGCGGATCGGCCTGCAGGCTTTCGAGCGTGTGACAGGGCATGACGGCTATATCGGCTTTGCGGAAAATCCGGAGCCATTCGTCGGTTGTCCTGTGCGTCAACGGCGCGCCGCGCACTTCAAACCACTCGGCAACATGTTTGGCGCGTGCAGCCACGGACGAGAATCTGGGGTCGTCGAGCAAGTCCTCGCGCCCGACCGCCGTCAGGAATGCACGCACTTGCGGGTCGGTGTTTATGGTGAACGAGATCCAGCCGTCCGCGGTCTGAACGGGCTTGTTGTGCGGACTCAGTAAGCGTAGATCGCCCGGCGGCCCGACAGGCGGATCGAAACTCGCTTGTGCCAGATGCTCCTGCAGGACGAATGACGCCATCGTCTCGAACATCGGGATTTCGATACTGCTGCCTGCTCCGCTCGCACGGCGCTCCATAAGGGCGGCCATGATGGTGCCGGCGGCGATTTCTCCAACAACATGATCGCAGATCAGCATCGGGACGTAGGCAGGTGCACCATCACGGGCATAGGTCAGTCCAGCCATGCCGGTGGCTCCTTGGACGACACTGTCATAGGTCGGGAGGCCCGCATAGGGGCCGTCGGTTCCGTATCCGGCAATAAGGCAATGAACCTTGTCGGGATATCTGTCCCGGATGGTCGCGGCGTCGAGGCCGAGCCGCTCAAGGGCGTCCGGGCGGATATTGGCGATGATCACATCGGACGTCTGCACCAGCCGGTTCATGATTTCCCGGCTGGCCGGGTTCTTGAGGTCGAGGCAGATGTTGCGCTTGCCCCGGTTCAGGTGGAGGTAGGCCCCCGAATGCTGACCGGTCGGCGATGGCCCGCCGAGCCCGCGCATCAGGTCGCCTCCGGGACTTTCCACCTTTATGATTTCAGCGCCGTATTGGGCGAGCCGCCAGGTTGTTACCGGGCCGACGACGACGGTTGTCAGGTCGAGGATCCGAACGCCTTCGAGAGGAGCGAATGTCATTGGCATTCCAGCTTCATTTCGGCGGCTCTGAGACCATTGGTGGCAAAAGCGCTCAGGTGCCAGCCATCGGTTTCGTGGTTCGCCGCGAGTGTGATCGGGTTCCCGCAGAACAAAGGCGCGGTGTGCTTCACGGACAGTTTTCGGGGAATCAGCTTCAGGTCGTTTCTGACGAACTCGCTGAGCAACAGGGTCGTAAGCCCACCGTTGACGACGAGATCCGGATATCCCTCCACATCACGAGCGTAGGCCTTGTCGATGTGGATCTTGTGCGAATTGAAGCCGAGGGCGGAGTACTGGAACAGAAGGGTCTCGTCCGGGATGACGATTGTGTTTCGGTCGCCGCCGGGGATATCGGCATCGGGGACCTCAGCCGCGACCGTCTTTGCTCTGTCGCTTGCGGCTGCCTCCAGCAGGATATAGGTCGCTTCCTCAACGATGGCGGGAGCGCCGTTCTGTGCGACGGCCAAACTATGCTCGACGGTGACGAATGCCATCGGGCCTGAAGTGGCTTCCTTCCGCGTCAGGGATGAGACCTTGCTCGTCCGCTGCAGAGCCGCGCCGATCGGAATGTCCGCGAGAAACGTGACGCGCCGCCCGCCGAGAACCAGTCGGCTCAGACCCATGTCCGGGATGGCCACACCGAGGCCGGGGAAACCGTCGCCCCGCAATTCGGATCTCCGGGTCTCTCCGGCCAGCATGGGGAAGTGCCAGCCGCGGGGCAGAGTGTCTCCCTCTCTGAACCGGCCCGGGTCGAGATCCAGCATCGCCGCAATCCGGCGCGCCGTGCCCAGAGCGCAGACCTCAGTGCGCCGGATAGGCTGAAATTCTTCCGTGCCGGACATGGGAGTCTTCCATCATGATGGGAAGCCCAATAAATCATATTTAATTGTATTATTGCAAATATGAATTTGATGAATTGCGAGTTTCCGCGATTTGGGGCTAAAGTCTCCGTGGATGTTTCAAATACGGAAATTAAAATTCACAAATGAGATTTATGTAAGCCGATATATCGGTGGACACAGGCGGCATGTTTTGCAGGCCGCTCAAAGTCTCTAGGGCAGGAGATGCGCGATGAAGATCCAGTTCCATCACATGAATCTGTGCACCGAGAACGTTCAGCGGTCGTCGGAATTCTACCGGTCGGTCTTCGGACTCGATTCGGTGAACTACCAGCGGGTCAATGCCAGTGACGACGCCGGTTATGGCGGTAATGTGGACTTTGTGACCGACGGAGCCGTCGAGTTTCATCTGGCCCGCCGCGACATTGATCTCGGGTTCCGGATGAACCATGTGATCAATCCGCTCGACCGCGGGCATTTCTGCTTCCGGACCAACGATATCGAGGCGTTCAAGCGCCGTCTTGAAGAGAAGAAGATACCTTATTCGGACTATGGAACCTGGGCGATGGCCGGTTGGTATCAGATTTTCTTCCACGATCCGGACGGCAATATTATTGAAGTCCATCAGACTGGAAAGTGAGAGACTCCGAATGGACGCGTGCGATGAATGACGGTTCGAAACTGACCAGGAAACGGGAAGCTTCCGAGGGTCCGGCCTATGCGGCACCGGCGCTCGAGAAGGGACTGGATGTGCTTGAGCTGCTCTGCCGTTCGGAGTCCGCGCTTTCGATCAAGACGATTGCAGGGATTCTCGGGCGCAGTGTGGGGGAGCTCTACAGAATGGTCAGCTGCCTCGTCGAGCGAGGGTATCTGGTCAATGTGGATGACAAGTATCATCTCTCGACCAAGCTGTTCGAGCTGGCGCACATCAACCCGCCGACGCATCGGCTGCTCACAGAAGCAATGCCGGTCATGCAGAAGCTGTCGGCGGAACTCGATCAGTCATGCCATCTCAGCGTCTATGCTGCGGGGCGACAGATGGTTGTCGCCAAGGTCGACAGTCCGAGCGGTATGGGGTTCAGTGTCCGTGTCGGTGCCGAGCTTGATGTACTCGTGTCGGCGTCCGGCCGCGTGCTGCTGGCCTTTCAGGATCAGGTCACGCGCCGTCAGCGTATCGCCGAATCCGAGGCGCGCCGGCCGGAACAGGCCGACCCGCAGATCGAAATTGTTCTCGATACCATACGGGAACGTGGTTTCGAATCTTCCCCGAGCGTTCAGGTGCGCGGCCTCTATGCGGTGGCATTTCCGATCAGCGATACAAGCGGTCACGCAATCGCGGCGCTGACAGTGCCCTTTGCGGAGCGGATCGATTTGGCTCAACGCCGTTCGATCGACTCAATCGAAAGGCACCTTGGCGAATCCGCCTACGAGATCACCAGCAGGACCGGCGGTCTTGTCACGTGAAGGATAGCGCTGCCCGGAGAGTTTTCTGTCGCTAAACGATGCGGGCGTCCGCGCTCAATTGCTTGTCGATATAGCGGCCCTGGAACATGGTGATGCCCAGGGACTGACCGAACCGGACGGCTTCGTCTGAATCGCAGCGGGTCAGGATAATCCGGGCACGACCGCACCGATCCACATGCTCTTTCAACTCGGCGGTCCGGTTGCCGGACATGTCGTCCGCCATGTCCGGGGTCCAGATCAGTTTCAACAGATCAAGGCCGAGCCGTTCACGGTCGATGAATTGAAGCGTCAGGTGGTTCAGGCCGTCAAGGCAGATCCGGTAGCCGCGCTCGCGCATGAAATCGCGGGCGAACATGTAGGCGCCCATATCGCCGAAAATATCGATCTTCTGCAATTCGATCACGACCGTGCCGCGGGCAACCGCTTTCAGGCTGGCATCGAAGTTCAGGAACGGCGGAGACAGGATCGTCTGCACGTTCAGATTGACGCTGAAGGAGCTGGCGATCGAGCTGTCGTCGTTCCTGATCAGCAGGGACAGCATTCGCGCGTCCAGCGTCTGCGTCAGATGCTGGAACAGCCAGAGATTGGAGGCCAGATCGAATTCCGGAAGCACGGTCTGTTGCAGATCGTGGATCGAGATGAACAGTTCCCGGAACACCGGCTGGGGGTTCGGGTTGTTCGGCGTCAGGGCGCAGACCGGCTGGCGACGCATCAGGTTCGAAAGGTCGGCCCGCTGCAGGAAGGATTCCAGTTTGCCGAGTTGTTCGGGGTCGAGCGGCTTGCGCGAACCCTTGGCACGTGGATCGACTTTTTGATCGGCATTGACGGACATGCGCGACTTGCGTTCGCGCTCCCGGTGCATTTGCTTGACCAGCTCCAGAAGGTCCTCGTACTGGGTCGCGACGTTGAACCAGGAGCAGAACCGGGCCAGGTCCTCTTCCTCATCGCCCTGCGAAAGCGGATCTTCGGAGAAGAGATAGCGGACCTTCATGATGGCCGCGTCGATATCCTCGACGGTGGCATCCTTGCAGACGAAGAACAGGTCCGAGTTGCTCAGGATGAAGATCTGGCCCTCGTAGTTCTGGACCATGCCTTCGAAGGTGGCCGCCGCGATCCGGATATGGTGATCCTGACGGTTCTGCGGGCGCAGCCGGGAAAGATGGATATGGACGGCCATGCGGCCTTCCACGTTGCGCCCGAGGCGCTGGAGGTAGTCGAGCAGCAGGTATTCCTGGCTCGGGCCCCGATTTCGGCTCTGGACTTGGCTCAGCGCCATGTGGTCCTCCGTCTAAACTCCTGAGGGCCGTTTCCTGACCTTCTTCTTACCATGCGGCCCGCGGCGGGGGCACCCGATAATTGCTGTGTATCCCGCCGTCAGTGCGGGCGGGACAGGCTAGAAGCGCAGGAATGACCAATTGGCAATCACGCTCGAAAATGCGGAAATTTGCATAAAAGGCCACTAAAATCTCGCGCGATGGACCAAATCTTCCTGCGTGTTTATGGACTATGCGCATAAAAATGTTTTGTTTCAATGGATAATTCGCCTATTTTAAAGCGCTGGATAAGCGAATCGCAGATCGACCCGAGGTTGGAATCAACTGGCCTGTTACATGACCCTTTGTATTTGGTGGCGTAAATGCTGGATCAACTTGGCGTTCGTGAGCGCCGGACTTGTATTGGCCTCTATTTTAATAGGGTTTTCTGCTGAAATCGTTCTTGCGCAGCAAGCATACAAGGAGTCCGTCCGGGGCCGCCAGCGCCTCGATTTTGAAAGCTATGGCTTGTCGCTGGATTTGCTCAGCCGGCCCGATGATCGTTCGGATGCTGGGCGGCTGGCCGGAAGCTTCGATCTCTTCCCTAGGGTCACTGTCGATGCCGGTCGGGACAGCAATGTCACCCGGGTCAAGAGTGGTGAAATCTCCTCGTCGGTGACGGAAGTCAAGGCGGAAGCGGCGCTACGCTCGAACTGGACCAATCATGAAGCCTTGCTGATCGTTGATGTAACGGACAGGCGGGTCGCGGAATTGAGCCGCGAGAACACGGTGGGTGCCCGTCTGGCGACGGCGGTGCGGGTTGATGTCGATGACGGCGTCTTTGCCCGCGGTTTTGCCGAAGCGAAGCGCAGTCATGTCCGGCGCGGCGACGATGCGGACCCTGGAGCCGCGTTCGAGCCGCTGACCTTCAGTCAGTATCTCATCGGTGGTGTTTATGATGACCGGAGGGACGACCGGGTATTCTCGCGCATCGTCGGGGAGGCCGTGCATCGGAGCTATAACCCGACGGATGACGTAAGCCGGGAGGCCCTGGACCGCACAACATTGAATCTACGCGGATTCGTCGGCTATTCCCCCGGTGGAGAATATGATCTCTTCATCTCGCCCAGCCTGTTGCGCGATATTTATACCGAAGAGGTTTCGGAGGTTCAGAACTCGACGCGTCTCACGCTTTCTGTCGGGGCTGTGCGTGATATCACCGGGGTCAGCTCTTTCAACGGTCGGGTCGGCGTCTCGCACCGTGTCTTCGACGACAGCGATCGTTCCGCCCAGACAGATTTCGTGTTGTCCGGCGGTATGCTCTGGAACCTGACGCCGGTTATGTCTTTTACGGCCCGTGCGGATATCGAGAACCAGCAGTCGGACGATCCGACCGCCGGTACGAAACTTTCGCAGTCCTTTCGCATGGGGCTCGACTATGATCCATTCGAACAGTTGATAATCGGTGGTTACCTGTCAGTGGCGAATGAGGATTTTCAGCAGATCGACCGGGAAGACGATGATGTGCTCGTCGGCGCAAACGCGACCTACCTGATCAATGAGCATCTCTTCGCCGGACTGAGCTTTGAACACGAGATTTCGGATTCGACCGATCCGGCGCGGGACTTCGATGCGACGACGGTGATGTTCAGGATCGGCGCAAAACTTTGCTGCCAGGCAGATGACGGTACCGTCAATCCTTTCAATCTCGGCCGGTTTTAGGAGAGACAGATGCGATCAGCCTTCACTCTCGCATCGACCCGTCTTGCGGCCGGAGCTGTGATGGGACTCGTTCTGTGTCTCGGGCTCTCAGCCTGCGGCACAAATGATATTGACGAGTTGCCGCCACCGTCGACGCCGACCATTGCGGAATACAGGCTGGTTGCCGGTGACCGCGTGGCGGTGACGGTCTTCGGGCATCCGGAGCTGTCCGCTATTGTCGATATCTCCGACGATGGACAGATGGAATTGCCGCTGGTCGGGAAGATCGATGCGCGCGGCAAGACCGCGCTGGAACTTCGCGCCTTGGTGACTGGTATCGTCGACCTCAATTACGTGATCGACCCCAAGGTCGATATCGTCATTGCCCGCTATCAGCCTTTCTACGTCCTGGGTGAAGTGAACACGCCGGGCAGTTTCGATTTCGTCCTCGGTCTCAACTTGCGCAAGGCGGTGGCTGAAGCAGGCGGCTTCACACGCCGGGCGGCAAAATCCCAGGCCTTGCTGACACGGCGCACCGAACACGGCCAGACGGTGCGCGATGTCAGTCTCGATACGTCCATCTATCCGGGTGACGTGATCGAAATCAAACGGCGCTGGTTCTAGGGGACGGGCATGGCGAACGTTACGGCATTTCCCAGATCCAGGCGCTCCAAGACGCCACCGTCAGCCCTGTTCTCCGATCCGCTTGAAACCGGTGAGACATTCGACCTTTGGCGTCTCATGTCGGTCATGCGCAGGCGCTTCTTCCTGATCCTGTTCGTGATGCTGCTGATACCCCTGGTGACCGGGCTGATCGTCTACGCGATGAAACCGGTCTATTCGGGGTACACAAAGCTGCAGATGGTGGAGGCCAATGGGGCGGCCAGCATTCAGGGTTTTACCTTGCCGGCAGCGCTCTCATCCGCCAGCACGAACCTGCCGACGGAAACCGCCTATCTGAAATCCCGCGCCTTCGCCACGAAGCTGATCGACCGGCTCGGCCTTGATGACGTGCCGGAGTTCAACCCGTCCCTGAAAAAGAAAGGTGAGGTGGGCTGGCGTCAGACGGCGAACGAACTCCTGGAAATCCTGCATCTCCGTGAGTGGGTATCCGGCTGGATCGAGACCGGGGATCATTGGCTGCAAGAGAATTTCGGTTTTGATGCCGGCACTTTTCTGGCAGGCGCCAGCAAACCTGAACGCCTCACTCCGGAAGCGCTGCGCGCGGATGTCACCGACAATTTCCTTGAACGGCTGACGGTTGATGGCGAGCAGCTCTCGCGGGTCATAACCATTGAGTTCCGGAGTAACGATCCGGCCCTGGCCGCCCGTGTCCCGAATACCATCGCGGAGCTCTTCCTGGAGCAGAAACGAAACCAGCGGGACCGCGCGATCCGTCAATCCAGCCAATGGCTGACAGATCAGGTTGCGGCGCTGCAGGAGCGGGTGCTCGATTCCGAACAGAAATTCGAACGGTTCCGCCGCGAGGAAGGTCTGCTCGATATCCGCGGCACCGAGCTGATGCAGCAGCAGCTTATCAAGATGAACGACCAGTTGATCCAGGTCAGCACCGAGAGGGCGGAACGGGAGGCACGGCTGCGTCAGGTACAGCTGCTGATCGACCAGCCGGACGGGACGGCCAGCCTGGCACCGGTCCTCGCTTCCCAGCTGATCAACAATCTGCGTCTCCAGGAATCCCAGATCCAGCAACGCCTTGCAGAGCAGCTCACAACTCTGCGCGACGGCCATCCGGACGTCATCAAGACCCGCCGGGAGCTTGAGGACGTGCGCATCACGATCGCTGGTGAAGTGCGCAAGATCGTGCAGTCGATGCGCAACGAGACCGAGATCGCCCGGGTGCGCGAGGCGAATGTCGCCAATGCCGTCGGTGAGTTGAAAGCGGTCATGGAATCCCAGGCGGATGCCGAGATCGAACTGCGCGCCATTCAGGCAGAGGTCGCGGCCAACCAGAATCTCTACGAGGTCATGCTGAACCGGCTTGCGGCGGTGGATCTGGAGGGCCGTGAGCCGGATCAGGTCGGCGCCGAGGTTATTTCGCGCGCCGTGATGCCCCGGGTGCCGGTCTCGCCGAAGAAAAAACTGGCGGTGCTCGCCTCTCTGATCGCCGCGATGGTCATTGCCGCCTTGCTGGCGCTGCTGATGGATTTCCTTATCCGCGGCTTCAAGAATGCCAAACAGGTCGAGCAGGCAACCGGCCTGCCGGTGATTGCCAGCATCCCGCTTTCGCTGCAGGTGGCGGATACCGGCACGCCTCTTTTCGAGATGGTGCGGCGCAGGCCGGGTTCGGCCGTCGGTCAGGGTATCCGGAAGCTGCGCACGGCGCTCAATCTGCTCGGCGAGGGCAAGCAGATCCGCACGGTGCTGATCACGTCTTCTATCGCCGGTGAAGGTAAATCCTCGATCGCCCTTGCTCTGGTAGCGAACGCCGTTTCGGCCGGTCTACGGACGCTGATCATCGATTGCGATACCGTGAACGGCACTGTCACAAAGCAGATAGACAGCGTGACGAACCGTGGCCTCAAGCAATATCTGAACGGTGACGGAGAGGTCGAGGACGCTATCGAGTTCGATATGGCCACCGGTATCCATTACGTCGCAACCGGTGGCGTGCTGTCGAATTCGGACGACCTTTTCGGTTCCCGGCGCATGGCCGAATTGCTGCGCTACAGTGCAGAGAGTTTCGATTTCACAGTACTGGACAGCGGCCCGGCCTCGGTGGTCTCCGACACGCTGGTACTGGTGCCCCAGGTCGATGCGACCGTTTTCGTGGTCGAGTGGGAGCGCACGCGCCGGGAGACGGCGGAGCAGACTATTCGCGAGGTCTACGAGGTTGGCGAGAATCTGGCCGGGATCGTGATGTCTAAAAACAATCTCCGGATCCAGTCGATCGACGGCGGGGCGGAGGCTTATGACGGTCAGTATTACGGGGTCGATTCGGCGCCGCCGGATGACGATGGTGAGCCGGAATGGGCGCGCGCGAGATGATGTGGTACCGGGTCTGGGCGCGCTAAGCCATGCGTAACAAAACGCTGATCTGGCTGGCAATCTGGTTGGCCGCGCTTGAAACGCTGGCCCTCTTCGCGATCAATATCGTCGCCTATGCTATCCGCAACAGAAGCTTCGAGCTGACCGAGGAGTATGTGTTCGGCGGGCTTTTCATCTGCGCCCTTTATCTGGTCTGCGGGATCAGCCAAAGCAGCTATGCCTTTCACCGCAGCGATGTGGAGAGAATCCATGTCATGCAGGCTTTGCGTTGCTGGGTCGGCACAATGGTCGTTTTTGTCGTTGCCCTTTACGCCTTCAAGATATCGGAGGAGTTCTCGCGCGTCTGGTTGCTCGAAATGGTGCTGGGCGGCAGTGTTTCTTTGATCCTGGTGCGGACCGCAGTGCTGGCCTGGGCCGCCAAGGCGCGCCGCAGTGGCCGGTTCGCCAGCCGGGTCGCGGTGCTTGGCTCACCTCGCCTGGTGAACGAAGCAGTGCAAACATTGCTGACCTATCGCGGAGGCCCCCGACTGGTCGGAGGTTTTGTCAGCGAGGGGCTTGGGAACGAGACCGTGCAGAGCGTTCCGCTGCATGGCAGCGAGGAAAGCCTGCGCCGGATCATCGCGGCTGGGCGCGTCGATGATGTCCTGCTGTGTTACGAGCCCGACGAGGAAGTTGCGTTTCGCGCTGCACTTGGCGCCCTGAAAGACCAACCGGTCAATATCCGCTTGCAACTGCCATCCTATCTGCATGGTGTGCCGGCGCTCGGGATCGACCGGATCGCGGGGCAGGCCAGTCTGGTCCTGGCCGATCTTCCCATCGTCGGTTGGGAGAGTGTGCAGAAACGTTGTATCGACCTTTTTCTGGGGTCGCTTTTGCTTCTTGTCCTGGCACCGGTGATGCTGATCATCGCGTTTGCCATCCTGATTACCATGGGCCGCCCGGTTCTGTTCCGGCAGAAACGGTATGGCTTCAACAACGACGAATTCATGATGCTGAAATTTCGCAGTATGCGGCGGGACGATGGCGAGGACGCGGGCGACGCGGTCCTCCGCCAGGCCACGCGCGATGACCCGAGAATTACCGCGCTCGGCGGGTTTTTACGGCGGACCAGTCTGGATGAATTGCCACAGCTTCTGAATGTGCTGGGTGGCAGCATGTCGCTTGTCGGGCCGCGCCCGCATGCGGTGTCCCACAACGAGCATTATGCGGGCCTGATTGACGGCTATCTCGGTCGGCATAGGGTCAAGCCCGGCATCACCGGCTGGGCCCAGGTGAATGGGTTGCGCGGTGAGACCGATACGCTCGACAAGATGCGCCACCGGGTCGAGCTTGATCTGCATTACATCGAGAACTGGTCTCTCGGCTTCGACCTGAAGATCCTTGCCCTGACGGTGATCGAAGTCGGGACCGGCCGGTCCGCCTATTGAGAATTTGTGCCGCGCTGCCAGTCGATGGTGCGTTGCAGGCCGTCTGCCAGCGTAGTCTGCGCGCGAAATCCGAAAAATTCTGCCGCCTGCCCGGGGTTACCCAGGGAATGGGCAACGCCACCTGACCGTCCGGGGCCGGGCTCAATCCGGATATTACCGCCGCAAAGCTGGCCAATCTCTGTGGCGAGGGCCTTCACACTGGTGGCGATGCCGGTGCATCCATTCACGATCCGGGCACCAGGCCAGGGCTGAGAAATGCAAGCGGTCAGCAGGCGGATGAGATCGTCAATAAAGATGAAGTCCCGGCTCTGGCTTCCGTTGCCGTCCACCCGGAGCGGCGTTCCCGATAGTGCGGCGGCGATGAAGCGGGAGATCACGCCGGCATAGGGCGAGCCAGCATCCTGGCCAGGACCGTAGACGTTAAACGGCCTGACGATGGTCGCGGAGAGACCGTTATCCGCGGCCTTCAAGGCATAGCGTTCGCCCTGCAGCTTGTCGGCGCCATAGGAGGACAGGGGCAGGCATGGATAGTCCTCGGAAACCGCGCCAGGTCCCGCATCGCCATAAACAGCCGCGGAGGAGATGAGTACGAGCGGGATGTGGCTCCGCGTGGCGGCGGTAACGGCATTAGCCGCACCGCCCGCATTTACGGCGTGCGCTCGCTCCGGGTTCGCTTCGGCGGCGGCGATGGAGGCGATTGCCGCCAGATGGAAGATGCCGTCCATGCCCTCTGCCAGCCTCGCGAGTTTATTCGCATCGGTGACGCAGCCTTCTTCGAGGCGTGCAGCCGGTGGCAATGTCGCGGGATCGCCGGAATACAAATCGTCCAGCACGGTCACTTCGTGCCCGGCCCCAAGCAAGGCGGCGGTCAGGTGCCGGCCGATAAAGCCGCAACCGCCGGTAACAAGATGGTGGGCCATCAGCCTCTCCCCCGCCTGCACCAGTGGCAGATCAGATCGAGCAGGGCGAACCAGACAAAGCGGGTGTTGTGCAGCAGATAGCGGCCAAGCAGACGGCGCGGTTCCTGCGTCAGACGGTACAGCCATTCAAGACCGAGAGACTGCATGGCGCGCGGGGCCCGTTCCAGCCGGCCCGACAGGAAATTGAAGGCGGCACCGATGCCGACCATGGTGCCGTTCACGGCTGCGCTATGCCGGGCCATCCAGAATTCCTGACGTGGGCAACCGAGGCCGATGAAGATCAGCCTGGCGCCGCTGGCATTGATACGTGCAGCCGTCTCCGCGTCAAATTCGGGGCGGACAGGGAGCAGGGGAGGGCTATCCCAGCCGACAACGTTCAGCTTCGGATGGGTCACCGCGAGGGCGCGGCGGAGATCTTCGAGTTCATCCGGCATGCCGCCATAGAAATAGACCGGCAAACCCTCGCCTTCCGCCTGTGAGATCAGCCAGGCGGCAAGATCCGGCCCGGCCACCCGTTCGCTTCCGCGGTGCCCTTTCAGGGCAAGCATCCATTTCACCGGCATGCCGTCCGGTGTGATTAGAGCCGCGCCGTCGAGGGCGGCCGCGAATTCCGGATCAGCCTTGGCGAGCGAGAGGGGGTGGGCGCCGGAGACGCAGATATAGGCCGGTTTTGCAGAGCGGGCGCGCGCAAGAATAGCCTCCCCGATTTGAGCAAAACGCCCGGCGGCGATCCTGCGACCCAATACCGTTACCATTTCGACATCGTTATGAGTGCCCGTCATGCTGTTGCTCCGTCGCCGGTCAAGCTTCGGTAGATCAAGGTCTGCTGAGTTGTTGTCTCAGCCGTGGTCAGGTGCTTCTCGTAATGGTCCCGCGCCGTTGCGCCCCATCGTGCCAGCCGGTCCGGATCGGCGAAGGCGGCATCGATGGTGCCGGTTATGCTGTCCGGATTGAAGGGGTCGAACTGGGCGCCGGTCCGGTCCTCCTGCACCAATTCGCCAAGTGCACCGATATTGGAGGCAAGCACAGGCAGGCCAGAGGCGAAGGCTTCCCCCAGCACCATCGGGAAGTTTTCGTAGCACCGCGACGGGATAATGCAGAGTGCGGCCCGGCGCATCTCGCCGGCGATGGCCTCGGGTTCGAGCGGGCCAAGGGCGACAGCGCGGCCGTCCCGGACGGCTTCATCCAGAACCGGTGCGTCGGGCCCCTCGCCAACCACACTCAGGGGCGGCCAGTCTCTTTTCCAGAGGCGGAGCAGCGCGGCAATGCCTTTTTCCTGTGAGAGCCGGCCGACATAGAGAGCGCCGGATCTTTCTTGCGGTTCCGGTTTTGCGGTAAAGAGAGCGCCCGGGCTGTTCGGTTTCACAATGATCCGATCGGCAGGAAACCCGGCGGCGACAAAACGGCTCTTCGAGAATTCCGAGAGGGCGATGAAGCGGTCGACCGACTGGCTCCAGGTGCCCTTGTCACGATGGTGTGCGATCATGCGTGCGAGGGCGAAAGACCCGAGGGTCGAGTTGCGGTAACAGCGATGCAGAACGGCCTGATATGGGTTGGCGCCGACACAATCCTCGCAGATCCGGCCATCCCGCATGAGCAGGGCCGAGGCGCAGATATTCCGGTAATTGTGCAGCG
Organism: Nisaea sp.; assembly: GCF_034670185.1. Taxonomy (NCBI): domain Bacteria; kingdom Pseudomonadati; phylum Pseudomonadota; class Alphaproteobacteria; order Rhodospirillales; family Thalassobaculaceae; genus Nisaea; species Nisaea sp. The sequence continues at coordinate 559,954 of NZ_JAXMNY010000004.1, forward strand.
TCTGCACCACGGGTACGCCAAGGTCGCGGGCGGCGTCATACAGCGAAGCCGTGATCAGCGGGAATATGTTGTGCGCATGAAGGATGTCGGGCGCGTGCTCCGCGATCTCGGCCCGCAATTCCGCCCGGAGCGCGTCTGTGCCCGGCAGCGACCAGGCCGTTTTTGCCTTGTCCCAGATGGTCGAGATAGCCTCGTTGTCTCGTTCGAGAAGTGAAACGTCGTGGCCTGCCTCGCGCAATGCGGCCATCTCGGCCTCGACGGCCCGGTCCTCTCCCCCGGTCTGCTGGTAACGGCAATGAGCAAACAGGATCTTCATTGGTCCCACACCGTCTCGATGGCCTGCATCATGCGCCGGAGTGTATTTTCATGTGAGAAACGGGCGGCTGTCTGGCGCGCCGCGTCTCCCATGGCGATCCTGGCAGCGGCCGGAGTATCGAGCGCCTGGCCGAGCGCTTTCCCGGTGGATGTCGGGTCGGCTGGATCGAAAAGCCAACCGTTCTCTTTGTCCGTAACCATTTCCTCGGCGGCCTGCGCCCGGCAGCTCGCCAGCACCGGGAGTCCCGCCGCCATGGCTTCGTTGACGACCAGGCCCCACTCGTCGGCAAGGGTGGGAAATGCGAGCAGGTCGGCATCGGCCATCAAGGCGGGGACATCCTCGTAGGCCACGTCGCCAAGCAGGGTGAGCTTGAGGTTGGGCGGCAGCACCAATGCCTCCAGCGCTGCCCTTTCCGGACCGTCGCCAATCAGCCGCCAATTCAACGCCCGGCCCGGATGGGCCGCACACCAGGCGATCAGATGCTGCAGAAAGGGCCGGAGGCCCTTGCGCGGAATCAGACTGCCGACCGTGACGAGCTGGAGGGTCTTTTCATCGTCGGACACAGACCGGCCGGATGTGTCGAGTTTTGCGAACCGGTCCAGGTCGGTCGACTGGTGAATGCGAAAAATCCGCTCGGGCGCGAACCCGATGCTTTCAAGATACCGGGCGCCGGACTCGCCGTTGGTCATGGCCCCGTCCGCACGTTTTGCCATCAGCCGCCGGAGGGTCGTGCGTACCCATCCGCGACCGCGCTCGCTGTCCTCGGATAATGTGGCCCAGACCAGAAATCTGCTGCGCCGGCCCAAGAGCGGTGCCAGGCAACGATACAGGCAAGCCTGCAGGGTGCGGGCGCCGAACTCGGAGCTGATCACGACATCCGGGGCCAGCGCGCACAGGCGCGGCAGCATATCGACGGTCAGATGCGTGGACAGATCCTCGCCGAAACCGTCCGGATGCCGCCGCCGGTAAGGCAAGGTGAGTGAGCGGGAAACACGGACATCGAGCCCGCGCCAGTCCGCCTTCCAGGATCGGTCCGCCTCCATGCCGGTGGAGACCAGCACGGTCAGTCGGCGCACCTCCCGCTCCAGCGCCTGCAACAGCGCGACGCGGTAGGGCGGCACGAAATTAAGGAGCAGAACGACGGAGCAGCGGGGCATGCGGAAGCGATCCCAGGACCAGGCCGGAAAGGATGAAAATCGGGACCATGTTGTAGAAATAGATCAGCACATTGTCGGTCAGCATCAGGGCAAGCAGTGTGGCCTGCGCCAATAATGTCGAAGCGCCGATGGAGGTCTCCCGGGCACCCCATTTCTGGAACCGGGTATATTGTCGGCGACAGGCCACCATCATGCTGCCGAAGGCGCCAAACCAGAGCATCAGGCCAATGATCCCGTAATCGTGCCAGATCCGCAGATAGTCATTATGCGGCTGTTCGATGCCGGCATGCAGGATCGCCAGGGCTTCTGAGCTGGAGGCGGGACCCTTGCCGACGATCGGTGCCTCAAGGGCGGAGTTGATGACCGTGGTCCAGGCCAGGATCCGGCCCATCGTGTTGATTTTCACGCCGCCGACCGCCGCCGACAGATCGCCGGTGAAGAAGCGCTGTTTCAGCGGCTCGAAATTCAGCAGCATGAAAGCTGCCACCCCGACGGCGATCGCAAGGATTGCTATCGTGCGGAACCAACCGGTGAAACTGTTCAGCCGAAGCTGCGCCAGAATGAAGACGCCGAGGCCCATGCCCATCGCCGCGCGGGAGAGGGACAGCACCACCACCGCATAGAGGAATAGAGCCAGCCAGAGATCGCTGCGCGAGCCATGCCGCCAGTAGCCGCAATGGATGGCAATGCCGATCAGCAGAAACCCCGCAAGGGAGCGCGGCGCAAAAATCTCCAGATGACCGAAACCGAGCACCGGGATGGCCAGCACATAGACGATCGCCGGAATCCAGATTGCGATCAGTATTGCGCGAACGATGGCCCGGGTCGGCGCACGGATGCTCTTCGCCACCTGTGCCGCAATGATGAAAGATAGAATGCTGGAGATGATGACCACCGTGTTCTGAATGCCTTGCACCGTCAGTCGGTAGAAGATGAAGCCATAGGCGATCCAGGCGGTGAACAGGAGGAACATGAAGATCGGCCAGCGGATCTCGCGCACAACGTAGGGCCGCATCAGAAAGTGCATCACCAAGAGCACGACGAAGAACAGAGTGAGAAAGCCGCCGAGAGAGATCTGCGGAATGATTCGGAACTGGGCCGGAATGGTAACAAGGGCCTGCGTGAAGATGATGACCATCAGCAGAGACACGCTGAGCGGTGCCGCCTGACCGAGCTGCCGGGTGCCGGTGGCGCTGCGGTAAAAGGCTGCGCGGGCTCTGTCAGTGCCGGCACTGTCCGGCGTTCCGGGCACGCGAGGATATCTCGCCATGGTCAGGCTGTTCCCGATGGTGCGTGCAGCTGGCCACCCAGGTTTTTCATGCCGAGCCGGATGGACCGGGCCGCTGCGGCGAGCTGCGCCCACAGCGGGATCGCCAAGGTGCTGCGCGCCTCTGCCCGTATCAGTGACAGGGCATCGGCATAATCCTGCTGGCGCTGGGCTGCGAAATAGCTGTCAGCCCTGCGCTCGCGGAGACAGGTCACAATGTCCGTGTGACCGATCCCGCCGACCCGGAGCAGCCGGAAGTAGAACGCATAATCGATGCAGATATCGAGTCGCTCATCATAGCCTTCGGCCTGCTCCCATGCCGCGCGGCGGAAAAGCACGGTGGAATGGGTGATCCGGTTGGAAGCGTACAGCATGGCGGGTGTGATCCGGCTCACCTGCGCTTCGGCTTCCAGCGCGGCTGGCGGTTCAGGTATGGCACCCTCGAACATGATCGCTTCCGAACAGGCCATCGCCAATCCGGGATCGGCCTCAAGCATCGGAAGCGTGGCCCGCAGGCGGTGCGGGAGTGCGATATCATCTGCGTCGAGGATAGCGATATAGCGGCCCCTGGCAGCATCGATCGCCTGGTTGAGTGCCCGTGCCCGGCCCTGGCGGCCACCCTCGATAACAAGGATACTCGAATCAGCTTCAGCCTCGGCGCGTGCCGCCGCCAGCGTACCGTCCGTCGACCCATCGTCGAACAGGATGATTTCCACCGGCTCGTCCGCGTCCAGCATGGTCGCAGAGCGGAGTGCCCGTGCGACATGTGCCTCCGCCTGGAAAGCAGTGGTGACAACGGAAACGAGAGGGGATTGGGCCGCCAGCATGTGTCCTCTGGTTAAAACGCGGGCAGGGCTGTTAACCTATCAGATCGATACTCTGTCGTATATCGTGTCGGATCACGGGTTTCAGTGCTTTCGCAACCGGTTGTGCCGCAGTTTTGTGCAGTTTGGTTAATAGATCGTGTGCGCCATGACTCTTCGCAGATTATTTTTCGAGTGTTTCAGGCGCCCCCTGCGGGACTGGCTTCAGGAGCGCAGGCTGAGACAGGCGGTCGCGATGGGTGCGCCGCTGAAGATCGTGCTCGGCGGGACGGCCCCGGCGCCGGACTGGTTCGGCTCCGATATCGGCTTTTTCGATGCGACGCGTGCGGCTGCTTGGGCGGAGCTTATCGGGCATGAGGGTGCGGTCGACCGGCTGCTTGCCGAGCATGTGTTCGAGCATATTCCGCCGGAGTTGATCCCGGTCGTGTTGGAGAACGCGTTCCGCTATCTGAAGACGGGCGGAACCATCCGGATTGCGGTTCCGGACGGACACAATCCCAACCCTGACTATATACGGCATGTCGAGCCCGGCGGTATCGGCCCCGGCGCGGACGACCACAAGCAACTCTTCACAATAGAGAGCCTGAGCGCCGCGCTGGAGGTTGCCGGATTCCGGGTTGAGCCCGGAGAGTGGTTCGATAGTGCAGGACGCTTCCACGAAGAACAGTGGAGTGAGGAGCGGGGCCATATCTACCGCTGCAAACGGCACGGCACTCCGGACAAGAGTTTCCCCTCCTCGCACCTCTCGCTGCTGGTGGATGGGGTCAAGCCGTGACCGGCCCAATGTCTTTGAACAATATCCGATAGCGGGCCGTCGTGATTTCGCCTGGCGGTGGGGGTGGTGCGGCATTGGACCAGACCCGCAGCCGCCCGCTGATCCCGTATTGCGGCGCCGCAGCGGTGACCTCGGTCAGCGGCAGATCGCTTTCCAGCCGTGCTCCGTCGAGCGCAAACGCGGCGCCGTCTCTCGCCTCCTGTTCGGGCTTGGCCGACGCAGGCAAGGTCAGCCAGGGCAGATGCAGCATCGCCTCATCAGGTGCTTCGGTCAGGGTCAGGGCATCCTCGATGCCTATGGACCCGGCCGCGAAGTCGAACCGTCGTTCGAAACGGAAGGTGGACGTCTCGCCGACGATTTTATCCGGCCCGGCCCAGCGGAAATCAGTGCCGGAGAGCAGGGTGCGGAATGTGCCGCCATGTTGCTCGAAGACCGGCAGCGGCAGGGACAGGGCGGTATAGATGCTGTCCGGCAAGGTCTCGTCGCCATAGGACGACAAGGGCCGCACGCCGTCGGCCGTGACGATGTAAGGCAGGGGCTGCGCCGCCGTGATGGTTCGGCGTGGCAAGGTGGTGATCGCGGAATAGGCCGCATTGCGGATAACCCGGATGCCGTCTTCCAATCCGTCCTCCGCCGGAAGTGGCAGAGGTGTGCCGGGTTCGGGTGAGGCGGCGAGTTGTTCCACCGCGAGCTTCAGGATCGCACCGGCGAAGGCGAGATAATCCGGCCCGTTATTGTAGGAATGCCAGCCGATCCGGCGCTGGTGCGGGTGATGCGGCGGCGGCGAGACGTCCTCCGTCTCGTCGATCCGGGTGATCATCAGGGGCAGGGTGCCGTCTGGTCCGAGGGCCGCCTCCAGCCGGTCGGCAATCGAGCGCAACAGGGAGATTGAGCCTTCCGGCGCGCAGCCAAGCCGAAGGCCGGTTGCGAGCGCCAGCGCCGCGGCGGCATATCCGAAGCTCTGAAACCGCCCGCGCCCGACGGCATTCACTTCGCCATCATGCAGCGCGGTCCGGACAAGGGCATGGAGGGCCGCGCGAAACCGCTCACGCAGATCGGCGGACGGCTCTTCAAGTACGGCGATCTGGTAACCCAGCAGCGCGGTCGCGAAGGCATGATACTGCTGGGTCGGGGCGCCGCGCTGGTCCTCGATGAAACCGCCCGGTTTCTGGTAGACGGCAAGGGCCAGCCAGCGCTCAATCCGGCCGATAGTCTTCTCAAGCCGCCCTGTGCCGAAAAGCCTGACGGTGCTGCGCAGAAGGGTCCAGTTGGCGACACGGTTGCGGACAAAGCGCATTTCGCCGAGCACATCCCCGGGCTCCCGGTAGCCGGAGACGGGGCCTGATCGGAACAGGTCGGCAAGTGCGAATCGCACGAATTCCCAGTGAAAACGGTTTTCCCAGGCGCCGATCCTTGCCTGCTTGTTCTGCCGTTTCAGACGCTCGAGTGCAGCGGCGATGTCATCCCCGAAGCGCTCCGGCCATCGTCGCCAGAGCATGGCGGCGAAAGCGGTGCTGTAGAATTCCGTTTCCGCGAACCCGGTTTCGCGATCGCATTGTGCGGCCAGAGCTCCGGCGATCTGTTCCGCGATCCGGTCAAATCGCGCGCCGACTGTGCCTTCAGGAACGCTCAAAAGTCATCTCCCAACGCCATCTCCATTGAGAGCGCAATGCGCTCCTCGGAATTCAGGCTGGCCAGCCCGCTGGCCTGCAATTGCAACGCGTCCCGACCGCCGCGCTCCGCAGCATACCAGAGACGGGATTTCAGACCCGGAACGGACAACAGCGCCCGGCTTGCCCAATCGGGCAGGGACAGCCTGGCAAAACGATTGAACCAGCGAACCCAGAGAAGCGCATAGGGTGGCTTCGGGATCAGCCTTGCATGCACGACCCAACCCTCCGGAGCATCCCGGATATAGAGAACCTGCTCGAACGCCGACAGGGCTTCGGATTCTGTAACCCGGATTTCGAGCGTTCCGTTGAAGCCGGAAAGCGTGGCATGGCGGACCGGGTGCTGGTGATAGATATTGCTGCCGGTATGCTCAAAACGCTCGCCTGCGATCGCTGCTACGGTGAAAGACTCAGCCGAAAAAACCGCCCGGACGACAAAATCCTGAAAGAGCGAGGGCGAAAGCGTGGTAAGCGAGGCGGAGAGAGTGAGGCTCCGTTCGCGGAGCCTTGACGTGAGGACAGTGCTCCACCGACCCTCGGACATTTCGACGGTCAGGTGCCGCTCGCCTGCCTCGGGACCGTTCTTGAGTGCGCGATCCTCCGTGATGCGGGCACCATGACGTTCAGGCGCAAGGGTGAAGAAAGAGTGACGGTCGGCAGTTTCAATTCCAAAATCGGTTCCGTGCACACCGCCACAGCGGATCGCGGCCGGTACACCGTATTCCCAGTCGCACTCAATGAGGTTCGTCACACGCATTCCCGTTTGGCCGGTGCCGCAATGGAGATCAGCATATGACGAGCGAAAGCACACCGCCAAGTTCCGAGCTGCCAAGTTCCGAGCCGCCGCCGGGCAAAGAGTCATCCGGCGCGCTCAAGCTGTTTCTGGAGAGCCCGCGCAGTTACGCGCTGGTGGTGCCGACGGTCAATGCCTGTGTCGCGGCCACCGGGCTGTTCATTCCATGGTTCATGGAGCCGGTCTCGTTCGGCCAGTTTATCCTGATCTCTACCTTCGTGCAGTATCTCTGGCTGCTCGATCTTGGGACATCGCAGCTCATCACCCGGACGTCCGCGCGGATGAAACAGGCCGGCCTCAACAGCCCGGCCGGCGTCCGGGTTCAGGGCATTCTCTGGACCCGTTTCTATCTTGCGGTCATTGCCACCGTGACGGCTCTCGCGCTTGCCTATGCGTTTCGGGATTCCTTCAAGGTGCCGCTGCCCATGCCAGCGACCCTGCTCGCGATTCTGGCCGGCGGCACGCAGTTTATCCTGATGGGACATCTGGCTCTTTACCGTGGGCTCTCGACCTACGGGCTGTTCACCACGAACAATTCGATCGTGCAGGTCGGATTGACGGCACCGCGGGTGCTTGGCCTCTATTTCGGGGGGCTTTCCGGTTGCTTCGCGGTTCTCATCCTCTGGTTCGGTGGCGTTGCCGCCAGCATGCTGCGCCGGGACCCGCCGAGCATCCGGTATCATCCCAGTCTGGACCGCATGCGCCGGACTGTGGCGGCGGCATTCCCGCTGTTCGTATCGGTCTCGCTCTGGAGCGTTTTCATGATGGCGAATCGCTGGTTCGTCGCGGATCTCGCCGATCCAGAGACCTACGGGCAATTCTCTTTCGCGGCGGCGGTGCTCGGCCTTTATGCCGGAACCTTCGGGACCATTGCGCAGGCCTATTACCCGAAACTATCGGCCGAAGCCTATGCGGCTGAGCCCTTTGCCCTGTCGCGCCGGGTGGTTGGCGATGCGCTGAAACTGGCGGCGGTTATTTCGGTGCTTTCCACCATCGGCGTGATGCTGGTCAAGCTTGTTGTGCCCTTCGTTTACGTGGCCTATGCGGCAGCGGTTCCGGCCCTGAAGATCTTCCTGGTCGCGGGGATTCCGATGATCAGCGCCTCGTGGCTGATGCCAATCGCCATGTCGGCACGAACCCGGCCGATTCGGGAAATTGTGGCCGTCTATTTTCTGGCCATTGGCACGCTCTGGGCCGGAACCGTCATTGGATTTCGTGAGGCCGGACTCGAAGGCGTCGGGATCGGTGTGATCGTTGCTTCATTTGTCATGCTGGGCGGCCAGTCGGTGCTGCTCAGGCGCAGCCGCGTTTTGTCGATCAGGGACTCGGCCAGGCTGGTTTTGAGTGTGTTACTGCTAAGCGGGAGCGTGGCGCTGATCAGCCTTTATGTAGCGCCATGATCGGGGGGAGCGATCAGATCAGGTCGCTCCAGAGATTGCCGGTCAGCCCCGCGGTAACCACGTCGGGGCCGTCCATTTCCCAGATCGAGACCTGTCCGGTATTCGTATTCTCAAGCTGGATATCGGCCTTGCCGTCGCCCGAGAAATCCTCGGCCTCCCCGACCGTCCAGCCATCCTGTAGCGAGCCGGCGAAGGTTTTCTTTGCGGTGGCGCCGGCTTCCATTTCCCAGACCGAGACCGCCGTCTCGTTGTCGCTCACCAGCAGGTCGCTCGAGCCGTCCCCATTGAAATCGGCGATTTGCTTGATATCCCATCCCGCGCCGAGATGCCCTGAATAGGTCTTCGCGGTTGCCGTGCCGCCGTCCATTTCCCAGACCGAGACCGCGTTGTCCGCGCTTCGGGTTAGAATGTCGGCTTTTCCGTCTCCGGTGAAATCCTCAACCGATTCGATCTTCCCGCCCGTACCGAGATTTCCGGTGTAGGATTTGCTGCTGGCGGTGCCGCCGTCCATCTCCCAGACGGAGACGGCGCCGGTCTGGTTCTGGAACACGATGTCGCTCTTGTCGTCGGCATTGAAATCGACAACGGCCGCGACGCTCCAGTCCTGGGACATGTTCCCGGCATAGGACTTGGTCATCGCTTCGCCACCGTCCATTTCCCAGACGGAGACGGCCCCGTCCTGGTTGCGGAACAGGATGTCGGCTGTGCCGTCTGCATTGAAGTCCGTGATGGCCTCAACAGTCCAGTCTGAGGTCATGGTTCCGAGATAGGCTTTTTCGGTTACCAGGCTTCCGTCCACGAGCCAGGCCGATACGCCCCCGTCCTGGTGCCGGAGCAGGATGTCCCGGCCGCCGTCGGCGTCGAAATCGGCCGTCCCGGAAATACTCCAGCCGTCGCCGAGATTGCCAGAAAAGCCCTTGTCGACGACCAGCCCGTTATCCATTTCCCAGACCGAGACGACGCGGTTCGTGCTGTCGTAGATCATGATGTCGTCGTCGCTGTCTCCGTCGAAATCCGCAATGGTGTGGATTTGGAAATCGCCGACATTGCTGAGATTGCCGGCATAGCTCTTCGCCATCGGCGTGGCGCCGTCGAGTGTCCAGACAGAGACGTCGCCCTCTTCGGAAACGGTAGCCAGATCCTGCTTGCCGTCGGCGTTGAAATCGCCGGCGCCGGCTATCGACCAGTCCAGATGCTCGGGTTCGGTGGAGAAGGCAAGGGAGGTGCCGCCGCCCTCAGACGTCGCCGTGACTGATTTGAACTCGCCACCCAGGGTGAAGGAGGCGTCTTCCCTGCCGTTACCGTCCGAATCGATTGAGACCAGGGTATTGCCGCCATTGGCGGTCAGGGTGACGTTGTCCGCGGTGAAAGTGGCGCCCTTCACCAGGATCGACTCTCCGTCCGCGAGGTCGGCGACGACGTCGCCGTCGATCTCGCCCACGGTGCCCTCGAAACTGTCCTCGCCGGTGCCGCCCTGTAGCGTGTCTGCCCCGTCGCCGCCGCTCAGCGCGTCATTGCCGTCGCCGCCATCCAGGGTGTCGTCGCCGATGCCGCCATCCAGGATATCGTCATCGCCACCGCCGGAAAGCGTGTCGTTGCCGGCGTCGCCCTGCAACGTATCGCTACCGAGACCGCCATCGAGGTGGTCGGCATCGCCACCGGCGACAAGGCTGTCGGCGCCGTCGGCCCCCAGCAGCGTATCGTCGCCGACGCCACCCCGCAGCGTGTCGTCGCCGAGACCGCCGTCGAGGCTGTCGGCGCCCTTGTCGCCATCGAGCAGGTCGTTGCCGTCGCCGCCGATCAGGCTGTCATTGTCATCCTCGCCGAATAGCTGATCGTTTCCGTCGCCACCATCCAGGCTGTCGGCTCCCCTGCCGCCATAAATCGTATCGTCGCCGGTTGCGCCTGACAGGGTGTCCGGGGCATTGCCGCCTGACAGGCTGTCATCGCCGGCACTGCCCGCCACGCTCATCTGCAGGCCGGTGTCGCCGCCTGAAGGCGTTACCGTGACCGAGTTGAAACTTCCCTGAAGGGTGAAGCTGATATCCGCCGTGCCGTCACCGTTGGTATCGACGGCCACTGTCGTCACGCCTTTGTTTGTCGACAGGATGATATTGTCGGAGGTCAGGGTGAGGCCGGATAGCAAGACCGTTTCACCGTCCTCGAAATCGCTGAAATGATCGCCGTCCAGTTCATCCGCAGTGCCGCGGTACAGGTCGTTACCGGCCCCGCCGGCAAGCGTGTCTGCGCCGGCCCCGCCTTCGAGCGTATCGTCTCCGATGCCGCCGTCGAGCATGTCGACGTCGTCGCCCCCGAACAGAACGTCGTTGCCCTCGCCGCCGCTCACATCATCCCGGCCGGCATCGCCATACAGGAAATCGGCGCCGGCAAGTCCGGTGATCGTGTCGTTGCCGCCGAGACCATAAATCGTGTCGTCGCCGGTATCGCCGACCAGGAGATCCTTACGTTTGGTGCCTGTGATAAACATGTTCTGAGCGATAGCCCTGTTGTTTCCGAACGGTGCGTACGTCGGAACACCGTCTTGTCCGTGTCGTTTGCCGCGGCTTCCGATGTTTTCGGAAGGGCGGGTCATTCACACTCCGGTTCGGGTCTCCCGTGAGATCCGGCTGACGCAGTGTCAATCTGTGGTTATGTAAGCAATGTGCGGATAATTACGATAAAATTTAATATGTTTGGTCTGGGCACACCTCTAGTTTCCCGTCCGGTATCGTGAGACCATAGGTAAGATGTTTTAATATTTGGTTATTTTCGCGCGCGGTCACGGTTTTTCGCGGATAGAAGCAACGATCTGCCGCCGTCCGGCCGGTGACATGAGGGAAGGAAACGGGCACAGAGAGAGGCGGGGCCCTGTGGGCCCCGCTGCGTGGATCAAATCAGATCGTTCCAGAGATTGCCGGTCAAGCCCGCAACCACGACGTCGGCGCCGTCCATTTCCCAGATCGAAACCTGGCCGGTTTCGGTATTCTGCAGCTGGATATCCGCGGTGCCGTCGCCGTTGAAGTCTGCAACCTCACCGATTTCCCAGTTCTCCTGGAGCTTTCCGACATAGGATTTCGAGGAAGCACCGCCGGCATCCATTTCCCAGAGGGAAACGATACCATCCGCGCTCGCCGTCAGCAGATCTTGCGAGCCGTCGCCATTGAAGTCGGCGATTTTCTCGATTTCCCAGCCTTCGCCGAGCTTCCCGACATATGTCCGGGCCGTGACGGTGCCGCCGTCCATTTCCCAAACCGAGACCGCGCCGTCGGCGCTCTTGGTCAGGACGTCGGCCTTGCCGTCGCCGGTGAAATCCTCGACCGCCTCGACTTTCCAGCCCGCGCCGAGCTTGCCGGCGAAGCTCTTGCTGCTCGCGACGCCGCCGTTCATCTCCCATATGGAGACGGAACCGTCGTTCTTGACGGCCATGATGTCCTGTTTGCCGTCGCCGTCGAAATCCGCGACCGCGCTGATATCCCAGTTGCTGTCCAGAGTCCCGGCATAGCTCTTGTTGCTCGCAGTACCGCCGTCCATCTCCCAGACCGAGACCGCACCATCCGAATTACGAGCCAGGATGTCGGATTTTCCGTCGCCATTGAAATCGGCGAGCGATTCGACTGTCCAGTCCGAAGACATTTGCCCCGCATAAGAGCGATTGGTGACGGTGCCGCCGTCCATCTGCCAGATCGAGACCGCGCCATCCTGGCCCCGGAGCAGAATATCCAGCCCGCCATCGCCGTCGAAATCAGCAGTGCCGGTGATTTCCCAACCGGGCTGGAGACGGCCCGAGAACACTTTCGCGTCGGCCGTGGTGCCGTTCATCTCCCAGACAGATATGGCGCCGTCGGTGCCATGCAGCAGGATATCGTCGTCGCCGTCGCCGTCGAAATCCCCAACGGCTTTGATCGAGAAGTCACCGCCACGGTTGAGCGCACCGGTCAGGCCTTTCGCATCCGCCGTTGCGCCGTCGAGGGTCCAGACCGACACATTACTCTTGTTCGAGACCAGCAAGAGATCCTGTTTCCCGTCGCCGTCGAAATCGCCGGTGGCCTGTACCTTGAATCTCTCCTGGTTCGGGTCGATAGCCGGTTCCGTCGAGAAGGCGAGCGTCGTATCGCCCGATGCCGCCGAAGCGGTGACGGACTTGAACTCGCCGTCCAGCGTGAAGCTGGCATCCGCATTGCCGTCGCCGGTCGAATCGATGGCGACAGTGGTGACACCGTCTGCGAAGGTCAGCGTGACATTGTCACTGGAGAACTCCGCGCCCTTGATGAGCACGGCATCCCCATCCGTCAGGTCGCTGATCGTATCGCTGGAGAGATCGGACCCGGTGCCCGCGAATGTATCGTTGCCCGCGCCGCCGGTCAGCATGTCGGCGCCGTCGCCGCCGAACATCAGGTCAGCACCGTTGCCGCCAACCAGAGTGTCGCTACCGAGGCCGCCGGAGAGGATATCGTTGCCGTCGCCCCCCGACAGGGTGTCGTTTCCGGCGCCACCGGACAGGGTATCGTTTCCGGCACCACCATCCAGCAGATCGTTTCCGGCGTCGCCGGAGAGTGCATCCGAGTTGGCCCCGCCGAAAATCAGGTCGTCGCCATCACCGCCAACAAGCGAATCTCTTCCGTCACCGCCGGACAGCGTATCGTTACCGATACCGCCGAAGAGGGTGTCGTTGCCGATACCGCCCTTCAGTATATCTGCGCCTTCGCCGCCGGACAGGATGTCGTTGCCGTCGCCGCCATCCAGAGTGTCGTTGCCCGCATCGCCTACGAGTGAGTCGGCGCCAACTCCGCCGGAGAGCGCATCATTACCAGCGCTACCGGAGAGGGTGTCGTTTCCGGCACCGCCCTTCAGTACATCCGCGCCGTCGTCGCCGATCAGCAGGTCTGCGCCATCCGCGCCTGACAAGGTGTCATTGCCGAGGCCGCCGGAGAGGGTGTCGTTGCCGGTGCCGCCATCAAGCAGGTCGTTCCCGTCACCGCCATAGATCAGATCATCGCCGCCGAGGCCTCTGATCGTATCGTCGCCGATGGTACCGAGCAGGGTGTCGGCGTTCTCTGTCGGTACCGCTTCAGTGCTGAAGGTAAGCGTCGTGCGGCCGTCTGCCGTGCTCGCGGTGACGCTGAGGAAAGTGCCGGCGATGGTGAAGGCCGCATCCGCGGAGCCGTTGCCGTCCGCGTCGATTGTCACCGTGGTCTTGCCGTCGGCCTGTGACAGGCTGACTTTATCGGCACCGAAGGAGGCATTGGCGATCACCAGATCGCCGGTCTCCGGATCGAAGCCGGTGATGCTGTCGCCATCGAGATCGGCAAGATCGCCGACAATGCTGTCCGCACCGGCGCCGCCGTCGATTGTGTCACTGCCGGAGCCGGCCGCGATTGAATCGTCGCCGCTGCCGCCGGAGATCAGGTCGTCGCCCGCGCCGCCGTCGATCGTCTCGGCATTGTCGCCGCCGGTGATCTGGTCGTTTCCGTCACCGCCGTCGATGCTGTCGGTGCCGCCGCCGCCGAAGATCGTGTCGTCGCCCGCGCCGCCGTCGATGGTTTCGGCTGTATCGCTGCCGGTGATGACATCATTGCCGTCGCCGCCGCTGACATTGTCCGCGCCGCCTTCATTGACAATTGTGTCGTCGCCGCTGCCGCCGAGCACCGTATCGACGCCGCTACCCGCGGTAATGACATCGTTGCCATCGCCGCCGTCGAGCAGATCGTTCGCGCCGCCACCGGAGAGCATATCGTCGCCCGCGCCGCCGCTGATGGTCTCGTCAGCATCGCTGCCGGAGATGGCGTCGTTTCCGTCACCGCCGTCAAGGCTGTCGGAGCCGCCGATATTGACAATAGTATCGTTGCCTGCGCCGCCGGAGACAGTGTCGTTTCCGGCACCGCTGTTGATCTGGTCGTTACCCGCGCCACCGGTCAGCGCGTCATTGCCCGCACCGCCGTCAATCGTGTCGTCGCCCGCGCCGCCGTCGATCACATCGCTGCCATCGCCGCCGGAGAGCAGGTCATTGTCGGCACCGGCCGTGACCGTGTCGTCACCTGCTCCGCCAACCACCGTGTTTGCGCCGGCCCCGGCATCGACGCTGTCATTGCCGGCGCCTCCGTCGAGGACGTCACTACCGTCGCCACCGGACAGGGTGTCTGCGTCGTCGCCGCCATCAAGGCTGTCGTCGCCCGCACCGCCGTCGAGGGCATCCGCTCCCGCGCCGCCGCTCAGCGTGTCGGAGTCGGCACCGCCCTGGAGGGTGTCGTCGCCGTCACCGCCATCGATTGCGTTGGCACCGTCGCCGGCCGTGATCTCGTCATTGCCGAGGCCGCCTTCGATCGTATCGTTGCCGGCCCCGCCATCCATGACGTCATCGCCGCCACCGCCGGCAAGATTGTCGTCACCTGTGCCGCCACTCAGCGTGTCGTTGTCCGCACCGCCGTCGAGGATGTCGTTGCCTTCGCCGCCATCAAGCTGATCGCTTCCGGCTGCACCGGACAGCGTATCGTCGCCGCTCGCACCGGAGAGGGTATCCGCACCATCCGCGCCGTCGAGTGCATCGTCGCCTGTGCCACCGTCGAGGCTGTCGTTTCCGAGCCCACCGTTAAGTGTGTCGGCACCGGCACCGCCATAGAGGGCATCGTCGTCTGCCCCGCCATGCAAGATGTCATCGCCGTCACCACCGACCAGCGTATCGTCTCCGCTGGCGCCGGAAAGCGTATCCGCCCCTGTGCCGCCATCGACAGAGTCGTTACCGGCCCCGCCATTCAGCAGGTCGTTGCCGGCCCCGCCGTCAAGGACGTCGTCGCCGCCGAGACCGTCAATCGTATCGTCGCCGTCCGTGCCGGTCAGGCTGTCGGCGCCTTCAGACGCGGTGACGTCGGGAGAGAAGCTGATGGAGGTCTTGCCGTCCGTCGAGGAGGTGGTGACCGAGTTGAACTCGCCAGCCAAACTGAAGGTCGCGTCTGTGGAGCCGTTGCCATCTGCATCGATCGCGACCGTGGTCGTGCCGTCGGAAGTGGTCAGCGTTACCGCATCGTCGCCGAAGGACGCATTGGCGATCACCAGATCGCCGGTCTCCGGATCGTAGTCGGTGATACTGTCGCCATCGAGATCCGCAAGATCGCCGACAAAGCTGTCCGCACCGTCGCCGCCTGCAAGCGTGTCGGCACCGGCACCGCCAGTGATCTCGTCATCGCCCGCGCCGCCGGAAATCAGATCGTCGCCTGCACCGCCATCGATTGTTTCCGCATTGTCGCCGCCGGTGATCTGGTCGTTGCCGTCGCCGCCATCGATCTCATCGGCTCCGCCGCCACCGGAGAGCGTGTCGTCACCAGCTCCGCCGTCGATGGTTTCCGCCGCGTTGCTGCCCGTGATGGCATCGTTTCCGGCGCCACCGTCGAGAACGTCTGCACCGCCCTGGTTGACGAGCGTGTCATCGCCCTCGCCACCGAGAACAGTGTCGGTTCCGGCGCCGGCCGTGATCGCGTCATTGCCGGTACCGCCATCAAGCAGGTCGTTACCGCCACCGCCGTTGAGCGCGTCGTCATCTGCACCGCCGGAAAGCGTGTCCGCGTCGGCGCTGCCGATCAGCGTGTCGTCACCCGACCCACCATCCATGGCATCCGAACCCGCGCCGCCATCCAGGACGTCGTCGCCGACCCCGCCATAAAGGGCGTCGTCATTGTCACCGCCCGAAAGGGTGTCATTGCCGGCCCCACCATAGAGCTGGTCGTTCCCGGCACCGCCGGTGATCTCATCATCGCCTTCAAAACCGGCGAGCACATCATCACCGCCGAGACCGTCGAGTGTATCGTTACCGCCGAGGCCAGACAGGGTGTCGTTGCCTTCGAAGCCGCTGATGGCGTCGTCGCCCTCGGTCGCCTGCTCGTCTGCAATGACGATGTCTTCGACATTGGAGACCGTCAGGCCGTCCAGGTCGGAGCGTGTGTCGACATAGAGCGTGTCGTCGCCGGCACCGCCGTCCACGACGCCAGAGTCGCCTGCATAGATCGCGTCCGCACCGTCGCCACCGGACACAGTGTCCGTGCCGTCGGTTGCGTCAATCGTGTCATCGCCGGCACCGCCATTGAGAACATCGTTCCCGGCGCCGCCATCAAGAACATCGGCATCCGCGCCACCGTTCAACGTGTCGCTGTCCGCGCCGCCATAAAGCGTGTCGGAGCCTTCGCCACCTGAGAGGGCGTCGTCACCGGCACCGCCGGTGATCTCATCGTTCCCGGCGCCGCCGTCCAGAACGTCGTCGCCAGCCAGGCCGTCGAGTGTATCGTTGCCAGCCAGACCGGACAGGGTGTCGTTGCCTTCGAAGCCGCTGATGGCATCGTCGCCTTCGGTCGCCTGCTCATCCGCAATGACGATGTCTTCGACATTGGAGACCGTCAGGCCGTCGAGGTCGGAGCGGGTGTCGACATAGAGCGTGTCGTCGCCGGCACCGCCGTCCACGACGCCAGAATCACCGGCATAGATCGCGTCCGCGCCGTCGCCGGCATTGACCGTGTCGCTGCCGTCTGTCGCGGAGATCGTGTCGTCGCCTGCGCCACCGTAGAGCACGTCGTTCCCGGCGCCGCCGTCAAGCAGATCGGCATCCGCGCCACCCGACAGGGTGTCGCTGTCAGCGCCGC
>NZ_JAXMNY010000005.1 GCF_034670185.1 Nisaea sp.
TCTCTAATCATTCCAGAGACTTCGACCCCCGCCGTCGCGCCCCACTCAGTGGTCCGCTCCCCGACGGGAGGCGCCTTATACGACCCTCCCTCACAAACCGTCAAACACTTATTTAAAAAAAAATGACGTTCTAAGAAATTTCTCATGAAAACCTAGGAAAACCGCCAAACACGCCAACCAGACAACCGAACACCGACCGAGCCGCCCCTTTGGCAGCCCCTGCGTCACCAGACAATCAGCTCAGCGAGTCCCGCAGTGAGGTGCTCCTGCCCCTCAAATCCGGGCGCAAAAAATGCGGGCGTCAGGATAGCCCCCTGACGCCCGCACATACCGTCTTCAAGCCCAGCTAATGCTGGACCCAGGCCATGCCCTACTGGCCTGCCTTAAGCTTCGTCCAGCTGCGCTTCAGCAGCCTGTCGTACCGGGCCGAACGGGCCAGGGTCGGGAACAGGTTCTTTTTGATCTCGTCCGTCGGATAGATCGACGGGTTGGTCCGGACTTCCTCGTCGACCATCGGCAGCGAGGCCTGGTTCGCGTTGGCATAGAGTACGTAATTCGAGATATCCGCCGCGATCTGCGGCTGCATCACGAAATCGATGAAGGCGTGAGCATTTTCCGGATGCGGCGCATCCGCCGGGATGGCCAGCATGTCGAACCAGACGACCGCCCCTTCCTTCGGGATGACGTACTGCACCTCGACGCCCTGATTGGCTTCCGCTGCCCGATCCGATGCCTGCAGGATGTCTCCGGAATATCCCATGGCGAGGCAGGTCTCGCCGTTCGCCAGGTCGTCGATATATTGAGAGGAATGGAAATACCGGATGTGTGGCCGAACCTTGGCGAGCAGTTCTTCTGCCTTGGCCAGATCGTCCGGAGATTCGCTGTTCGGATCGAGACCGAGATATTTAAGCGCGGTCGCCATTACGTCGGTAGGTGCATCCAGCAGGCTGACACCGCAATCGGCGAGCTTCGCGACGACAGCGGGATCGAAGAACAAGCTCCAGGTATCCGCCGGCATTTCACCGAGCCGTTGCTTGATGGCCTTCACATTGTACCCGAAGCCGGTCGTGCCCCACATATAGGTGACCGCGTGCGCATTGTCCGGGTCGTGCAAAGCCACGCGCGCGCTGATCACCGGATCCATGTTCTTCAGGTTCGGCAATTTCGCCGGATCGAGCTTCTGGAAAATGCCGGCCTTGATCTGGCGCTCGAGGAAGTTGGCCGTCGGCACAACCACATCGTATCCGGTCGATCCGGTCAGCAACTTGGCTTCGACGATCTCGTTACTGTCGAAAACGTCGTAATTGACCTTGATACCCGTCTCCGCCTCGAATTTCTGGATCGTGTCCTCGGCGATGTAATCGCTCCAGTTATAAACGTTCAGAACCTTCTCTTCGGCGCTGACCACCCCGCCAAACATTGTTGCGGCAACGGTGGCCGCTGCAAATAACCCTCGTGACACCATAACGGCTGCTCCTCTCACGGTTCTGCAGATCCAAGATATTCCTATTGCCATAGCTCCCGTCGCCGGTCACGCGGAATGCTTGGCAACAATAACGGATGAGACGAATTTATTATTGAACACTCGCCCGCATACGTTATGATGACGAACTCCAAATGCCTTCAGGGCTAGATCAAGCCTCCGCCCTGTTCGACTTGGCCCGGGCGCGTCAACACGCGACCCGGTCCATTTTTATCCGGAGCACGTTTTCCCACCAAACCCGACTGCGCTCAGGGACCAACCAACTCCGTAAGGGTGCGGAACAGGCTCTGCGGAACCCGGATGCCCTCCCTGGCCGTCTTCGACCGGGCTTTGCGCCGCCGGTCGCCAGGCAACCGCACACCATCATCCGACAACATCCGCTCGAACAGCAGATCAGCGTGGGCTGCGAATCCCGCACCATCCCCGAACCGGGCCGGGTCGAGCGCGATAATCAACTCGCCGCCGGCAGGCGGGCCGCCATCGCCGTTATCCGCCGCCTCGGCCTCGAAACTGAGCTTGTCCCCGATCAGGGCGCCCACCAGCAACTCTACCATCATGGCCAGCGCCGCACCCTTGTAGCCGCCGAAGGCAAGCTGCGCGCCGCCATCGAGGATTGCCTTGGGGTCGGTCGTGTCCCTGCCGTTGCTGTCGATCCCGGCGCCGTAGGGAACGGAATGACCGTCCCGGGCGGCGATCATAATCTCCCCCCGCGCCATGGTCGAGGATGCCTGATCGAAGACCATCGGGTGCTTGCCGGGCCGTGGCCAGGCAAACGCCATCGGGTTGGTCCCAAAGATCGGCGTCCGGCCGCCCGGCGCGACGACATACGGGAAGGCTGCTGTGAAAGCGAATGCGACCAGCCCCTGATCGGCCAGCGCCTCCGTCTCAGGCCAGAGGGCCGCAAAATGATAGATATCGTTCAGCGCCAGTGCTGCGATGCCATTGCTCTTCGCCCGCTCCACCAATGCGGGCCGGCCTACCTCCAATGCCAATGGCGCAAACCCGCCATCGCCCGCCACCCGGACCACGGAGGGCGCGAGATCGCTGACAGTCGGCCGTGCCTTGCCATTCGCCTTGCCGCTCTTCAGCGAGGCGACATAGCCGGGAATCCGGAACAACCCATGGGAATGGCAAAGGTCACGCTCCGCCGCCGCGACGATATCAGCGACCGCGCGCGCGTTTTCCTCATCCGCTCCATGCTGGGTGAGGCACCGCGCCGCAAGCACGTGCGCCTCTTCCAAACTCATAGTGACTGACTGCATCGTCTCCCTCCATCCGTCTTTCCTCACAAAAGCACGGAAAGACGGATCGTGGAATCCGGTTCGCTCCAGATTGACGGGCTCGATTGCCAGGGATCAGGAAAATCCGTCGGCAACCGCAAACATGAAGACGATAAGAGCAATGCCGATCAGGACACCGATCACAGTCGGCGATATCCCATAGGACCCGGCGATAGCGTCTTCGTCATCTTCGTGCTGATCATACAACGACATGGGATATCTCCGATCAATTCAGCAACTGTGGCATCCACAGAGCGATCTGCGGGAAGAACATCACCAGGAGCATGCCGACGATCTGCAAACAGATGAACGGAATGACACTGACAAAGATTTCCTGCAGCGTGACGTCACGCGGAGCAACCGACTTCAACCAGAAGCAGGCGGGCCCGAATGGCGGACTGAGGAAATAGATCTGGATGTTCATGACGAACAGGATCCCGAACCAGACCGCGGCCCATTCCGGCTCCATACCAAGTTCGGGCGCCAGGTCCCGCACCACCGGTGCAAAGACCGGCACGGTGATGAAGATGATCGCAATCCACTCCATGAAGGTGCCAAGGATGACCAGGATCGCCATCATCACGAAGATCGTGCCGAAAGCCCCCAGACCGGCCCCCTTGATCAGGTCCCGCATGAAATCTGCACCGCCGATCAGGTTATAGAGACCGACAAACGCGACCGCACCGAGGATCAGCCAGATGATCGTCCCGACCACCGACATCGTATTGGCAAGGCAATCCCGGATCAGAGAGTAACTGAACTGAAAACGGACCGCGGCGACGACGATCGCTCCGAAGACACCGACTGCGGCCGCCTCCGTCACACTGGTGATGCCGCCATATATCGAGCCCATGACACAGAAAATCAGCAGAATACACAAGACAACTGCCCAGATCTGATGGCGACCGAGCTTGGTCTCCTCACCGGTTTTCGCAGCAATCTCGGCAGCAGTCGGCGCCAAGTCATGATTGAGGTTGCAGCGGACCAGGACATAGGTCACGTAGAATGCGGCAAGCATGAGCCCCGGGACGAAACCCGCCGAGAACAGGTCGCCGATGCCGACATTGGCGCTCAGGCCGTAAACGATCATGACGATTGAGGGCGGTATCAGGGTCGCCAGGGCACCGGCCGCGCAGATCAGGCCGATCGTCAGCTTGCGGTCGTAGCCGAGACGCAGCATCTGCGGCAGAGCCACCAGCCCCAGCATCACGATCTCGCCTCCCATCACACCGGACATGGCGGCCAAAATCACAGCCACGATTGTGGTCTGGAGTGCGACGCCGCCGCGCAGTCCGCCGGCGAAGATCGACATGGCATCGAACAGATCCTGTGCAATACCCGATCGTTCCAGAATAGAGGCCATCAGAACGAAGAACGGCACGGCCACCAGCGGATATTTTTCCAGCAGGTCCATAGCGTTGGTCGAGACCAGATACATGCCGGTGGTGCCGTAGAACATCAGCGCACAAACGACGGAGATGATCAGGGTCACAATGCCCAACGGCATTCCTGTCATCATCAACGCGAGCAGCGCGGCAACAATCAGCAGCGAGATCGTCGCGATCCCGACCTCATCTCGGTCGACATTGAAGTGATCCACGAAGGCGCTGCCATTCTCGGCTAGCGTCTCTTCGAAACCATACCAGAGGCTCTCGGTACCGCCGTAATGACCAAAGATTTGCAGCAACAGACGAAGGCAGATCAGCGCCATGACGGCCAAAACGGCTATCTGAAGAGGGCGGGTCCTGAAATGGCGCCTCAGATTGACCAGCAACTGCATGAGATAGAGGAACAGTCCGCTGACCAATACGGTCTTCAGGACCATCGGCAACGGCGAATTCCAGGCCGTCCCGCCGCGCTCCGTCAGATCGATACTCTCGAGCGCGCGGATCAGAGTGTCCGATACCAGCATGTAGAGAGCGAAGACGCCGACCACCATTGCGAACAGATCGAGCCACCAACGGACCCGGTCGGACGCCATCAGGTAGAAAACCGTGATTCCGATATGTCGTTTGCGGAGTGTCACGAAGCCGGCCGAGAGCATCCATGAGGAGGCGCACAGGACCATCACGACTTCAAAGACCCATTGGGTGGGGCTGTTGAAAACGTAGCGGGCGATCACTTCCCACAAGGTGCAGGCCGCCGCCAGCAAATAGAGATTGCTTACTGCCAGACCGAGGAACCTGCTGACATGGTCCACAGAGCGGCTGAATGTCGCGGCAACCGGTGCCCCGACCATTAATTCAGTATGTCCGGCCATCGTGCGTGCGCTCCGTTGGTCGTCAGAAAAACTGGGAAAGAAAAGGAAGGAGCCGCCGCACCCGTCAGGGCGCGGCGGTTTCAAGAGGAGATTTCTCTATTCCTTCAGAAGACCGACGCTACGCATGTAAGCGAGATGTGCGTCCAGAGCTTCCTTCGCCAACGGAGACTTGGCAGCAAAATCGTGCCAGGCACCGACAGCAATCTCACGGAACTTGGCGCGTTCTTCTTTCGACCAATCGATCACCGTGATTTCGCCACCAGCCCGCTGCTCGGCCGCAATGGCACGGTCCTGCAGATCGGCTTCACGCCGCATGGCGTCGTAAGCGGCCGAATACCAGACTTCGAGCGCCGTCTGGCCTTCCTTGCCGAGCTTGTCCCAAACCTTCTTGTTCACAATAAACTGAAGGACAGCCATGGAGTGGATACCCGGATAGATCGGGAACTTCGCCACCTTGTACATACCGGAGGCGTTGTTGTTGACGTGGGCAGACGCATCAGCAGCGTCGATCACACCTTTCTCGAGCGCCGTGTAGACTTCGGAGAATGGCAGCGACACAGGAGCTGCGCCGGCACGCTTGAATACTTCCGCGGCAAGGCCTTCCGGAGAACGGACTTTCACGCCCTTCATATCGGCAACGGTCTTGATCGGAATGGTGGAAACGAAAGCTTCCTTGGCATAGGGGCCACAGCCAACGACATGGACTTTGCCCTTGGTGTACTTGTCGTAAAGTTTCTGAAGGATTTCCTTGCCGCCACCATGCATGCAGAAGGTGCGGACCTGGTCGACGGTATCGTATCCAGCGATCAGATCGCCGATCACCGCGAAGGCCGGGTCACGACCGGAGAAATAGCTAACGGCATTCAGGTCGCCGTCGAGGATCCCGTTCGCCACCGCATCGATCGTCTCGCGATGGGGAACAACCGCCTTCGTCGGCAACACCTCGATCTTGACCGAACCACTGGTCATCTCGCCGAGCTTCGGCGCCCAGGTATCAGTCATGAAGCGGTGCGCCCAATCGCCCGCTTTCGAACTTGCCTGTACTTTCATTGTTTTCGCTTCGGCCACGCCCGTCAAAGCAACAAGCATGGCAGCGCTCAGAATCGCGATTCCGCGTTTCATTCTAGTCCTCCCTGTTATATCCGGCCCGATTTAATTCGGCCGTTCTTTGGAGCCCTATCCGCGACAAACGCCGTTTCGCGTCAGCCGAAGCAAAAGCTCTTTGCACGGGCAACCGTAAGGGAGGAGGCTCAAAGAGCCAAGCAACAACGTATACGTAATAATGCCTGAGAAGAATGATTGCCGTTACGCGAGCGCCCCCGCCTCACCACATTCACCCCTGCCGGATATACGGACGGTCAATCAGCGCCGAGTTTCTCGGCGACAAAATCGAGCCGGTCCTGCCCCCAGAACAGTTCCTCATCGATGATAAAGGACGGAGCACCGAAGACGCCGCGATGGAGGGCCAGTTCGGTATCCTCCGCAAATGCGGCCTTGGTCTCTTCGCTCTTGGCGGCCTTGATCAACGACGCGCCATCCAGACCGGCCTTCTGGCAGCATTCCGCCAGAACGCCTTCATCGTCGATCGAGCGGTCCTGCTCCCAGAGGCTTTCCAGAATCAGCGTCGACAACAACAAGGCATCGCCACCGGCAAGTCGGGCGGCGGTCACCAGGTGAGCCGACAGGGGTGTTTTTGCCGGGAAATTCTCCGGCTCGATAACGATGGGCAAGCCGAGGTGCCGCTTCCAGCGGGCAAGTTCGACAAGCCGGTAGGCCCGCCGCTGCGGCGCCCGCTTCGGCAGCGGCAAACCGCCGGACTGCGAAAAGATCTGTCCGAAATCGACCGCATAGACATTCACCTCGGCGCCGACCTTCTGGGTCATCGCCATGAACCGCCGGGCGCCGAGATAGCTCCACGGGCTGGAAGTGGTCATAAAATAATCGACGGTCACGGTCATGATCCGGTTTCCCTGCTGAAACGTTCATCCTGGATATCAGGAACGCGCATTCTACTCAGCTTTGGGCCACGCCGCGAAGAAGTATAAAGCCCGGATCGCGGACAAGAGCCTTTCAGACACCGGTGAGTTGCATTATGGCCCGTGCTGTCATCAGGTCGAGATGCGCTCCGCCGCCGTTCTTGAATAGGGTTATCTCCGCATCGCCGGTCCGGCCTTTGGCGCCGGAAGCCAGATCGTAGAGGTCGGCCCGGACATCCGCCGGCCCGATCAGCCCCGCAGCGATCGGGATGGCAAGATCGCCAACATCCGCGACTGTGGTCTCCCGGCAGTCCACGAACAGGCGCGCCCTGACGATCAGCGCATCGTCGGCCTCCCGCATCTCCGGCGTGAACCCTCCGACCAGATCGACATGAGCTCCGGGCGATACCCACTCCCCCATCAGAACCGGAGCGCGGGACATGGTCGCCGTCGCGACGATATCGGCATCGCCCACAGCGGCAGGCAGGCTATCAACCCGGATGACAGGCAAGCCGTCCCGGCGCAATTGCTCGCAGAGATCGTCAGCACGTTGCTGGGAGCGATTGTGGATCTCGATCCGCTCCAGCCCCGGGAACAATTCCGCATAGGCCCGAGCCAACGTACCCGCGACCGTCCCCGCACCGATAATGACCAGTTTTCGGCTGTCCGGACGGGCGAGGTAACGGGCGCCGAGAACGGAATCCGCCGCCGTCTTCCAGTCTGTCACCATGGTGCCGTCGAGCACCGCTTCAGGTGTTCCGGTGCCGTCCGCGAAGACCAGCATCGCCGCCTGCACGGTTGGCAATCCCGCCGCCGTGTTCCCCGGCATCACGCTGGCGGATTTCACCCCCATGCCGAGCCCGTCGACCCAAGCGCAGCGCGTCAGCAGCGCTTCGCCGTCTCTTTCAAGCAACTGATCGCCAATCCGGGCGCGCGGCAACCGGTGACCGGCGTCCAGCGCATCGACGATAGCCCGCCAGGACAGGCGACCGGCGACATCCTCGGGGCCGATATAGCGGAGCGTCATGCCAGCTCTTCCCGTTTGATCCGGTAAAGCACGTGCCGCCGGAGCGGGTCACCGGGCTCCAGCATCGGATGGTCAAAATCATTCGCGGGATCATGGTGCATGCCGATCTTTTCCATGACGGCCCTCGACCGGATATTCATCGGCACGGTGAAGGACACGATTTCCTCCAGGCCAAGCTGCCCAAAGCCATGGGCCAGTGCTCCCCGTGCAGCTTCCGTGGCAAAGCCCTGCCCCCATTGGGCGTGATCCAACCGCCAGCCGATCTCGACCGCCGGCATGAAAGGCGCCTCGAAGCGCGGCACGGAGAGGCCGGTGAATCCAATAAAGGCGCTCTTGTCTTTCCGCTCCACTGCAAAGAGACCGAACCCGCGCTCCTCGAAATGAAGCTCGATCCGGTCCGCCAGTGCATCCGACTCTTCCCGAGTGAGCTGCTTCGGCAAGAACGCGCAAACTTCGGCCGAGGCATTCAGCGACGCAAAAGGCGCGCGATCTGCCGCGCGCCAGCGACGGAGGATCAACCGCTCCGTTTCGATCACTCTCCCTCACGCTCCGCATCGTGCAGGGCACGGAGATCCTTGCGGACGATCTTGCCCGTGGTGGTCATTGGCAGCGAGTCGACAAATGCGACATGGCGGGGATATTCATGCGCTGCGAGACGGGTCTTCACATAGTCTTGGATATCCTTGGCCAGCACATCGTCGCCAACGCAGCCACTCTTCAGAACGATAAACGCCTTCACGGCCTGTGTGCGCAATGGATCCGGCACACCGATCACCGCCGCCATTGCCACCGCCGGGTGACCAACCAGACAATCCTCGATTTCACCCGGGCCGATCCGATAACCCGCCGAGGTGATGACGTCATCGTCGCGGCCGACATACCAGAAATAGCCATCGGCATCGCGCACAGCCTGATCGCCGGTCAGCAGCCAGTCGCCGGCGAATTTCTTCTCCGTCGCTTCGGGATTGTTCCAGTACTGCAGGAACATCACGGGATCGCCTTTCGCGATACCGACATTGCCCTGGATTCCGTCCGGCAGAGGGTTTCCGTCATCGTCGACAATAGCAACATCGTGCCCCGGAATGGCCCGGCCCATCGCCCCCGGACGGACTTCCATCACATCGGCGCAGTTCCCGACCACGACATTGCACTCCGTCTGGCCGTAGAACTCGTT
This sequence comes from Nisaea sp., assembly GCF_034670185.1. Lineage (NCBI taxonomy): Bacteria > Pseudomonadati > Pseudomonadota > Alphaproteobacteria > Rhodospirillales > Thalassobaculaceae > Nisaea > Nisaea sp. The sequence continues at coordinate 9,201 of NZ_JAXMNY010000005.1, forward strand.
GATGGTGAGCCCGAAAGTCTCCCGCCCCCAGTCCAGCAGCTCCGCGCCAAGCGTCTCACCGCCAGAAACCACCGAGCGCATATCGTAGCTGTACCTGTCGCGCGGACTCTCCACCTGGCGCATCAGCTTCAGCGCGGTCGGAGGCAGGAAACTGTTCCGCACACCGTGCTCCTGCATCAGCCAGAAAGCCTCTTCCGGATCGAACTTGCGGGCCCTGTAAGCCAGCACCGGAACACCGTGATGCCAGGCCGGCAACAACACGTCGATCAACCCGCCGATCCAGGCCCAGTCTGCCGGGGTCCAGTACAGATCCCCCGGTTTCGGAAACAGCCGGTTCGGAAACTCCACACCCGGCAAATGTCCAAGCAGGACCCGGTGCGCATGAAGCGCGCCTTTAGGCGGCCCGGTCGTGCCGGAGGTGTAGATAATGAGGGCTGGATCGTCCGCTTTGGTATCGACGATTTCGAAGCCGTCCGAAGCCCGCTCCAGCGCGGGCGTGAACGCCGTGAAATCATCGCCGTCCGCCGCCACGTCGGTGACAAAGATATGGCGCAGCGCGGGCACCTGATCCCGGAAGGTCCGGATCTTCGCCAACCCAAGCTCGTCAGTGACCACAGCGGACGCGCCGGAATTGACCAGCCGGTAGACCAGCGCCTCCTCGGCAAAGAGCGCAAAGAGCGGCACCGCGATCATTCCGGCCTTGTAGATTGCCGTATGGGCAAAAGCGGTTTCGGGGCGCTGCGGCAGCAAGATCGCCACCCTTTCCCCGCGCTTGAGACCACTGGCCGTCAGTACATTCGCAAACTTGCCGGAGGATTTCGCGACATCGCCGAAACTGTAGTGGGCGACCGTGCCGTCCTCGGTCCGGTAGATAAGCGCCAGAGCGCCCGCTTTCTGCCGGTCCGCGATATCGCGGCCGATATTGTAGCGCTCCGGAATACGCCATTCGAAGGCGTCGCGGATCGCGGCGTAAGTGCTGCCATTCGGAAGCATGAGACTGAGTTCCCTCCCCAAGGAATCAGGCCAAGAAGCCAGGAGGGGAAAAAGATCATGGAATGAGGCGCCCGGCCAGTGGAAAGCCGGTCGGACGCCTTCATTAAATGCTCTAGGTCACCCCGTCGCTACGGCAGTTCTGCCTTCCACAACCTGATCGGCGATCCGGCCGGTCAGTTCCGCCAGATGGTCGAACGCGCCGTCATAGAAACCGATCCCCCCAGTGTGGGAGCGGATCTCGATGATCAGGTCCCTGGTCTCGCTCTCCGGCAGATAGGCCTCGACCTCGTCCCAGCCGCTCCAGTCTTCCTTGGCCTTGAAGCCGAGGATCTGACCGCGCCGTCCGGAGATTATCCGCTGCACCCGCGCCGTCGCATCGTTCGGCACGGAGATCACCACTTTCTGGATCGGCTCCAGCAACACCGGCTTGCACTTGGGGAGACCTTCGTTCATGGCCATGCGCGCCGCCGTCTTGAAAGCCATGTCGGAGCTGTCTACCGCGTGGGCCGAGCCGTCACAAAGCTCCACCGCCACATCGACGACCTCGAAGCCGAGCGGGCCGCGCCGCATGAAATCCTTCACCCCCTCCTCAACCGAGGGAATGTACTGCTTGGGCACCGAGCCTCCGACGATACTGTTCCTGAAGGCGAAGCCCTCACCCCGGCCAAGCGGCTCGATCTTGATCTTCACGTCACCGAACTGGCCGTGACCACCGGTCTGCTTCTTGTGGCGCGCGTGCTGCTCCGCGCTCTTCCGGATCGATTCCTTGTAGGGCACACCGGGCTCGCGGGCCTCGACATGCAGTTTGAACCGGCTCTCCAGCCGTTCGATCATCACCCGCAGGTGCGTATCGCCCTGCCCCCGGATCACCAACTCGCCAAGCGCGGCATTGTGTTCGACCCGAAAAGAGGGGTCCTCCTCCGCCAGCTTGGCAAGCGCGCCGGAAAGCTTCACCTCATCGCCGCGATTGGTCGGCGTGATGGCAAGACCGTAAACCGGAGTGAGCGGTGCGGGCCAATCCAGCGCGGCGGCGCCGCCCGGAGTCAGCAAATCGCCCGTCAGGATTTCGTCCATCCGGCCGAAAGAAACAACATCCCCTACAGACGCAGAGCTGCATTTCTCCATTTTCGCGCCGGTCACATGGTTGATGCCGCTGACCCGCTGGCCGTTCAACTCCTCTCCGTCCTTCACCGTGCCGTGCCAGACCCGGACATAGGAGAGCTTGCCCATATGGGCCGCATGCACCGTCTTGAATACCTGACAGACCGCAGTATCCACCGCGCTGATACCGAGGCGCTCAGCCGTCGCCGCAACGCCCGGCGTCTCATGGCGCAGGGTCTTGAGCAACCGCTGCACGCCATGATCCTTTTCCGCCCCGCCGAGCAGAACCGGAACCACCAGATCGCCCTGAAGCGTCTCGGTCAGCTGGCCATAGACATCCGGCGCGGCCGGCTCGACATCCTCAAGCAGTTGCTCCAGCAGCGCGTCGTCGAAGTCCGACAGGGTCTCCAGCATCTCGTTCCGGGCTTCCTTCTCCCGGTCTGTTACCGCGTCAGGGATCTGCACAAGCTTTGAGGGCTTGCCGTTCTGGTACTGGTAGGCCCGTTCGCTCACCAGATCGACATAGCCGGTCACCGCATCGCCACTGTCGCGGATCGGTACCTGGCGCAGTGCCACAGGCCGGTCGGAAACATCCTGCAAGGAATGCATGATGTCGCGCATGCGATCGTTCGAGTCCTCGATCTTGTTGACGAAAATCACATGCGGAATGTCGTGGGCGTCGAGGAACTTGAGATAAGGGGTAAGGGCCGCCGCCTTGCCGATTTCCGGGTCGGCCACCACAATCGCGATATCGGCAACCATGCAGGCATTGCGCATGTCCTGATTAAAATCGAGACCGCCGGGCGTATCGATGAAGATCCAGTCCTCATCCAGAAACCGGCCCCGCCCGAGGGTGAGTTCCGTACTCGCCTGACGTTTGCGGGACTCTTCGGCACTATCTCCGACGGTCGAACCGTCCCTGACCACGCCCTTCTTGTGCAGGGTCCCCGTCGCCAGAAGCAGCGCCTCGAAAAGCGAGGTCTTGCCGCTCAGATAGGGACCCACAAGCACCGCGCAACGGGGTGTGTTTCCACTCTTGTCTGCCATTGTATCCTCCCTGTGATTTGCCGGTTCCGGATCCATGATCGGATCGGTACGACCCGCCTCTTTTCAAGGCGGTTTCAAGCCGGCGGTAGGCGCCAGCACCAGGGAGCGGCGCGAGCGCACACGCCGTCATCATTCCCGCACTTCCGGCGGCAAGAGGCAAGGAGATTCGCCGATTCGCGGGGTCAGGCATTACCTCCCGACATGTGCCGCGCAGCGATGTAGCCGAAGGTCACGGCCGGCCCGAGCGTGATACCACCACCGGGATAATTTCCGCCCATAATGCTCGCCGCATCATTGCCGGCAGCGTAAAGGCCCTGAATTGGAGACCCGTCGCTGTTCAGCACCCGGGCATTGCCGTCCGTCACAAGCCCCGCAAAAGTCCCAAGATCGCCAATCTCCAGCCGGACGGCGTAATACGGCCCGGCACCGATCGGGGCGACGCAGGGGTTGGGCTTGTGCTCCGGATCACCGAGCGAGCGATTGTAGGACGTGCTGCCCTTGCCGAATTCCGGGTCCTCTCCATGCTCTGCCGGGCCGTTATAGGCCGCGACAGTCGCCCACAAGGCCGCCGGGTCGGCACCGATGGCGCCAGCCAATTCTTCCAGCGTCCGCCCGGTCAGCAGATAACCGCTCCTGATATGCGGGCGGAATGGCACCGGGTATGGCTTCACGTAGCCGAGCCCGTATTTCCGGAGCGTACGGTGATCGACAATGAAATAGGCGCAGATCTCGCCGCCTTCCTCGGTACAGCGCACATACATGGCCTGGCAGAAATCATGATAGGACTCCGCCTCGTTCACGAACCGACGGCCGGACCGGGTGACCGCGATCACGCCGGGTTTCGAACGGTCGACGAAATGCGGAAAGGTGCCCTGCGTTCCATCAGGCCAGACCGGACGCGAGATCGGCACCCAGGCGGCAGCATTGGGCAGGTCATCCTGCACCGTCGCGCCGACACTCTCGCCCAGGCGCAACCCGTCCCCGGTATTTCCGGGAGGGGCCGGACTCAGATGCTCATGGCCCGACGGGGCGTGCGGAAAGAGCGCGGCGCGACGCCGGACATCCTGAGGAAATCCGCCGGCGGCCAACACGACGCCCTTGCTGGCCATAACCTCGACCCGGCCTTCGGGTGTTTCCACGACAGCGCCGACAACCCGGCCAGCATCATCCCGCAAGATCTCACGCACCGGCGCCCGGGTACGGATCTCAACGCCCTTGTCGAAACAGGATTTCGCCAGCCGGGCGACCAGCGCATTGCCGTTCATCAAGCGCATGGAGCGGCCATGGAACAGCACGTCGCGCATATACTTGCAGAACAGCACGGCGACGAAGAAAGCGGACACAGGCGAGCGTGTCACGTTGAAGAAATGCAGCAGCTCCTTGCCGGTGCCGATCATCATGCCAAGGAAAGTAATTTCCTTCAGCGGCTTGCGTAGCCGCTTGATCTCGGGGCCAAGCGCGCGGCCATCAAAGGGCCGGGCGACGATGGACCGGCCGCCATCAAGGCCGCCCGGTGCATCCGGGTGATAATCGGCGAAGGTCGGGCCGAGATCGAATTGCAGGCTGGTCTCGCTCTCGAAGAACTCGACCGCCTTCGGGCCGGCATCGAGGAAAGCATCCACCCGTTCCGGGTCGTAGAACTCTCCGGCTTCGTGCTTGAGATAGGTTTCCGCCGAAGCGCGGCTGTCCTCCACCCCGGCGCGCTTCGCCGGCGCATTCACCGGAATCCACATCCAGCCGCCGGACCGGGCCGTGGTTCCGCCGAACACAGGCTCTTTCTCAACCACCAGAACCTTAAGCCCGCGATGCGCTGCCGACACGGCACTGGCTAATCCACCTGCACCGGATCCAACCACCAAGACATCGACATTTTCCTGTCGCCCCGCCTGCCTTTTCATTCCCCGCCCTCCCGTTACGCATTTTTTCTTTTGACTCTACCCCCTTCCCTGCACCGGTCCATCGCCGTAATTGTCAAAGGGCTATTCGTGGCAGGGGAGGAATAGAATGATCGACGGTAAACTGGCGCTCGTCACCGGGGCCGGGCAAGGGCTCGGCGCCGCCATCGCAATCGGGTTCGCGAAGAACGGCGCCCGGGTGGTCTGCGCGGATATCGACATGGAACGCGCCCGCACAACGGTGCACGCCATCGAAGCAGACGGCGGCATCGCATACCCGATGCAGCTCGATGTCTCCGACCGCGCGGCAGCGGATCGCGTCGCGGCAGAAACCGAGACGAAGCACGGCCCGATCGACATTCTGATCAACAATGCCGGGATCTGCCCGCGCAACCGGATCGACAGTCCGGACGTGGAGGAGACTTGGCGCCAGGCAATGGCCGTCAATCTCGACGGCACCCTGCACATGAGTCTGGCATTCGTGGCGCAGCTTCGTGAAACCCAAGGCACGATCGTGAACATGGCCTCGGTCGCAGCCTTCGTCTCGACCGCCACCTCGCTGGCCTATTCGACGTCAAAGGCAGGGGTGAAAATGCTGACCCAGAGTCTCGCCCAGGAACTCGCCGCAGACGGCATCCGGGTAAACGCCATCGCGCCGGGGCCAATGAAGACGGATATCACCCTGCCAACCCGTGAGGACCCGGAGCGATACAAACAATTCCTGACCCGGATTCCGCTCGGCCGGTTCGGCGATCCGGAGGAACTGGTCGGCCCCGCCCTGTTCCTCGCCTCGGGCATGTCGAGCTATGTCACCGGAACCACGCTGGTGGTCGATGGCGGGTATCTCGCGGTTTAGCCCAAGTCCGCTTTTTTAAACCGAAACTGCTTCACCCAGCTCGGTGGCCGCCTGATCGATAGCCGCGTCGATAGCTTTCTCCCAGTCTACCGCGCTGGCGGTATCGCCGCTGGCCGGAAACAGGATGCCGCGCGAGGAGCTGACGATCCCGCCTTCGAGGCCGTTCGGGCCTTTGACAAAACCGTTCACGGCCGCAGCCGCACTGCCGCCCTGCGCGCCATAGCCCGGCACCAGGAAGATTGTGCGCGGCATGATCTGACGAATGCGCTCCGCTTCTCCGGGATAGGTCGCGCCGACAACGACGCCGAGGGAGGACCAGCCGGTCACCCCCCCTGTCAGCGCCTCCGCCTGGCTGTTCAGCGTGTCCGCGACAGTCTCGGCGAGGCTGCGGTTGCCGATCTTCAGGTCCTGAAAGTCCCCCGACCCCGGATTGCTGGTTTTCACCAGGATGAAGAGGCCGCGCCCATGCGCCTTCGCCGTCGTGAAGAACGGCTCCAGCGTGTCCATGCCGAGATAGGGGTTGAGGGTCAGGGCATCGGCCGGGAGCGGCGCGTCATCCGTCAGGTACGCTCCGGCATAGGCATCGGCCGTACTGCCTATATCGCCGCGCTTGGCATCGAGCAGGACCAGCATGCCGAGCTTGCGGGCATGAGAGCAAACCTCCTCCAGCGCCCGTAAACCGCGCCAGCCCATCCGCTCGAAGAAGGCGATCTGCGGCTTCACCACCGCCGTCTTGCCTGCTGCCCGGTCCAGCACCGCCTTCAGGAAGGCTTCCACGGCAGGTGCAGTCAACGGATTGCCCGGGGACATGTCACCGTCGCGAAACAGGGGCGGGATACGGTCGAGATATGGGTCGAGGCCAACGCAAAGCGGAGTGCCGAGCGCGCGCACGCGTTCGATCAGGGCATCGCCAAAATGCTGCATGAAAATCTCCGGAGAAGTTTCCAGCTTGTAAGGCAAACCCATCCGCCTTGTCCAGAGGGTGCGGGCTCAGATAATGCGTTCAACCCGAAGCACATTGGTCGATCCAGGCGTGCCCATCGGAACACCCGCCGTGATCACGATCTTGTCTCCGGCACCGCCGAATTCCTCAGACTTCGCCACCTCAAGTGCCCGCTTCACCACTGCCGAAAAACGCTGTTCCTGTTCGACATGTACCGCGTGCACACCCCAGGCCATAGCCAGGCGCCGGGCCGTACGCTCATTCGATGTTACGCAGAGGATCGGTACAGCCGGCCGTTCGCGCGACGCGCGGACCGTGGTCGAACCGGAGGTCGTGTAAGTAACGATGCAGGAGGCATTGACCGTCTCGGCTACCTGCCGCGCCGCCAGCGTGATCGCGTCGGAGACCGTCGGATCCGGCTCATCATGGCTGGCATTGATGATCTGCCGATAGTTCCGGTCACCCTCCACCTCGCGGATGATGCGGTTCATCATCTCGACTGACTCGACCGGGTAGTCGCCCGCCGCCGATTCCGCCGACAACATGACCGCATCCGCCGAGTCATAGACCGCCGTTGCCACATCCGAGGCTTCGGCCCGGGTCGGGGTCGGGCTGGTGACCATGGAATCCAGCATCTGCGTCGCCACGACCACCGGCTTGCCGAGCGAGCGGCAGAGCTTGATGATGCGCTTCTGCAGCATTGGCACCTTTTCCGGCGGCATCTCGACGCCGAGATCGCCGCGCGCGACCATGACACCGTCGGTCAGCTCGCAAATCTCCTCCAGCCGGTCGATTGCCTGGGGTTTCTCCAGCTTGACGATGATCGAGGCCTGATCGCCGATCAGCTTGCGGGCCTCCGCAACATCTTCCGGGCGCTGCACGAAGGAGAGCGCGACCCAGTCGACGCCGATACTGAGGGCGAAGGACAGGTCCGTCCGGTCCTTGGCGCTCAGGGGTGAGAGCCCGAGCATGACATTCGGGACATTGACGCCCTTGTTATTGGAGAGCGGCCCCCCGGTGATCACCTTGGTCTCGGCGAAGCCGTCACCGCATTTGGTCACGGTGAGGCGGATCTTGCCGTCGTCGAGCAAGAGGTCCGTGCCCTTGTGAATCGCCTCGAAAATCTCGGTATGGGGCAGGCAGACCCGCTTCTGGTCACCCGGAGCCCGGTCCAGATCGAGGCGGAATTTGGCGCCCGGCTTCAATTCGATCTTGCCGTCCGCAAAACTTCCGATGCGGAGTTTCGGACCTTGCAGATCCGCCATGACGGCGATCGGCCGACCGGTTGTCTTCTCGAGGTCCCGGATCACGCGCAAACGTTCGGCGTGATCCCGGTGCGATCCGTGGCTGAAATTCAGGCGGAAAACATCCACCCCGGCCCGGAAGAGCTCTTCGATGCGCTTCGGGGTTGAGCTCGCCGGCCCCAGGGTCGCGACGATCTTCGTGTTTCTATATCTTCTCATGATGCCAGTTAAACGCGACCACGGTTACAATTCAAATCGTCATTCACGAGGGACTCCGGACGGTCGCTCCGGTTACTCGATCAGGATGGCGCGAAAATCGTTCACATTCGTCAAAGTCGGCCCCGTCATGACGAGACCATCCGCCTTCTCGAAAAACCCGTATCCGTCATTATCGGCCAGATAGGGTTTCGGATCGTCGAGACCATTCTCCAGACGGTCGAATATCTTCCCGTCCATGATACAGCCCGCATTGTCTTCCGTCCCGTCAATACCGTCGGTATCGCAAGCAATTGCAGAGATCCTGTGGCGGCAATCCGGCATCCGCTCCTGCAAGGTAACCAGAAGCGAGAGCAAAAACTCCGCATTGCGCCCGCCTCGGCCAGAGCCACGCACGGTGACCGTGGTCTCGCCGCCGGAAAGCAGCACCAGAGGCGCCTTAGCGGGTTGATTGTGCCGGGCGACCTGGGCCGCAATGGCCGCGTGCATCTTCGCAACTTCCCGGCTTTCCCCCTCGATGGCATCGCCAAGAATAATCGCGCCATACCCCTTTGCCGCCGCAAGCTCCGCCGCCGCTTCAAGGGAGCGTTGTGGTGCCGCGACCAGATGGGTCTCGGTCCGTTCGAACACAGGATCGCCGGCTTTCGGCGTCTCGGAACCGGCATCCATCAGCAAAGCCGCGACATGTTCGGGAAGCTGGATATCGTATTTCGCCAGGATGGCGCGCGCATCGGCGAGCGTCGACGGGTCCGGCACGGTCGGCCCCGACCCGATCACGTCGAGATCGTCGCCGGGCACATCGGAAATCGCCAGCGTCACCAGCCGCGCCGGGGCGACTGCCGCCGCCAGCCTGCCGCCCTTGATGGCGGACAGATGCTTACGGACACAGTTCATCTCGTGAATGGTCGCGCCGGATTTCAGCAATGCGCCGTTCAGCGCCTGCTTTTCCTCAAAGGAAATTCCCTCGGCTGGCGCAGTCAAAAGCGCGGAGCCGCCGCCCGAGATCAGGCAGACGGCCAGATCCTCTTCCCCCAGCGTTCCGGCCAGCTCCAGAATCCGTGCCGCCGCCGCGCGCCCCTGCTCATCCGGCACCGGATGGGCAGCTTCGACGATCTCGATCTTCTCGCACGGAACCGCATGATCGTAACGGGTGACGACAAGCCCTTCGAAGGTGCGTCCCGGCAGGGCCTCGATGAGATAGTCCTCCACCGCCTTCGCCATCGCGCCGCTCGCCTTGCCAGCGCCGAGGATGACGATCCGCCCGGTCACTGGGCGCTCGAACAACGTGTCCAGGAACGGTTTCAGGCAGCGGACCGGGTCCGCTGCGGCGACGGCCGCGCCGAACAGTTCCTTCAATAATGCACCCTGCGGCCCCATGACCCCTCCCCCGGAAAAGAGACGGGAGTCTAGTCGGGCACTCTGTGCCGGACAAGCGTCTGCATTCGCTTGTCAGCAACAAGCAAAGGGGCTAGATCGCAACGATAAATATTTTCCTACTCCGGATTATCATGACCGCCATCCTGACTGAAAAGGACCTTTGTGCCTTCGGCGAACGCAACCCCGATGGCAAGTCGTCGATTCTTTTCATATCTGACCACCACCGGAACCGTGTCCCGGCCTCGCTCAATAATCTCGGCCTGTCGGAAGAAGAACTGGCGCGCCATATCGGCTACGACATCGGCATTGCCTGGATTGCGGAATATCTTTCAGACCGGTTCGACGCACCACTCGTCCACACGAATTTTTCCCGTCTGGTGATCGACTGCAACCGGGTGCCGGGAACGCCCGATGCTTCCCCGGCCGTCGCGGACGGCACGCGGGTTCCCGGAAACGAGGGCCTGAGCGAGGCCGAGCTGGACGCCCGCCGGACCGAACTTTTCGAGCCGTACCATTCCGCAATCCGCGCCCGCATGGACGTGATGGAGGTCGATGGCCGTAACCCGGTGATCGTCGCCCTGCATAGCTTCACCCCGATGATGAAGGATCGCGGCACACCGCGCCCCTGGGAGATCGGCATCATCTGGAACGAGGACGACCGGCTCGCACGGCCGGTAATCGAGGCCTTGCGCCAGAACCGGCAGTTGACGATAGGCGATAACGAGCCCTATTCGGGTCGCGATGGCGGGTTCTCTCTCTATGCCCACCCCGAGGCGCGCGGACATCCCCATATCGGGGTCGAGTTCCGTCAGGACCTTGTCGCATCCGAAAAAGACGCGCACAGATGGGCTGCGATTTTCGGAAACGCACTGGAAATCGCTGTTTCGTCGCTTACTCTCTGAGAAGAGAACGGAACCGTTAGGACCGAGGGAGAAGACATCATGGGTAATCCGGCAGACAAATTCGACGACCAGACACGGCTTGAGCTGGAAGCAGCGGCTTTCCGGCGGCTGCTGGCGCATCTGGACGAGCGCAAGGACGTGCAGAATATCGATCTGATGAACCTTGCCGGGTTCTGCCGCAACTGCCTGTCGAAATGGTATCTGGCGGAAGCCGGGTCCCGGGACCTTGAGCTCGATTACGGCGCGGCCCGCGAAATCGTCTACGGCATGCCCTATGACGATTGGAAAGCGAAGTACCAGTCCGAGGCCAGCGGCGACCAGAAAAAGGCCTTCGATGCCGAGATGGCGAAACAAAATCACTGAGTCCCGAAGCGGCGCTTGATGGGATCGGGCGCCGCGACTATTGTCCGGGCGATTTTCCTTCTATTGACGAGGATATTCCATGACCGAAGTCGGCGGTATCGCTGCGGAACAGCTTGTTTCCTACATTGAACGGATCGAGCGGCTCGAAGAAGAAAAAGCGGCTCTCGCGGCGGACATCAAAGATGTCTTCGCCGAAGCCAAGGGCAACGGCTTCGACGTCAAGACGATGCGCCAGATCCTGAAGCTTCGGAAGCTGGACAAGGACGACCTGCAGGAGCAGGAGCACCTGCTTGAGCTTTACAAGCGCGCGATCGGCCTCGAATAGGCTTTAATCCAGAGCCGCATGATATCCGAGGATCCGGCTGATCTGATTTCCGTCCTCGGATATCGGCACAAACGCGACTTCGAGGTTGATCTTAACCAGCTTCACTGTCCGTGCATTGTCCCAAAGTCCGTGCACCGGCTTCTTTGATGCAACGCAAAGCTTCAAGGCATCCAGAAGTGCGTCCCTGGTTTCGTGCGCACAGTCGACTTGCGACACGATTTGCCGGGTCACCAGTCCGTAAAGCTTCGCGAGACCAGTCCCAATCAAGCTGAACTCGAAATCCGAACCGTCGTCCATCACCTTGATCATTGAGATGTTCGGCAGGAATTCGAACAGATCCAAGGGATCGACTTCCCCCCTTTTCGGCGCCACCCTGTCCAGGCGGAGAGTCTCCCAATGGGCGACCAACCGCTCAACGACCGGGCTGTCAAATACGGTTGACTCGTCAATTACCGCATTGCGTCTTTCGGAATCCGTCGACGTCACTTTGTTGCCGCTTCACAATTACATTGGTTGATAAAAAACCGCCCACTGACAGCATTGCACGATAGCTGCGATATACCGGGCAGCCAAGATTGCATTTAATAATAATGCAAAGGTTTCGCCGGGATCGTCAGATCCAGTCCGAGACCATAACCGGTTTGCCCGCGCAAAAGGTTGCCTTCACCACCGCACGACCGCCGTCAGGCGGCGCCACGAGAAGGAAGTCGGCACGCTTGCCAGCGGCAACCTCCCCCCGGTCGTCCAGACCGGCGGCACGCGCGGGGTTTCGTGAGACAAGATCCCAGGCATCCGCCAGCGAGGCATCCCCTGCTTCGGCGAGAATGAACGGCGCCTGGGCCAGCGCCGGGTAGTAGTAATCCGAGACCAGCGCGCTGCATCGGCCTGCCCTAACCTCATCGGCCGCGCGAATGCCGCCGTCCTTCATGTGGCTGCCGCCACGCAACACATTGGGGGCGCCGAAGATCGCCGTATTGCCGAGCTTGCGACTTTCCTCCGCCGCCTCCAGCGTCAGCGGAAATTCCGCGATGCCGCAACCAAGCGCGTTGAAACGCCGGCGCTCGTCCGGCGTGCGATCGTCGTGGGACGCCATTGGAATATTATTGGCCTTGGCAATCTCCGCCAGCCGGCTCACCGTTGGCGCCACTTCATCCGTGCGGGCCTCGAGGCCGCGCACCAGAGCGAGGAAATCCTCCTCGGAAAGCCCCGTGCGGCCTGTATAGGTTCCAAGCGGCTCACCCCGGTCTGCCTTGCGCAGGATCGGCGCCATATGCTCGTTGAAAGCCAACAGATCGACCCGGCCGCGCTGCATCCAGTCAGCCACCTCGTCCGCGACATCCAGATTGTAGAGCTCAAAGCGTAAGTGAAAACGCGAGTCGGCCAGCAACCGGGGCCGGGCTTCATCCAGCCCGTCCACGATTGCGACCACGGTATCCCGACCGCGCAAGCCCGGCTCCCAAGAAAAGGTGACGGCATGATAGGCCGTGGTGATGCCATTGGAGATCAGTTGCCGGTCCGTGTCGGCGAAAGCCACCTGCATCGGGAAATGCACCCCGGGACGCGGCATGATCTGACGTTCGAAAGCATCGCCATGCAGATCGACCATTCCCGGCAGCAGCAGCAGGCCATCTGCATCGACGATCCGATCGCCCGGCCCCGCATCAACACCGACCGCCGCGATTTTATCGCCCTCGATCCGGACACTCGTTTCAACTATTCCCTCGCCCGGGACCAGCACCCGAGCCCCCTGAACCAACGCCCCCAACACACTTCTCCAAACGCCAGCACCATGCCATAAGGGCTCGACTATACACGGTAGGCCTGACAGTTAGATGACCCTTTCGGAGCCAATCTGATCATGACCAGCAGCTCGCCCCAGTTCCCGGCATTCGCCCCGGTCACGAACCCGGACGGTCCGCGTTATGCAATCTATTTCGCACCGGACACCAACCTCCCACTACACCGCTTCGGCTCAACCTGGCTTGGCCGCGATGCAGTGAGCGGCGCAGAGGTGAAGCAACCCAAACTCGATGGAATCGATGCCGCGCGGCAGGCCGAGCTGACGGCAACAGCGAACAATTACGGGTTTCACGCCACGCTGAAACCGCCGTTCCATCTGAGAGACGGCAATACGGCTGACCAGTTGCTCGAAGAGGCGGCGGCCTTCGCAAACGGGCGCACGCCGTTCCAGACACAGCTGGTGGCCCGGGACCTTTCCGGATTCCTGGCCCTGATGCAGAAGGAAAGCAAGGCGGAGATGCGGGAGCTTGCCGCCGATTGTGTCCGCCATTTCGATCCGATGCGCGCCCTGCCCGGCGAAGCCGAACTTGAGAAACGGCGGGCTGCAGGGCTCTCGGCACAGCAGGAACAGATGCTGCAGCGCTGGGGTTATCCCTATGTGATGGGGGAGTTCCGTTTCCACATGACCCTGTCAAAGCGGATCAAGGACGACAGCGAGCGCAACGCGCTGATGCAGGAGATCCTGAAACATGGTGCCGAGGCGCTGACGACACCGGTCACGGTGGACGCCATCTCGATCTTCCATCAGGAAAACAAGAAGGCGCCCTTTACCCGTCTTGGCCGCTTCGCTTTCGGAAGCTGACCGGCTCAGCCGGCCAGAACGTCTTTCAGGGCAGCGAGAAAGCCGTCGGTATCTTCATCGCTGCCGACGGTCACCCGGATATAATTTTCGTACCCCGGATGCATCAGCCGTCCGATCATGACGCCTTTTTCCAGAAGCGCCGCAACGATATCCGCCGCTGGCCGATCCATCTTCGCGGTGACGAAATTCGCCACCGTCGGGAACGATTCCGCACCAAGCGCCGTCAGGCCCGCGACCAGACGTTCCCGCTCGATCCGGGTTTTCTCCAGCAACATGTGGCGGTGGTCCTTGTCGTACCATGCCGCCAGTGCGCCCGCCTGTGCCACCGCATTGACGTTGAACACACTACGCATCTTCTGGAAGGCGTTCGCGATCTCGTCCGATCCGGCCAGGATATACCCAACCCGAATGCCGGCGAGGCCGTAGGCCTTGGAGAAAGTACGGAACACGGCCCAGGGGCCGCTGCGTTTCGCCATCACGGCCAAATGGTCCTCGCCTCCGTCATGGATGCCGAACTCGTAATAGGCCTCGTCCAGCACCAGCAGCGCCGTATCGGGAATACCGAGGGCCAGTCGCTCAACCTCTTCGGAGGTCAGCACGTTGCCGGTCGGGTTATTCGGAGAAGCTGCAAAGACGAGACGGGTGCGGTCCGTCGCGACCGCGATCATCGCGTCGACATCGTTACTGCCATCCGCCTTCAGCGGCACCGTCACAAGCGTTCCGCCATTGACTGCGGCCGCATTGTTATAGCTCGGGAAAGACGGCACCGGCACCAGCACCTCGTCGCCCGGCGAGACAGACAACCGGCCAGCGGAAACAATCGCCTCGTCGCTGCCATTGCCCATGACAATCCGGTGCTGCGGGATACCGGTCTCTTCCGAAATCGCCGCCGTCAGCGCACGCCATTGCGGGTCCGGGTAGCGGTTCACCCGAGTGCAGGCGTCCTGCATTGCCAAAATGGCTTTCGGGGACGGCTGGATCGGGGATTCGTTCAGATTCATCCGCCGGATCACCAGATCCGGATTGTTCCGCGCGATATCCGCCTCCACCGGAGGCCGCCCCGGATTGGGGAGCGCCCGCAGCGCGGGTTTCGGGATGGTCGGCTCATTGGAATTATCGGCGGAGAATTCAGCCATTGGATGGCTCCCGGACGTCACTAGAAGGGAATAGGGAACGCGCTGCATTCCCGAAAGGATATCTGATCCTATGGTCAATCAGAGAAACCGTACAGACGGTTTTCAGCTCTGATTGCCGCCATGCCCGGATGCCTTCTTCAGCGCCTCGGTTGCCCGCGCCAGGCAGTCCAGCGTCTGCGCCGACAGATGATGTTCCAGCCCTTCCGCATCGGCTTCAGCGATATCGGCCGGCACTCCGATCGTGTGCAGGAAATCGAGGACCATGTAATGCCGTTGGCGTGCATGCTCCGCGACAGACCAGCCTTTGTCCGTCAGAAATATCGAGCGATAGGGCTTGCTCTCGACATAGCCCTCTTTCTGCAACCGCTGGATCGTGTTGTTCACGGTCGGGCGGCTGACCCCAAGTA
Organism: Nisaea sp.; assembly: GCF_034670185.1. NCBI lineage: Bacteria > Pseudomonadati > Pseudomonadota > Alphaproteobacteria > Rhodospirillales > Thalassobaculaceae > Nisaea > Nisaea sp. Next base: position 24,608 of record NZ_JAXMNY010000005.1, read on the forward strand.
AATCCGCCAGGTCCACTAACCGGGCCTCTCCGTTGGTCTCGATCAGATCCGCGATCAGTTCGACATAATCCTCGGCGATCTCGACACTATGGTCGCGCCGGATACGCTCGAACAATGCTGCGCGCTTCCCGGAATCCTGCAGGTCAATGACCGGAGTGTCCCGATCTTCCACACTCTTGCTGTTCCGACTTCTGCCCACACCCCAGACCCTTCACCCGATTAAGTGCCACACTCAAACTTAGCATAGGCTAATTTTATATTGACCCACTAACATAATAAGCCATATCTGACATGTATCTATCGTAGCATGTCGTGCGTTAACAACCTGTTCCGTCTCGCGGGTTGCCCTTGGGAGCTAATCGAAGAATGAAAACCGGCAAACGCCTTCTGGCACTGGCTGCGGTCTGTGCCGTTCTGATTTCGGGAGCAGTGCTCTCCTCCCCGGCATCAGCCAAGATGAAAGTGGTCACCACCTTCACCGTGCTGGCAGACATGGCGGCGAACGTCGCTGGCGACGCGGCGGAAGTTGTCTCCATCACAAAACCGGGCGCCGAAATTCACGGCTACGAACCGACCCCGAGGGATATCGTGCGGGCCAGCGGCGCGGACCTGGTGCTTTGGAACGGGATGAATCTCGAACTCTGGTTCGAGCAGTTCCTGTCCCACCTTGGCGACAAACCGTCGGCCACCCTGACGGACGGCATCGTGCCGATCTCGATTGCCGCCGGAGCCTATGAAGGCAAACCGAATCCGCATGCCTGGATGGGGTTGAACAACGCTCTCATCTATATCGATAATATCGCCGCGGCCTTGTCCAAGAATGACCCGGCCAACGCGGCGACCTATAGCGCAAACGCGGCGGCCTACAAGGGCAGGCTGCGCGCCACCATCGAGCCACTCCAGGCACGGATCTCCAGCATTCCGGAGTCCGCGCGATGGCTGGTGACATGCGAAGGCGCATTCAGCTACCTCGCCCGCGATTTCGGCCTGAAGGAACTCTACCTCTGGCCGATGAACGCCGATCAGATGGGCACGCCGCAGCAAGTCCGAAAAGTTATCGACGGCGTGCGCGACAACAAAATCCCTGTCGTCTTCTGCGAAAGCACGGTGAACTCCGCACCGGCCAAGCAAGTCGCTCGGGAGACCGGCGCCAGATATGGCGGCGTTCTCTATGTCGACTCGCTGAGCGAGCCGGACGGACCGGTGCCGACCTATCTCGACCTTCTGACCGTCACTGCCAAGACCGTCGCGGACGGCCTCACCGACGCCACCGCGAACTGACCTCCGGATTCCTGCAATGCTCACCCAAACAGAAACAGACAACAGCCCGAAAATGGAAAAGGACAGCGCCGGCGGCATCTTCGCCCACGACGTGACCGTTACCTACCGCAACGGTCACACCGCTCTCTACGACGCCAGTTTCGAAATCCCGCGCGGCACGGTCACCGCACTGGTCGGGGTCAATGGCGCCGGGAAATCGACCCTGTTCAAGGCCATTATGGGCTTCGTGCCCACCGCCAAGGGCGAGATCCGGTTGCTCGGCCGGACCGTCAAGGAAGCGATGCGCGAGAGCCTGGTCGCCTACGTGCCGCAATCCGAAGATGTCGATTGGGCCTTCCCTGTCCTGGTCGAGGATGTGGTGATGATGGGCCGCTACGGCCATATGGGGTTCCTGCGCCGCCCCTCTACCGCCGATCATGCAGCGGTCGAGCAGGCTCTGTCACGGGTGAACATGCTGGATTACCGGAAGCGGCAAATCGGCGAGCTTTCTGGCGGTCAGCGCAAGCGCGTGTTCCTTGCCCGCGCCCTTGCCCAGGACGGACAGGTCATCCTGCTGGACGAGCCTTTCACAGGCGTCGACGTGAAGACAGAGGACCAGATCGTGGAGCTGCTGCGGGAGCTGCGGGACGAGGGCCGGGTCATGCTGGTCTCGACCCACAATCTCGGATCGGTCCCGGAGTTCTGCGATCGCACCGTACTGGTGAAAGGCACCGTGCTGGCCTACGGGCCGACCGAGACGACCTTCACCCGGAAAAATCTGGAGCGAGCTTTCGGCGGCGTGCTGCGTCATTTCACCCTCGGCGGCGAAGTGATGCACGAGGATGGCGACCCGCGCGAGGTCACCATCTTCACCGACGACGAAAGACCCTTCGTACATTTCGGCGAGCTGCCGGAGCGTAACGAGGACAAATCATGATCGCGTATCTCCTCGAGCCTTTCGGCTATGGCTACATGACCAACGCCATGTGGGTTTCCGCTCTGGTCGGCGGGGTCTGCGCCTTTCTTTCCTCCTACCTCATGCTCAAGGGCTGGTCGCTGATCGGCGACGCACTGTCCCATTCTGTCGTGCCCGGCGTGGCCGGGGCCTACATGCTTGGCCTGCCTTTCGCCCTCGGAGCCTTTATCGCCGGCGGGCTCGCGGCCGGTGCCATGCTGTTTCTCTCCGAACGATCGGGCCTGAAGATCGACGTCATCATCGGCCTGATCTTCACGTCCTTCTTCGGCCTCGGTCTGTTCATGGTTTCGATCAACCCGATGGCAGTCAGTATTCAGACCATCACCATGGGCAATATCCTCGCCATCACGCCGGAGGACACGCTGCAGCTCGCCCTGATCGGGTTCATCTCGCTGGCTGTCCTGTTGGCGAAATGGAAAGACCTGATGGTTACCTTCTTCGACGAGAACCACGCCCGCTCCATCGGGCTCCGGCCCGGCCTGCTGAAAGCCGTCTTCTTCGTGCTGCTATCTGCCTGCGTAGTCGCGGCGATGCAGACGGTCGGCGCCTTCCTGGTGATCGCCATGGTGGTCACACCCGGCGCGACCGCTTATCTGATCTGCGACCGGTTTCCCCGGCTGATCATGACCTCCGTCGCCATCGGTACGCTGACCAGCTTCTTCGGCGCCTATGCCAGCTACTTTCTGGACGGTGCAACGGGCGGCATCATCGTCACATTGCAGACCCTGATATTCCTGGTGGTCTTCGTCTTTGCCCCGAAGCACGGGTTGCTCGCCGCGAAACGCAAGGCAGCCGAAGCGTTGAAGCGCGGCAGCGGCCGGCCGGCAGGAGGGGTTATCTGATGGATCTTTCCCTCGACACCCTGCTGATGCCGTTCCGGTTCGGCTTCATGCTGAACGCCTTCTACATCTCCATATTGGTGGCGGTACCGACGGCGCTTCTTTCCTGCTTTCTCGTGCTGAAGGGCTGGGCCCTGATGGGGGATGCGGTCAGTCACGCGGTCCTGCCCGGGATCGTGCTCGCCTATATTCTCGGCTGGCCGCTGATCATCGGCGCTTTCCTGGCCGGCATGACTTGCGCGCTTGCCACCGGCTATCTCTCGCACAACAGCCGGGTCAAGCAGGACACGGTGATGGGGGTGGTGTTCTCCGGTATGTTCGGGATCGGCATCGTGCTCTACGTCTCAGTCAAGACGAACGTGCATCTCGACCATATCCTGTTCGGCAACATGCTCGGGGTCGATGCAGACGAGCTTTGGACTGCCGGTCTGATCTCCCTCGCCGTTTCCGGCGCCATCGCCCTTAAATGGAAAGATCTGCTGCTGCACAGCTTCGATCCGGCGCAGGCCCAGGCTATTGGTCTGCGGGTCGCCTGGCTGCATTACGGGCTGCTCGCGGCGCTGTCCCTCACCATCGTCGCCACGCTCTCCGCCGCCGGACTGATCCTGGCCATCGGCCTGCTGATCTCCCCCGGCGCCATCGCTTTCCTGCTGGTTCGCCGGTTCGGTGCCATGCTGATGGTGGCAATCGGCGTCTGCATGGTCTCGATGCTGCTCGGCACCTATCTCAGCTTCTTCGTCGACAGCGCACCCGCACCGACCATAATCCTGATCCTGAGCGGGCTTTTCGTGATCGCGTTTGTTCGCCGGATGGCGCTGACACGTAGCGCATCGCTTAAGCGGCGCGTAATAGGAGCTTAAAAACAAAAAGGACGCTCGAAAGCGTCCTTTTACAAATCCTGTTTGCGCCAGACTTCAGTCGAGCCAGTCGGCAATCACATAGGGTGCGCGATCAACCGGGACTTCCGGGTGATGGTGTCGGTAAACTGCAACGGCTGAATTGAAGCAAATCTGCTCCTTCTGCCCCAGCATTTTCATCTGGCTATAGGCGGTAATCACGGCCCTGTAACAGGTGTCCGTCGGCCCGCAGCCCAGTTCTTCGTCACATGAACTCATGATCTGATCCACCAAAAACCACCGTTCGAATACACCGGCAGGATATGATTCCGCCCTTGGAACGCAAGGAAAATCTTTTGTCTTTCAACAAACTAGAACCATTCTAAGAATCGATCTGTGAAGCCGAAAACACGATAGAGACCTAAAATGGTCTTATTTCAATGCATTATACTGCAGTTACTAATCGTGCGCGCTGTCCGTCCATCACCTGCTCCATGATGCCCTGCATATCGTACTGCAGGTTCCAGTCCGGGAAATGGTTCTTGAACTTTGAGATATCGCTGATCCACCAGATATGATCGCCGACGCGATTCTCTTCCGAATAGGACCAGTTGAAGGCCTTGCCAGCGATCTTTTCCGCCATGGCGATGGCTTCCAGCATCGAGCAGTTGGCGTGTCGACCACCACCGATATTGTAGACCTCGCCGGCACGCGGTGCCTGGAAGAAGTGCCAGAAAGCATTCACCAGATCATGGGAATGAATGTTGTCCCGGACCTGCTTTCCCTTGTAGCCGAACACCGTATAGGCCCGCCCCGTGAGAGCGCATTTGGCGAGATAGGCGAGGAAGCCGTGCAGTTCCGCCCCCGAATGACCGGGCCCGGTAAGGCAGCCGCCCCGGAACACACCGGTCTTCAACCCGAAATAGCGGCCATATTCCTGCACCAGCACGTCGGCGGCCACTTTCGAGGCACCGAACAGGGAATGCAGGGTGCCGTCGATGCTCATGCTCTCGTCGATACCATCGGCATAAAACGGGTGGGATTGGTCGATTTCCCAGCGTGTCTCCAGCTCGACTAGCGGCAGGCGGTTAGGCGTATCGCCATAAACCTTGTTCGTGCTGGTGAAGATGAAGGCCGCCTCGGGGCAATGCTTGCGGGTGAGTTCCAGCAGGTTCAGCGTGCCGTTGGCGTTCACGGTGAAGTCGGTGATCGGCTCCCGCGCCGCCCAGTCGTGAGACGGCTGCGCCGCGGTGTGCAACACCAAGGCGATATCGGGTCCATACTCCCGAAACACCGGCTCCAGCGCATCCAGCTCACGGATATCCGCCATGAAATGCCGGTACTGGCTTTTCAGGCCTGTCTCGAGCTGCTCCCGGCTCCAGTCAGTGCTGGCTTCCGCGCCGAAAAAATAAGCCCGCATGTCATTGTCTATACCGACGACATCAAGACCTTTTCCAGCCAGAAAACGGACAGCTTCGGCTCCGATCAGGCCTGCCGATCCGGTTACGAGTGCAATCGCCATATCTCATCCAAGCATACCGCGTTTGCCGCGGCTCATGATTTAGAATTCAAAGCTCTCACCGAGGCTTCTAGCGCCAGCAACATGGAGCTGTGCCGGTTGGTCAGAGACCGCGCGGACTGCAATAAGCCAAGTTCCGCAAAACTTCCACCGGGAACCGGGCCGCCCTCTTTCAGCATCGCGCGCATTTCGTCACGGGCCTGCTCAATTTCGGCGGGCGAACAACCGACAATCGAGCTCGCCACGATGGACGCCGCGGCAGAGCCGAGCGCACAGGCATCGACTTTCTGCGCATAGTCGACGATCAGCCCGTCTTCGAGTTTTAGATAAACACTGATTTCGCTGCCGCAGGCCCGGCTGACAGCTTCCCCTTTGTGAGTCGCGTCCGGCAACTTACCAAGTCGCGGGATGTTACCCGCGTAGGCGAGGATCTTGTCCTGATAGATCGCGTCGATACCACTCAAGGGACTGGCCTTTATCCGCTAGCGGCGGCGCGCGCCTCGACCTTGATCTTGTTCAGCATGGCGCCAAGACCGTTCTTGCGGGTTGGGCTCAGGTGCTCCTCAAGACCTATCTCGCGGATGAAATCAGGCTCCGTCGCCAGGATTTCCTCCGCAGTCCGGTTGCTGTAAATGCGCAGAATTATGGCGATAAGGCCGGAGACGATGGCCGCGTCGCTGATTGCCTTGAAAACCAACCGGTCGCCGTGTCGCTCACCCACCAGCCAGACCTGGCTCTGACAGCCCTTCAACTTGAACTCGTCACGCTGGAATTCCTCATCCAGCGGCGGCAGCTTGCGCCCGAGATCAATCAGATACTGATAGCGGTCCATCCAGTCGTCGAAGAAGGCGAACTCGGAAATCAGCTCTTCCTGTTCCTCGGCGATGGAGTGTTCCGGAGCCGGCATGTCAGTCTCAGCAACCATGTCTCTTCCTGTGTTCTCGATCTGGTTTCGACTTGGCGCGGAACCGGGAGGATGTCAATGCTCAGAGCCTATCGTGCACCTATCTGCCGGCAAAGACCTGCGGAAAATCCTCTTCCGCACGGTCGAGGTCCTGATGCTGGCCGATGTCACGCCAATACTCCCGGATCGGAAAGGCGCTAATGGTTTCACCGCTCTCAATCATGCGAGAAAACAGATCGGGCATATCGAGTATTTTCCCCGCTTCGATCCGGTCCAGCACACCGGGTTCGAGAACGTAAATCCCCGCGCTGATGAAGAAATTATGGGTAGGCTTTTCTCTGATTGCGACCAGACGGTCACCCTCCAGGTCCACGACCCCGTAGGGGATATCGAACCCCTTTTCGAACACCGCCATAGTCGCGGAGGCTCTGCTTTCCCTGTGAAAATCGAGCATATGCCGGAAGTTAATGGAGGTCAGGATATCTCCGTTCATGACAAAGAACGGAGATTCCGGGCGATTCTTCATCAAAGAGAGAGAGCCCGCCGTGCCAAGGGCATCCGTCTCTCTCAGATAGCCGATTTCAGCGCCGAACCTGTAGCCGTCACCAAAATGCGCCTCGATGGCTTCGGCCCGATAGTTTACAGAGAACTCAAAGCGATAGAAGCCTTGATCGACAAAGGACTGAACCAGAGTTTCCAGCAACGGCCGCCCACCAACCGGCAACATTGGCTTCGGCACCGTTTCCGTCAGGGGACGCAACCTCTTGCCAAGACCGCCCGCCATCAACACGACCTTGTTTTCGAGCCGGTCGGCTGCAACGAAGGTGTCGATCGTGCGCAAGGCAACGATCCGTCCCTCTCTGTCGACGATCGGCACCTGATGAATTACTTCACGGCGCATCAAAGCCTGAATCTCGTCGTCGGACACGTCCACCGAAACGAGTTTGGGACTCCGGTTCATGATCTTCTCGACGGTATCGTCCAGAGTCACGCCGGCTAGCAGCCCACGGCGGACATCTCCGTCCGTCACCACACCGATCACGCGCCTCTCAGCATCAACAATGATCGCGAGTTGAGACGAACCGGCATCAATTTGCGTCAACGCATCACGGACGAGCGCGTCCTCGGGGAGCAGAATGGAGTCGAGCATTTTCACCGAACAATTGCCTCTTTGACGAAGCCCGCGAGAATAGGGGGTGCGGTCACTTCAGGAAATCTAAATCCGTCATCCGGCTTCCGGAGACGGCGACAGGCCGAATGTCTGCAACAACCGATCGGCGGCTGCGCTCGCGGTTTGGCGATTGCCTGCAACATCCGCTTCAAGATCGGCCACAAGCGCGCGAACGGCTTCATCTTCCTCGAAGCGTGCCATCAGTCGATCCCGAACCATGGACCACATCCAGCGCACCTGCTGGTTCTGGCGTTTTGCCTGAAACTCGCCTGTGGCGCTGAGCGTCTCGCGATGACGCACGATCTCGGCGAGAATATCCTCGAGCCCGACCTTGCCAAGCGCGCTACAGGTGGTCACCGGCGGCTGCCAGTTCGGGCTGGCCGGGGTCATGATTTCCAGCGCGCGTCGATATTCGGCGGCGGCCCGCCGGGCACGGGACTTGACCTCACCATCCGCCTTGTTGACTGCGATCATGTCCGCGATCTCCAGCACGCCCTTCTTGATACCCTGCAACTCGTCACCGGCACCGGGCAGCATCAGGACGAGGAAGAAATCCACCATTTCGGCAACAACCGTCTCCGACTGGCCAACGCCCACCGTCTCCACCAGCACATGGTCGAACCCGGCCGCCTCGCAAATCACCATGGTCTCGCGGGTTGCACGCGCCACGCCGCCAAGCGTGCCCGAAGAGGGGCTCGGCCGGATATAGGCATCGGGGTCACGCCCGAGTTCCTGCATCCGCGTCTTGTCGCCAAGAATCGAGCCCCCGGTCCGGTTGCTCGACGGGTCCACCGCCAGCACCGCAACCTTGTGCCCGCTGCCGGTCAGCATCTTGCCGAATGCCTCGATGAAGGTGCTTTTGCCGACACCGGGAACACCGGTGATGCCAATTCGGCGCGCTTCACCGGAGAACGGCAATAAAGCCTGCAAAACTTCCTGCGCCTGGCGGCGGTGCTCTGGATTGCGGCTTTCGATCAGCGTAATGGCACGCGCCAGCGCGGCGCGGTCGCCCGCACGGACGCCTGAGACATAATCGCCGGTACTCATCTGGCGTCGCTTCGTCACCGCGACGGTTTGCTGAGAAGTCATCTAATCCACGCGAACAGGGTGAAGGCTCACGCCGCCTCGACCGAATGGCCGAGCACTTCGCCAATCTTCGCGATCAGGTCCACCGCCGCATCGCTGATCACGGTGCCCGGCGGGAAGATCGCCTTGGCGCCGGCAGCATAGAGCGCATCGTAATCCTGCGGCGGCACCACGCCTCCGACGACAATCAGGATATCTTCGCGTCCAAGCTTCTCCAGCTCCGCCTTCAACGCCGGAACCAGAGTCAGGTGACCCGCGGCAAGCGAGCTTGCACCGATCACATGCACGTCGTTCTCCACCGCCTGGCGCGCCGCCTCCTCCGGGGTCTGGAACAGCGGACCGATATCGACATCGAAACCAAGATCGGCGAAAGCCGAGGCGATCACTTTCTGGCCCCGGTCATGACCGTCCTGGCCCATCTTGGCGATCAGGATACGCGGACGCCTTCCCTCCACCGCTTCGAAGGCATTGACCGCTTTCAACACCCGCTCCACGGATTCGGCGCCTTTGCCAACTTCACTCGCATATACGCCTGACACGGTCTTCACCTCCGCGACATGCCGCCCATAAACTTTTTCCAGCGCATCGGAAATCTCGCCAACCGTTGCCCGGGCCCGGGCTGCGTTGACCGCGATCTCAAGCAGATTGCCTTCGCCGGAACCCGCCGACTCGGTAAGCCGGTCCAGCAGACGCTGTGTCTCGCTCTCGTCGCGTTCAGCCCGCAGCCGTTCCAGCTTCTCGAGCTGTTGGCGGCGCACCGACTGGTTGTCGACCCGCAGCACCTCGACATTATCCAGCTCGTCCGTGCGGTACTTGTTCACGCCAACGATGGTCTGCCGGCCACTGTCGATCCGCGCCTGAGTGCGGGCGGCGGCTTCCTCGATCCGCATTTTCGGGATACCGGCCTCAATCGCCTTGGCCATACCGCCGAAGCTCTCGACTTCCTCGATATGGGTCCAGGCCCGCTGCGCCAGATCATGGGTCAGCCGTTCGACATAATAACTGCCGCCCCACGGATCGATGACGTTGCAGGTGCCGGTTTCCTGTTGGATCAGCAGCTGGGTGTTGCGGGCGATGCGGGCGGAGAAATCCGTCGGCAGGGCCAGAGCCTCATCCAGCGCATTGGTATGCAGGGACTGGGTATGGCCATGCGTGGCGGCCAGCGCCTCGACACAGGTCCGCACCGAATTGTTGAACACATCCTGCGCGGTCAGCGACCAGCCGGAGGTCTGGCAATGGGTCCGCAAGCTGAGGCTTTTCGGGCTCTTCGGGTCGAACTGCTTCATCAGCCGGGCCCAGAGCAGGCGTGCGGCCCGCATCTTGGCGACTTCCATGAAGAAGTTCATGCCAATGGCCCAGAAGAAGGACAGACGCGGCGCGAACGCATCGATACCGAGCCCGGCTTCCATGCCCGCGCGGGCATATTGCACCCCGTCCGCCAGCGTGTAGGCCAGCTCCAGGTCAGCCGTCGCACCCGCTTCCTGCATGTGATAGCCGGAGATGCTGATCGAGTTGAAACGCGGCATCTTCGTCGACGTATAGCCAAAAATGTCGGAGATGATCCGCATCGAGGGAGACGGCGGGTAGATGTAGGTATTGCGAACCATGAACTCCTTCAGAATGTCGTTCTGAATTGTTCCGCTGAGCTTTTCCGGAGAAACGCCCTGTTCTTCCGCCGCGAGGATATAGAGCGCCATGACCGGCAGCACGGCGCCGTTCATGGTCATCGACACGCTCATCTGGTCGAGCGGGATGCCGTCGAACAGCTGGCGCATGTCAAGAATGCTGTCGATCGCGACCCCGGCCATGCCGACATCGCTGACCACGCGCGGATGATCGCTGTCATAGCCTCGATGGGTCGCCAGATCGAACGCGACTGAAAGCCCCTTTTGACCCGCGGCAAGATTACGCCGGTAGAAGGCATTCGACTGCTCGGCGGTGGAGAAACCGGCATATTGCCGGACCGTCCAGGGCTTGTTCACATACATGGTTGGATAGGGCCCGCGCAGGAACGGCGGCAGCCCCGGCCAGGTCTTCAGGAAGTCGAGGCCTTCGATATCTTCCGCCGTGTAGAGCGGCTTGACCGCGATCCGCTCCGGGGTCTCCCAGACGGCGCCGTCTGCAGCAGGGCTGCCACCCGCAGGCCCACCGAGAGAGACGGTCGAGAAATCGGGTATCGCGCTCATTGTTCGATCACTCCCAATCCGGCTGCCAACTCACGAAGCGTCGCGAGGGTCTGGTCTCCGACATAGATGAAACCGTCGATCCCCGCAGTCCGCCAGGCCTCTTCATTGTCGCCGGGGCGGCCCGCCAAAAGAATGCGCTCCGCTCCGGATTTTTTCAGGGCCGCCGCAGTTTCCACTGCAGCTTCGCCATAGATTTTATCAGACGAGCAGAGAACCGCAAAACGGCAGCCGCTCTTTGCGAATGCGGCTCCTGCATCACTGCCGCCAGTTTCCGCCGGAACGCTTTCGATACCGCCCGCCGCGAAATAGTTCTGCGCGAAGGTTCCCCGCGCCGTGTAATCCGCCGGCGTGCCGAGATTGAGCTGGAAGATCCGGGGCCGAGCGCCCGATTTTTCAAGCGCCGCATCGCTCGCGGCCCGCAACGCCTCAAACCCTTCGCCGAGCGTGTGCCGGGCCAGCGGCGCCATCTCCACACCGGCTTTCTCACGGTCAGGCAGAGCACCTTGACCAAGGGTCGCGCGCAACGCGCCCCTGTCACAAACAAGCCCTTCCGCCGTTTCCTCAGACAGGTTCGGGAAGGTACTCACGCCGGTAACCTCGTCCTTGCGGCGAGCGAGGTTCCGTTCCCGTTCGGCCCAGCCGTCAGCAACCATGGAAGCGACCCGCCCCGAGGCGAGCGCTGCCGCCATGCCGCCATCAGCCTCGATGGATTGCAGGATGTCCCAGGCGCGGACAGCATATTCGTCGCTGAGCGTTTCCACATACCAGGACCCACCCGCCGGATCGGTCACCCGGTGCAGACCGGACTCTTCCATCAAAATGATCTGGGTGTTGCGGGCAATGCGGCGGGCAAACCCGTCCGGCAAGCCAACAGCATGATCGTAGGGCAGCACCGTAAGGCTGTCCGCACCGCCGACGCCGGCGGCAAAGGTCGAGACCGTAGCGCGCAGCATATTGACCCAGACATCCCGCCCGGCAATCGCCCGCTCCGCCGTCACCACATGCAAGCTCATCGGAGCATCTGCGGGATCGGCACCGGACGCCTCCAGCACCCGCGCCCAAAGCCGCCGTGCTGCGCGCAGCTTGGCGATGCCCTGGAACACATCAACACCGAGCGCGAAGGTAAATTCGATCTGCTTTGCGGCTGAGGCGACATCAAGTCCGGCTGCGGTTAGCGCACGCAGATAAGCAATGCCGGTCGCCATCGCGAAGGCCAGATCCTGAACCTCGTTGGCGCCCGCTTCGTAATACGGTGCGGTATCGACCGCGACGGATCGCACCTTCGGATGGCTTGCCGCCGTCCGCTTGGCAATCTCCGCCATTTCAGCAAGAGCATCTTCCGCCGTCTTTCGCAGCCAGCCTTCCCGCGCCAATGTGCCGAGCGGATCGACCCGAAAACTGCCGGAAACCTCTCCCGCATCGCAGCCGCGGCGGGTCCAGAGATCTTCCAGCATGGAAGAGACAGCAGGCGCATAAGTGCCCGCGTCGAGCGCGACCGGCGCCATGTTCAGGTGAATGCCGGCGAGCGCCTTGTCGAGATCGTCCGTCGACCCGATGACCACACCCTCGACGCCGGGCCGGTCGACCCGCAGCAGAACCGAAGTCGCGCCACGTTCCAGATCCTGTTTCGCCGTTTTGGCGACCTCTGCCGGATCGCCATGCGCCTGCATTTGCCGCACGTCCCAGCCGGTCTCGGTCCGGTCACCGCCCGGAGTTGGCGCAGTCCTCCCGGCCGGCGCATCATCGCCGGTATAGATCGGTTGCAGCTTCAGGCCTTCATAGGTCTGACGGGTGAGAACCTTGTCGAAAGACGCACCTTTCAGGACCGCTTCGACGGCACTCATCCAAGCTTCGCGAGACGTTTCGGGAAATTCCTCCGCGAGCGTCATCAAGGTTTTTTCATCCATGGTCTTCATCGCCGTGGCCGCCTCTTTGTCACGCTATCGCGTTTGTCCTACTGGGTTGCGGCTGCTTCGGCAAGAAACTCCGGTGGCGGGTTCGAGCCGTCTGATCAAGGTCAATTTACCGCATCGCACAGATTCCCGATTGTTTCGGAGGCGCGCCTCAGCTAAGGCGGGGCATCTCCGGTGCGCAAGACCGGCACGTAAGGAAAGCATCGACGCATGCCAACCGTGATCAAAGATGACAGCCGCCCCTATTTCCTCTGGCTTCTTCTCGCCGTCGCTGCGTTGACGGCCTTGCGGCTTGGCGTTCTCGCGGGCAGCGGCCTCGGCCTGCATGGCGACGAAGCACAATACTGGTCCTGGAGCCGCGATCTGGAATGGGGCTACTACACGAAGCCGCCGCTGATCGCCTTCATCATCGCCGGGGCCCAATCGCTCTGCGGTGACGCCACGGCCTGCATTCGCGCGCCGTCACCATTGCTGCATGCCGGAACGGCGCTCGCCATCTACGGCATTGCCGTGTCCCTTACAGGGAGCAAAAAGACCGGATTCTGGTCCGGGCTGAGTTTCGCCACGCTGCCTGCCGTCTCGCTCTCCAGCCTGTTGATTTCCACCGACGTGCCGCTGCTGTTTCTCTGGGCCATGGCCCTGCTCGCCTTCGTGCGCAGTCTGAAAAGCGATGCCCTCGGATGGCCCCTTCTGCTCGGCCTCACCCTCGGCGCCGGGTTCCTCGCCAAATACGCCATGGCCTATTTCATCCTCGGCCTGATGTTGTTCACACTGATCACGCCCGCATACCGTTCCTGGCTGGTTGGCCGGAAGCCGCTGGTCGCGCTCGTCATCATGCTGGCCGTGTTCGCGCCGAACCTGTTCTGGAATTTCGAGTCCGGCTGGGTGACCTTCACGCACGTCAAAGACAACACCAACCTGAAGGGCGACCTGTTCCATTTCGGAAAAATGCTGGAATTCGTCGGCAGCCAGGCCGGTGTCTTCGGGCCGGTGCTTTTCCTCGCCCTGCTCTGGCGCCTCGCCGTGCTGCGCCGGGACCCGGCTGCGCAAATGGAAAAGCTGCTGCTGTGTTTCTCCCTGCCAGTGCTGCTGATCATCACCGGCCAGTCCTTCCTCAGCCGGGCGAACGCCAACTGGGCGGCCACGGCTTATGTCGCGGCAACGATCCTGGTTGTGTGTTGGCTGCTCAAGCGCGACCGCCTGAAGCTTGTTGTCGCCGGTATCGGCATCAATCTCACGGCCGCCGCCGTGCTTGGCTTCTTCTTCCTCGACCTGCCCGGCGTTGATGTGCCGCTGAAGAAAGATCCGCTACGCCGCCTGCGCGCCTGGGATCAGGTGGCGGAGCAACTTCGCCCCGTCCTTACAGCCCATCCCGACGCCATCTGGCTGACAGAAGACCGCAAGACCATGGCCTCCCTGCTCTACGCCCTGCGCGATATCAAGCGCCGGCCGAAGATGTGGGACTATGACGGCCACCCGGACCATCATTACGAATTGACGGAACGGTATCTACCAAAGGCGGGCGATACCGTGCTGCTGGTCGCAAAATGGGACAAGCCATTTCCGATCCTGGAGCGGTTCGGTGAGGTTACGGAACTGCCCCCAATCGAAGTAAATACAGGCGAAAAGGCGTTACGCCGCTTGCACCTCTTCTACCTGACTGGACCCAAAATCAATTGAGACCAGATAAGCCTACAGATGCATGAGCATCGTCGGTGCCTATTCTCGTAAACGCTTCTGGAAAATCGCCTGGAATAGAAACGGCTTCAAATCCCGTGAGCCGCTCGCTGATTTGGGCGGCAAGAGCCGGAACGAGCGGGATATATATCGACGATGCCTGTTGGGCATCCGAAGGGTCTGCGATAGGTCGATCAAAGAACGTGCAGCCGACACGCGAGCAATCTTCGTCCAGATAAAAATCGACCCTGCGCTCAAGATTGGATGATGCCCACGCCGCCGAGATGGACGAGCCAAATATCCCGAACACGCCGTCACCGAAAACTTCCATCGATTGCCGGACCGTCCCAAGCCAGTCCAGCGCAGCCCGAAGACCGCGCCCGGTTACACTCGCGTCAAAAGACGGTGCCCGCCACGTTCCCGTCCCCTGACGGGCCACAAGCGTTATCTCCCGCTTCAATACATCCACCCGCAAGGATTCAATGTCGTAGCCGGCGCTTGAAACAACAGATGCAATACTCGCCTGCGTGAAATGGCTGCTGTGATCCGCAATCATCAGATCAAACGGGTTGTCCGGAAAATACGGCACCTGAATGAACAGGCGCCCTCTGGTCGGGTGAAGCAGCCTGCGAATGTCGCGAATGACTTTCGCCGGTGAGGGAATATGCTCGAATACGTGAATGAGCGTGACGAGATCAAAGTGCCTATCGATATCTTCGAGCCGCTCGTAGATCCCTTCGACCGTCTCTATCTCGGAAAGAACATTAACGTCTTTGACGTTCGGGTCGTATCCACTGAGCTGCCAACGCGGCAGTTCCTGTGCAAAGGCCTTTAATGTTGATCCCGTTCCGCATCCGAAATCGAGTAAGAGACCATCGTCGGCCAGTTTCAGCGCCCTGCGCATCCAGTCGATCAGGTGAACAGACCTGGATTTCAGACCAGTCTTACCTGCGATCAGCTGCTCAACGCCAGACCGGGATTGGTGGTAGAGCACGTAACTCTCATAAATCTTGTCAGCTTCCCGGGACCACTCGTCCGTATGCGGCTTCTGAACGAGACCGCATGCGTTGCAAATCGCCAACGCGCCGCCTTTGGTCCAGCTTCGGCTATCCGACGTGACCTGACACCAATCAGAATAACCTTCCACCGTTTCGAGATTGGCGGAATCGCAATGGTGACAGGAAACAGAAGTCATAAAGATTCTTCTTTCTGATAGACGCCTGGAAAACGCTGGTTAATCACAATCTCCCCAGACTCCAACTCCTTGAGCCGATCCTGCTCAGCTGCACCAGATTTTGGCCGGTCGGGCTGAGAATTCTTCCCTAATTTCCCCGCTCAACAACTTATCGAAACTGATTGAATCATAGACCGAAAATCAGTCGAGACTATCGTCTCTCCAATGGCTGAGAGCGTAAGTTATACGCGCGAATTGTTTTTCCCGGAAGGCGATGAAACTATGATACGCTTTGCACGTCTTTAAACAATTGAATCAATCAGATGCAGGCATCAGCGAGAGATAAGATCAAACCTATCTCCGAACTCTCTGAGATAGCGGAGAAAATCAGGTCGTCTGGGCGGAAAATCGCTCATGCCCACGGCACCTTCGATTTGCTGCATATGGGGCATGTCCGACACCTTGAGCAGGCCCGCCGTGAGGGCGACGTACTGATTGTAACCGTGACCGCCGACGAGCATGTCCATAAGGGGCCGGGCCGTCCGGTCTTCACCGATCAACTCCGGGCGGAGATGCTGGCCGCGCTCGAATATGTCAGTTGGGTCGGGGTCAATCACGACGTGTCGGCAGAGCAAGTGATCCATGCGATCAAGCCGGATGCCTACATCAAGGGCTCGGATTATGTCGATGCGGAGCAGGACGTCACCGGCAAGATTGTCGATGAACGCAACGCCGTCGAAAGCCATGGCGGACGGCTTGTCTTCACCAGCGACATCACCTTCAGCTCGAGCGAACTGATCAACCGGCATATCGATGTCTTCGAGCCGGAAGTCCGCGATTACCTGGACCAAGTCCGGCAGACGGTCGGGTTGCAGCAGCTGCTCGACCTGATCGAGAGCATCAAGGACATGCGCGTCCTGATCATCGGCGACACGATCCTGGACGAGTACCAGTATGTCTCGCCGTCGGGGCAACCCTCCAAAGAAAACATCATGTCCACGCGCTATCAGGACATCGAGCTGTTCGCGGGCGGCGTGATCGCGGCCGCCAATCACGTTGCAAGTTTCTGCAAGCAGGTCGATATCATCACCTGTCTCGGCGAAGACGACCCGCGCGAGAACTTTATCAAGAAGCAGTGCCATGAGAATGTGAACGTCATCCCCGTCTATCGGCCGAATGCGCCGACGACGCGGAAGGTGCGTTTCGTCGACAACAGCTATCTGCGCAAGCTGTTCGAGGTCCAGTTCATCGAAGACTCGCCCTTGCCGCCGGACACACTGGAGATCCTGCATGGCAAGATCGCCGAGCTCGCGCCGCATTATGATGTGGTCATGGCTGCCGATTTCGGGCACGGACTGATCACCGGAAGCACCATAAATCTGATCTGCGAGACAGCGCCGTTCCTGGCGATCAACGCCCAGACCAACAGCGCCAACAGAGGCTACAATCTGGTCACCAAATATCCGCGTGCCGACTATCTCTGCATTGATGCGCCTGAGGCCCGGCTGGCTGTCGGCGATCGCTTCACCGATCTTGCCAACATCGCGCAGCATGTGCTGCCGAAACGGATCGATTGTGGCCGGATGATCCTGACACATGGCCGCCATGGCTGTGTCGCCTACGATGCCGGCAGGCCCGTGACACAGATCCCGGCCTTTACCCGCCGCATCGTCGATACCATGGGCGCCGGCGACGCGTTTTTCTCGATAACGTCTCCCCTGGCGAAAGTTGGAACGGATATTGCTGATATCGGCCTGATAGGAAACATCGCCGGTGCCATCAAGGTCGGCATCGTCGGACACCGGGATTCGGTGAGTAAAGTCAGTGTGGTCAAGGCGTTGACCGCACTTTTGAAATAGCAATCCCGCAGCGGCAGAGGGACATGGCCGCAGGCGGATAAAATGTGTCGAGCAGGAAAAAAATGCCGGATACGAGTGTGACACTTTCGCCGATCCCCTATGTCGATATCGGCGCCCAGTTTGCGCAGGAACGCGACGAGCTCATGCCTGTGATCGAGGAGATCCTCCGCAGCGGCATGTATGTCGGCGGCCCGTGGAATGACAAACTCGAGGAGGCATTGGCGGAACGCTGCGGCACGAAGCACGCAATCGCGTTGAACTCCGGAACCGACGCCCTGATCCTGTCTCTCGCCGCGCTCGGAATCGGCCGTGGTGACGAAGTGATCACACCACCCAACTCCTTCGTCGCGTCGACTGCGGTCATCGCCCATGTCGGGGCGACACCCATCTTCGCCGACGTGCTGCCCGACCAGAATATCGACCCTGCTGAGATCGAGAAGAAGATCACGCCGAAGACCAAGGCCATCATGCCGGTGCATCTGACGGGACGCGTTTCAGACATGGGACCCATCCGCGAGATTGCCGACCGGCACGGTCTGGCAATCATCGAAGATGCGGCCCAGTCCATTGGTTCGCTCTATGACGGCAGGCCGAGTGGATCTCTCGGCGATGCCGGCTGCTTTTCGGCGCATCCGCTGAAGAACCTGAATGCCTGTGGCGATGCCGGCTTCCTGACTACAGACCGGGACGATATCGCTGAATTCGCGCGGCTCTACCGCAATCACGGCTTGGTCGACCGCAACACGGTGGCCCGTTTCGGCTCTGTCTCCCGGATGGACCAGATCCAGGCAGCCATTCTCCATTTCAGGCTCGGCAAGATGGATGACCTGATCGAACGGCGCCGGAAAAACGCGGCACTCTATCGGGAATTGCTCGATCCCTCTCTTGCCTTCTCCCCGCCCTGCCGGGACGTGGAATTCAACAGTTTCCACACTTTCGTCATCCAGGTTAATCGTCGGGACGACTTGCAGGCGCATCTCTCCAGCCTCGGTATCGGCACGGCAATCCATTATCCGGTGCCGATCCATCTGCAGCCGGCCGCGGCCTATCTGGGCCACGCGGCAGGGGATTTCCCGGTGACCGAATTGCAGTCCCAGCGGATCATCACACTGCCGATCCACCAGAACCTGACCGAGGCCGAGATCCACCGGGTCGCTAATGCGGTTAACAGCTTCCTTGCCACGGCCGCGTGATCCGGAGAAATGCAGATGAGCGAACAGGCCATCAATTATGAAGAGCTGGTCGAATCCTACGAAAACCGGCTGCTGAACCAGCTGCGCAGCCACGGCGTTGATCTGGAATTCCTGGAAATGTGGGTGCCGGACGAGGATTCCGTCTCGAGCATCCTGAATATGGCGGAAGCTGCAGGCGCCTTCGGGGTCGAGGCATTCGTCATCCAGGTCAACCGGAAGACCCTTCCATCCGCCCGGACCGCCGATCTAAAAGATGCCCTTGCTCCCATTGCGGATGTCGCCATCGAAGATCATGAGGACCATTGCCTTGTCCACATCAGCAACATTAAAGCGTGAGACAGACGTGATTCCGGATCCCGCTATTCCCGAGGCCTTCGCCGGCCCGATTTCAGACCGGCTGCAGCACCTTGTGCATGAAGGCCCGGTGCCGGAAACCGATGCCACGGTCATTTCCGCTGAAGCCAAAGGAATGCGCCTTAGCCTCGTTCTGGATGGCGACACCGAGACCGTCGCGAATGCCCGTTTCTCGGCTCCGGCCGGCGCGCCGGAGGCGGCGATCCTCGATCTGCTTTGCGCGCACGCCATCGGCGCTCCGATACGAGAAGTGATTGAACACGGCCTGATTTTCGCGCTTCAGGCGCTGCGCGCTCCCAAAGCGCCGTCGCCGGTTGCCGGCATCCTGACGCCGCGCAACGCGGGCGCCTGCTTCAAAACGCCGTTGCGGCTGGTCGCCGCCATCCGGCGCGAAACAGAGGCACGCTTCGGCCGCCACAAGGACACAAATTTTTTCGACCGCCCCTACAGTGACGCCTGGAGCAAACTGGACAAGATCGGCAAGCGCGATATTGTCCAGCCGCATATCGACGGCTTCAAGGCAGCCAACGGTATTTCGGACGGCGCCTTTGAACTGGTCGAAATCGACCAATATGATCGTCTGTTCCTCGCTTTCACCGACGAGATTGCAGCCTGGGACAAGCCCGTGCTGCTGATGAGACTTGAACGCTGGCTTCGCGAGCAGACCGGCGAACGCATCGAACTCTTCACCGAGGTGGTGAAGGACGCGAACCGTATCCGGCGCCTCTAGAAACCGGGACCAATAGTCCAAGGAACGAAGCCATGACCGGAATGACAGATCACGTTGAACTGATCCTGGACGGCACCAAGATCGCCTGGCATCAGGATCGTATCGACGCCTGGGAGCGCGGTGAGCGGATCGCGCCGATCACCATCGACATGTCGCTGACCCGCGCCTGCAATTTCGCCTGCCATTTCTGCTACGCGATGCTGCAGGAGAACGAACGCAAGGTGATCGACAAGAAGGCGATCTTCGAGTTTCTCGAAGACTGCGCAGAGATCGGCGTCAAGGGCATCAGCCTGGTTTCGGACGGCGAGAGCACGATTTCGCCCGTCTTCGTAGATGCCTGCAAATACGGGCATGAACTCGGCCTCTCGATGGCCGTCGGCACCAACGGCTTCGTGCTCAACCGGCGCAAGCTGGAAGAGGTCTTGCCGTCGCTGACCTACCTCCGGGTGAACATTTCGGCTGGTGAGCGTAAGCGCTATGCCGAGATCATGGGCGTTAAGGAGCACTGGTTCGACCGGGTTGCGGAAAACATCAAGGCCATGGGCGAGATCAAGCGGGAGCAGAATCTCGATGTGACCATCGGCATGCAGATGGTGCTGATGCCTGAATATCACGACCAGATCATGCCTCTCGCCCAACTCGGCAAAGAGCTGCGGCCGGACTATCTGGTGATCAAACATTGCAGCGACGACGAGGATGGCTCCCTCGGCGTCGATTACAGCGGCTATGCCGACCTCTATGAGACCCTGCATGCAGCCGAGGCGCTTTCCGACGACACCTACCAGGTGACGGTAAAGTGGTCGAAAATCGATACCGAAGGCACGCGTAGCTATCAGCGCTGTTACGGCGCGCCGTTCATGTTGCAAATGTCCGGCTCCGGCCTGGTCGCCCCGTGCGGCATGCTGTTCAACGAGCGCTACAAGAAGTTCCACATCGGCAATATCACCGAGGAACGGTTCCGAGACATCTTTTACAGCGACCGGTACTGGGAAGTGATGAACTACCTCGCCAGCCCGGATTTCAACGCCCAGAAGATGTGCGGCAGCCTGTGCCTTCAGCACAAGGTGAACGAGTTCCTCGACGGCTACCAGAAAGGCGATTTCGAGCTGCCGGAAATGAAGGGCGAGGCGCCGATGCATATCAACTTCATCTGACGCCGGAGCTGGAAAAATGGCCGACGCCGGGAACGATTACAGGCTGCGTTGCCTGAAACAGATGCTGCGCATCCGTCTGGTCGAGGAGACCATCGCGGAACGCTATGCCGAACAGGAAATGCGCTGCCCGGTGCATCTTTCCATCGGTCAGGAAGCCTCCGCCGTCGGCGTGTGCGATGCCCTGCTATCCGATGATCGGCTCTTCAGCAGCCACCGCTCCCACGCGCACTATCTTGCCAAGGGCGGGAACCTGAAGGCGATGATGGCCGAGATCTACGGCAAACGGGACGGCTGCATTGGTGGCCGTGGCGGGTCCATGCATCTGATGGACCCGGATGTTGGCATGATGGCCAGCATTCCCATCGTCGCAAGCTCGATCCCCTTGGCCACCGGCACGGCCCTGTCGGACAAATTCGATAAGAACGGCAAGGTCACGATCTCTTTCCTTGGCGATGCCTGCCTTGAGGAAGGCGTGTTCCATGAGTCCGCCAATTTCGCCAAGCTGCGCGGCCTGCCAATCGTCTATGTCTGCGAAAACAATCTCTATTCGGTCTATACCAAGCTGGCAGACCGACAGCCGGACCGACCGCTGACCGACATTCCGGCCGCGCACGGAATCGCGCACCGGCATGTCGACGGCAACGACCTTGAGGCTGTTCGCGAAGCCGCACTCTGGGCCGTCGAGACCGCACGCTCCGGAAACCCGACATTCCTGCAACTCGACACCTACCGGTGGCGGGAACATTGCGGGCCGAACTACGACAATCATATCGGCTACCGGACCGAAGAAGAATTTCAGACCTGGCGCCTCCAGGACCCACTGGAACGCTATCGCAAGGCGCTTGAAGAGAGCGGGACGCTCGGTCCGGCCAGCTTTGCGGATCTTGAGAAAAACACTCAGGCAGAGGTGAACGACGCGTTTGCTTTTGCCATCACCTCCCCGCTGCCGGAACCGACCGAGGCCCTCGCCCATGTCTATGCCTGAAGCAACCAGTGCACCGGACGCACCGGTGATCAATATGGGCACCGCCATCCGCGACGGCCTGCTTGAAGCGGCTCGGCGCGATCCGTCGGTCATCTTCTTCGGTGAAGGGGTCGAGGACCCTGCCGCCCTGTTCGGCACACTGAAGGATATCGGCAAGCATATCGGCCATGACCGGATGATCGAGATGCCCATCGCCGAGAACGGGCTGATCGGCATCGCCATCGGCGCTGCCATGGCCGGCAAGCGACCGGTGGTCAGTCTGCAACGTGTCGAGTTCGCCCTGCTGGCGCTGGAGCAGATCCTGAACAATGCCGCCAAGGCCCACTATGTCAGCAATGGCCGCCACAACGTGCCGCTCGTCCTGCGCATGATTGTCGGGCGCGGCTGGGGTCAGGGACCGGAACATTCGCAAAGCATGGAAGCGATCTTCGCCCATGTGCCCGGCCTGAAAGTCATCATGCCAGCCTTTGCCGAAGACGCGAAAGGCATGATCGCCGCCGCCGTCGAGGACGACAACCCGGTGGTCGTGATCGAGCACCGCTGGTCGCACTACACCACAAGCCCGGTTGCGGAAGGCTATCTCCACCGTCCACTCGATGGCCCCCGCACCGTGCGCAAGGGTGACGGGCTGACCATCGTTGCGACCTCATACATGACGCTGGAAGCCGTCCGCGCGGCCGACAAGCTGGCGGAAGCCGGATACCCGGTCGAGGTGCTCGACCTGCGCGTGATCCGGCCGCTCAATCTCGATCCGATTGTCGAGAGTGTGGCCCGTACCAGGCGACTTATGACAGTCGATACCGGGTTCCGGATGTTCGGTATCGGCGCCGAAATCGCCTCCGAGGTGACAAGCCGCTGTTTCGACCTTCTCGACGCGGCACCGGTCCGCCTCGGTCTGCCGGATCATCCGACACCAAGCTCGCGCGGGCTGGTCAAGGGCTTCTACCCGGATGCCGCCCGCATCGCACGCACCGCGGCCGAGATGATGGGGCTGGACGACACCAGGATCTCTGCCATGGAGGAAGAGATCCTGGCCGACCGTAAGGATCTCCCGCTCGACGTGCCTGATCCTTTCTTCAAGGGGCCATTCTGATGGCCTCTGAGGCGGACGGAACCGCCAACCAGCCCAAGCAGGTCCGTTACTCGCCCCTGGAGCAGCAATTCGCCGACGTCGATAAGATCTTCGACGAGCTGCGCGCGCTGGTCCGCTCGACAGACTTTACACTCGGTAAGGTCGTCGGCGAGTTCGAGGAGATGTTCGCGGTGGCCGCTGGGTCGAAATACGCCATCGGTGTCGGCTCCGGCACGGATGCTCTCAAGATACCGCTCAAGGCGCTCGGCGTTGGGCCCGGCGACGAAGTCATTACTGCCGCCAATACCTTCTACGCCACCGCTGGCGCTATCGCGGAGACCGGAGCGCGGATCGTCTTTGTCGATTGCGACGACACATTCGGGATCGACCCCGACCAGATCGAGGCTGCGATTACGCCAGGCACCAAAGCGATCATGCCCGTTCACCTGGCCGGCGACATGGCGAACATGACCCGGATCACGGAGATCGCCGAAAAATACGGCCTGCCCGTCGTTGAGGATGCCTGTCAGAGCCTGCTGGCAACGGAGGCCGGACGCCCCGCCGGTACCTGGGGCATCGCTGGCGGGTTCTCCATGCACCCTCTCAAGATCATCAATGTCTGGGGTGATGCCGGTGTGATCATCACCGACGACCCCGAGATGGACCGGATGTGCCGTCTCTTGCGCAATCACGGCCTGCGCAATCGCGATGAGATGGAAATCCTCGGCTACAACACTCGCCTCGATTCCGTGCAGGCGGTGGTCGGCAAATGGATCGTCGCCAAGGTTGAGGAGATCGTCTCCGGCAGGATCAAGGCAGCCGAGCACTACGATGCGGCCTTCGCGGATGTTCCTGAGATCACGCTTCCCGTCCGGCGCGCCGCAAAAGGCCCGGAAGAACGCTCCGTCTATCTGAACTATGTGGTTTACGCCGAACGGCGGGATGAATTACTCGCCCACTGTCACGCGCACCGGGTGGACGCCAAAGTGCATTACCCGATCCCGCTCTACAAACAGGATGCCCTGCGCCATCTCGGCTATCCGGACGGAGCCTTTCCGGTAACCGACCGACATGCGGAAACGATCATCAGCTTCCCGGCGGACCAGCATCTTTCAACGGCTGAACTGGATTATCTTATCGGTGTGGTTAGGGACTTTTACGGGCGTTAGCTGGCCGGGCCGCCCGCAGCCTCGGTCAAATTCTCGGTGCGCTCCGCAACCGGACGGCTCAGTACCCAGAGCAACCCGCCAAGACTTGCTGCGACAACCACCGACAGTCCCCATAGGATAGACGCTGCGAGCGCATGTTCCAGCGGCATGCCGGTCATCGCGAAGATCCCGACCATGAGCCCTTCCCGCACACCCCAGCCACCTATGGAGATCGGCAGCAAAGTGCCAAGGATCACCAGAGGCAAAGCACCAAGCACCATCAGGAAATCAACCTCGACCGAAATCGACTGGAACACGACCCAAAGCCCGAATGCGCTGATGACATGCAGCAGGTAGCTTAGACCGATAACGATGGCGGATTGATATCCCGCCCGCCAGAGCACGCGGGAATCCCGGAGCATGGCGGCCAAAGCCCCACCGAACCGGTGATCTTCGATCATGTCCGCGATCCAGTCCGCGCTGGATAGCCCCATCGCCAACAAGACAAGCGCGCCACCGACGACAAGGATCGCTACGGAACTGAGATTGGGGTCTGGTGCGACCTTCGCGACTGTCACGCTGGTCACAATCAGAAGCGTCAGAATGGACACAAGGCCCGCCGTGCGGTCCAAAAGCACTGTACTTGCCGCGCGAGACAGCGGGAGGCCATGCCGACTGACAAGCCAGATACGGACCGTGTCTGCACTAAGAGATCCCGGGAGCGCCTGATTGAAGAACATTCCCGCCAGCAGAATGCGAAATGCCTGCCAGGGCGACAGAGGTACACCAGTCCCCCGGATCAGCAGAAACCAGCGACAGGCGCCAACAAAGAACTGCGCGATAACAATCCCGACGACGCAGGCCAGCAGCGGAAGAGACGGCGATAGCGCTGCGGAAAGCAGGCGCGAAAGATCCACCTGATAGATCAAAGATCCAATCAGGACGCAACTAACAGCAACTTTCAGGAAAAGTTTCGCTTTTGTCGTCAATATGAGGCGCCTACTCCACAGTTTACAAACGGGCCTTCTGGAAACAGCTGAATGCGCCCACGAGACGCACGCCCTATTGGGTCACATTCACGAGAATTATAAAGGTAATGCCAGCAATACTGATCACAATTATATTTTCACCAATCGGCTGAACAATCGCTACCGGTACGCGGGTGTGCCGTGCGATCTTTTTGCGTCAATGATTTCCGGCCTTTGCTCCAGGAATACTCACTATGGCAAGTCAGGTGAAACAGCCCTTCGACAGCTCCCTTCTCGGCGGCCCTGTCTATCGCCTGGAAATCACAAGCGAGTCCGAGCTCCAGGATATATGTGATCTGGTGCCGGACGATGCGATTCTGGTATCCGTTCGACTGCCGGAAGCTTGGGCCCATCCATCAAAGGAGAGCGGTTTCCGGGAGATCGAGACGCTCGTCCAGCTCGAGCGATATTTCATCGAAGAAGATCACCAGCCCTCTTCCACCAACATCAGGCTTTCAAACCCGGGTGACGGAGAGTTTTGCGCAACTATCGCCGAAGCCGTGTTCCGCTCGGACAGGTATCACGCCGACCCAATGGTCTCGGAGAAGATCGCAAGCCGAGTTAAGGCCGCATGGGCCCGGAATGAAGTCAACGGGCGAACGGACAAGACCTTCGTCTGGGAAGAAGATGGAGAGATTGCAGGCTTCAACGGGTGCCTTCTTCAGAATCGCATCATGACCGTTGACCTGATCGCTGTTTCGCAAGCCCATCAGGGACGGGGTATCGGCGCCGCACTTATAAAAGCAGCCTTTTCCCATTATGCCGGACTGGCTGATTGCGCCCTGATTGCGACCCAGGACAGCAATACCGGCGCGCTCGCGCTATATCGTAAGCTGGGTTTTGTCGAGACTGCCCGTTTCCGGACGTTCCACTATGTGCCGGACCCGATTGGGTTTTAATAAGAGCCCTTACTTAAAACGGCTCAGGTTATTTTCACCGTCACGTCAGAAAGCCTGGATTTGTTTCCAGATATGCCGAGCACAAACGCTGAGGCCATCGCGATGGCGTGGACCCATTCGTTGCCGTACCGCGGACGGTTTCATCGAACTCGGCTGTGATTTGCAGGAACCTATTTTGCACTTCCGGATCCGGCGCCGTCTGTTCTTCAACAAACCGGGCCATTTCCTTGACCCCAGCGAGGACTTCCTCCTCGCTATTGCTTTCAACCCGTAGCCCCGCAGCCTCGAGTGCCCCCGCAGTGGGAATTCCCATCAGGTTGGCATGCCCCATATCGCGATATGAGAGCCGGCTGCCATCTTCCCGCACATAGTGCGTGAAGATCGACAGCTCATGAGGCAAGAATCCCCAAGACGAAACTGGATAGGCATTGGTCACCAGAAATGGCTTGCCTAAAGACTGGAATATTGAAAAGGGCCCCGATTGAGTGCAAATTCCAAACGCGGCTCCGCCAATCAACCCGAAATCAAGCGCCCGGTCATGTGCTTCGTGCCGCATGGCTTCTATGTAATTCGGGTCCGTGAGATCGAGTGCAGGGCTTGCGACATCTCCGATCCGGACCACCGCATACCCGTTTTCGAGCAGAAACTTCACTCCTTCCCGGTAGGCCTCGATAGGCGTGAACCTGAACGAGTGGTAGGCCATATCCGGAGCAAAACCGGCATCACGAACATGCAGCACGACATAGGGCCGTGACGGGTCTTCAATTGAACTGCCGAGAAACGCGCGTGCTGCATCCCGCACATTGTCCGGCACGGAGAAGAACCGGTGCGGCAGCCCATTCGCCAGCTGTTTGGTGAAATCCTTATAGAGAGTCTGTGGCGATCTTAGATAAAGGTCGTAGTTTCCCAGCCCGAAACCACCGGCATCAATGAATCCCATCGTCGTCAGAATGACGTCATCAGTCTCGATAACCGTGAATTCCGATTTCAGATATTCAAAGACCGCAGTGTTGGCCGCCTGCGCACCCGGACCGGTGACAATCACGATCTCGTCGTAGCGATCCCGAAACATTGTGTTCAGGCACCACGGCTCTGCGATCAGATGTCCCATGCGGCTCGGCTGTGCGAGCACATAGACGAGGTATCGCTTGTCGCTATCCAAGCGTTCGTTCAGCAGGGCGACAAGCCGGCCAATATGTACTTTCAAGCGCTCAGGGTCGGCCAGTTCCTCACGGAATACTCTGTCCCTGGGTGTTGCCTCCACGACCAGCCTCCGGTTCTCGCACTAACTTAGTTCCAGAACCTAACCCGTCTGAGGAGAGACGGGAATCCCTGTTGCTATGCCGCCGCCGCCTTTGGATCATAGTCGAGGTTCGATGCCAGCCAGCGCTCGACCTCTTCCACCGTAGCGCCCTTGCGCGCGGCGTAGTCCGCCACCTGATCACGGCCGATCCGGCCAAGGCCGAAATAGCGCGATTCCGGATGCGAGAAATAGAAGCCGGAGACGGAGGAAGCCGGCCACATGGCGTTGCTTTCGGTGAGAGACACACCTGTCGCCGCCTCGGCATCAAGCAGACGGAACAGTTCGGGCTTTTCCGTATGGTCCGGACAGGCGGGATAACCCGGTGCCGGACGAATACCGCGATACTCCTCGGAGATAAGCTGCTCGTTGCTGAGCGTCTCCCCCGGAGCATAGCCCCAGAATTCAGTCCGCACCCGCTCATGCATGCGCTCGGCAAAGGCTTCGGCCAGCCGGTCGCCGATCACTTTCATCAGGATCGCGTCATAGTCTTCATGCTCGGCTTCAAGAAGCTTCGCCCGCGCGTCGAATTCCTCACCAGCCGTCACCACGAAGCCGCCGATATAATCGGCCACCCCGGTATCCAGCGGCGCGATGAAATCAGACAGCGCCAGATTGGCCCGATCGGCCCGGCTGTGAATGCGCTGCTGACGCAACGTATGCAGAACGCTCCGTCGCTCGGTGCGGCTATCGTCAGTGAACAGTACGATATCGTCCTTGTCCGCAGCCGCCGGCCAGAAGCCGACAACCGCACGAGCCCGTACCCAGCCTTCGGAGATCATCCGGTCGAGCATGCGGCGCCCGTCATCATAGAGCGAGCGCGCGGTCTCGCCGACTTTCGGGTCGTCCAGGATATCCGGGAACCGGCCATGCAGCTCCCAGGCCTGGAAGAATGGCTTCCAGTCGATCCGTTCGGCCAGTTCGGCGAGATCGTAATTATCGAAGACCTTGGTCCCAAGAAAAGACGGCTTCGGCGGCTGGTAGGAGCTCCAGTCGATCTGGGTCGCGTTCTCCCGGGCCTCTTCCAGAGTCAGGCGTTTCGCCCCGCTGTTGCCTCTCGCATGGTGCGCCCGAATTTTCTCGTATTCGTTCGCTACCTCGCCAGCGAAATCCTGGCTGTTGCTCTCCGAGAACAAGTTTCCGGTCACCCCGACTGCACGGGACGCGTCGGTGACATAGACCACCGGACCGTCATAATTCGGGGAGATCTTGACGGCGGTGTGCACTTTGCTCGTGGTTGCGCCGCCAATCAGCAGCGGCAATGTCATGCCCTCCCGCTTCATCTCCGAGGCAACATAAGCCATCTCTTCCAGGCTCGGTGTGATCAGGCCGGACAGACCGATGGCGTCGACCTTTTCCGCCTTGGCGGTTTCCAGAATCTTGGCCGACGGCACCATGACGCCGAGATCGATGACCTCGTAATTGTTACACTGGAGGACGACACCGACGATGTTCTTGCCGATATCGTGGACGTCGCCTTTCACGGTCGCCATCAGGATCTTGCCGTTCGACCGAGCCTTTCCGTCCGCCGCCTGCTCCATGTAAGGCAGCAGGATCGCGACCGCCTTCTTCATCACCCGCGCGCTCTTGACTACCTGCGGCAGGAACATCTTGCCCGCGCCGAACAAGTCGCCGACGACATTCATGCCGGCCATCAACGGGCCTTCGATCACGTCCAGCGGGCGGCCGAGAGAAAGCCGCGCCTCCTCGACATCCTCGTCGATAAAGTCGGTGATACCGTGCACCAGGGCATAAGAGAGCCGGCCCGACACATCCTGTTCGCGCCAGGTCAGATCCGCTTCCTTGGCCTTGGCCTGGCCACGGAAATTCTCGGCTACTTCCAGCAGGCGCTCGGTGGCGTCGTCGCGGCGGTTGAGCACCACATCCTCAGCCCGCTCACGCAGGTCCTCGGGGATATCCTCATAAACCGGCAGCGCACCCGCATTGACGATTGCCATGTCCATGCCTGCCTTGATGGCATGGAACAGGAAGACCGCATGGATGGCTTCGCGGACAGAATTGTTCCCCCGGAAGGAGAAGGAGAGGTTCGAGAGACCACCGGAAACATGGGCGCCCGGGAGCTCTGTGCGGATCCGGCGCGTAGCCTCGATGAAGGCCCGGCCGTAATCGTTATGCTCCTCGATCCCGGTCGCCACGGCGAAGATATTGGGATCGAAGATGATGTCCTCGGGAGCGAACCCGACGGTCCCGACCAACAAATCGTAGGACCGCTTGCAAATTTCGAACTTGCGGTCGGCGGTATCCGCCTGCCCTTCCTCGTCGAAAGCCATGACGACGACGGCGGCGCCATAGCGTTTAACCAGCCGGGCCTGCTTCAGGAACGGCTCCTCACCTTCCTTCAGGCTGATGGAATTCACCACCGACTTGCCCTGAACACATTTCAGGCCGGCCTCGATGATCTCCCATTTCGAGCTGTCGATCATCACCGGCACCTTGGAGATATCCGGCTCCGACGCGATCATGTTCAGAAAGCGGACCATCGCCGCTTTCGAATCCAGCATCGCCTCATCCATGTTGATATCGATGATCTGGGCGCCGCTCTCGACCTGCTGACGGGCAACGTCCAACGCCGTCTCGTAATCGCCTTCCAGGATCAGCCGCTTGAAACGGGCGGAGCCGGTGACGTTTGTACGCTCGCCGATATTAACGAAGCGGGCGCCGGTTTCAGTCACCACTGTTTCATCGCTCATGCCGGCACCTCGAACGGCTCAAGGCCGGAAAGCCGCATGCGTCGCGGCGGTTTAGGAATGTCGCGCGGCGGCACGCCCTTGACGGCCTCTGCGATGGCCCGAATGTGATCCGGCGTGGTGCCGCAACAGCCGCCGACGATATTGACCAGCCCGTCACGGGCCCAAGCGCCAATCTCGCGCGCGGTTTCTTCCGGGGTCTCATCATAACCGCCAAAAGCGTTCGGCAGGCCCGCATTCGGGTAGGCGCTGACGCAGGTCTCGGCGACACGGGAGAGTTCGGCGAGGAAACCGCGAAGCTGATGCGCCCCGAGCGCACAATTGAGGCCGACACTGATCGGCTTGGCATGGCGTACCGAGTTCCAGAAGGCTTCGGGTGTCTGCCCCGAGAGCGTGCGGCCGGAAAGGTCCGTGATCGTGCCGGAGATCATCAATGGCAACCGGATACCGGTCTCTTCCGCCAGCTCGTCGATCCCGAACAAAGCCGCCTTTGCGTTAAGCGTATCGAAAATGGTTTCCACCAGCAGCAGATCGGCGCCACCCTCGATCAGACCGCGCGCGGCTTCCTTATAGGCTCCGGCCAGCTCGTCGAAATTGGTATTGCGAAAAGCCGGATCGTTGACGTCCGGAGAAATCGACGCCGTCCGGTTGGTCGGGCCGAGCGCACCGGCGACAAAACAGATCCGGCCGGGCTCGTCGGCCTCAGCCGCATCCGCAGCCTTCCGGGCAATCCGCGCGCCTTCGAAATTCAGCTCATAGACCAGATGCTCGGCGGCATAATCCGCCTGGGCGATTGTGGTCGCGCTGAACGTGTTGGTCTCGACGATATCCGAGCCCGCATCGAAATAGGCGCGGTGAATTTCCTCGACGATTTCCGGCCGGGTCAGGTTCAGGATATCGTTGTTACCGCGCAGGTCGGAGCCATGGTCTGCAAGACGCTCTCCACGATAGCCGGCCTCGTCCAGGTTATAGCCCTGCACCATGGTCCCCATGGCGCCATCCATCACGAAGATGCGCTCGCCGAGCAGGGTCTCGAAGGCTTTGATCCGGTCTTCCCGATTCATGTGCTTTTCCTTCTCCGGACCAACGTCGTGGCCCCGAGGCTTGTTTTGATAACGCGGCGGAGATCGCGCGGCGAGGAAGACGGCAGGAAGGCAAGCCGACCGCCCAGCATCGGGTCCTCACACAGCGTCCGGACCGTATTGGCATCCGCCGCCGGGCTCAGGGCCACAGCCCCTTTCCAGTACGGCAATACATGCTCCAGCAGCGCCGGGGCAGTTTCGGGTATATCGCCCGGGTTCACGCCGATCGCTGCGACCTGCATGGTCGCGGCAAGCGCGGCGGCCTGGGCAAGGTCTTCATGGATCTGGTCACGATCGAACTTGCCCGGATGCAATGCAGGACGAAGCAACAGCATCAGGGGAACCTTCTGCTCTGCCTCGGTCATGCCCCAGCGGGCGCCATTCATCGCCGCAGCCACATGCGACGGGCGAGCCGCAACGTCGATCAGCACCGCATCGACACCGCCCGCAACCTGCGCGGAGACAAGGCAGCGCGCGGTGGATTCGATTTCGTCCGCCGTCATGAAGCCCGTGACCGGAACCCTCGACGGCAAGCGGACATCGCCGATCACCAGCACCTGATGAGCCGCTTCGTCCGCCACCGTCCGGGCCAGCTCGGCGCCGAGATAGCTGACAGCAAAGGCTTCGTCGAACATGCGGAAGCTGCGCAGCAACTGCGGAGCAGCCCCGCCGGAATTGGTGAAAAGCACCTCGGCACCGGCCTTCACGAAACGCCTATGCACTTTCATGACCAGCTTCGGACGCTCGATATTCAGCGCCTCGACGCAGCCGCTCTTGCCGACCCAGCGCGCAAGTTGCGACGCCGGGGCGGGGGCGGCATGCGGAATGCGCTCTCCCACTCCCGTCATGCGGCCTCCGACAGGTTCGGACGCATGCCGAGCAGATGGCAGGTGGCGAAGGTCAGCGACGGCACATTCAGGGTGTAGAAATGGAAATCCGTCACGCCTTCCTGAATCAGACGATGGCACAGATCGGCGGCAGTGCTGGCGGCAACCAGCTCACGCGTCTCCGGGTCCTCGTCCAGCCCCTCGAACCGCTCGAACAGCCAATCCGGAACCGAAGCCCCGCATCGCTTGCTGAAATTCACCATCCTGCCGAAATGACCGATCGGCATGATGCCCGGCACCAGCGGAGCATCGATACCCGCTTTGGCAACCTTGTCCCGGAAACGCAGGAACAGATCGACATCGAAGAAATACTGGGTGATCGCGCGATCAGCGCCATTGTCGATCTTCGCCTTCAGATTAGCGATATCCGCAGCCTCTGACGGCGAATCCGGATGCGCCTCCGGATAGGCTGCGACGGAAATATCGAAATCACCGATCTTGCGCAGGCCGGAGACCAGATCCGCCGCATTCTCATACCCCTTCGAGTGCGGCTGATAGCGGCCCGTGGCCTGGGGCGGATCGCCACGCAGGGCGACCAGCCTGGTGATACCCGCCTCAAGCCAGCCCTTGGCAATGCCGTCAATCTCGGCCTTGTCGGCGCCGACGCAGGTCAGATGCGCCGCAGGCTCCATACGCCCGTCATCTTTCAGTTTCTGCACCACTTTCAAGGTGCGCTCCCGCGTCGTTCCGCCGGCACCATAGGTGACCGAGGCGAAAGCCGGGCCGAGAGGGGCAAGCTTCTCCACAGTGTTCCAAAGGCGCGCTTCAGCAGCCTCGCTGGAGGGCGGAAAAAATTCAAAGCTGACAGAAAGTTTCTCGGTCATCAGAGCGCCTCCGCCACAAGATCATTGGCAATTTCAATCCGGCTCTTGCCGGTCCAGATACACACCGTGAGGTCTCCACCGTCGATCCGCTCGACTTCCTGAATTTCAAGACCGGCCTTTGTGAACAGCCGCTCCACATCGGTATCGGAGAACCCGAGCCATCGATGGGCATGACGTTCCCGCAAATCCGCGAGGTCATGAGAGGCGAAATCGACCAGCACCAACCGGCCGCCGGGGCGCAACACCCGCGCCGCCTCGCGCACCATGTCCGCCGGGCTGTCGGCGTAATGCATCAGCATATTGGCCGTGACCGCATCGAACCGGTGCGCCGGGAACGGCAGGCGATACATGTCCGCATGCCGGACCTGACAGTTTCGCAGCACTTCCTGATCGAGATAGCTCCGGGCAATCGCCAGCATCTCGCGGGAATTATCGACACCGACAGCGGCCCGGACATCCTCACCGACAAGGCGCAGTACGCGGCCCGTACCGGTCCCGATATCCAGCAGATCGCGCACCGGCGCGCTGAGAATGCGGCGCTTGAGACGGGCATCGACACTTTCGTCATCGATATGCTGGCCTCGCATATCTTCCCAGTTCTGGGCATTCCGGCGGAAATACTCCTCCGCCACCTGGGCGCGCTGCAGCTTGATTTCGTCCAGCCGCTCCAGATCGACGGATATGACATCATCATCATCTGGCGTCAGGTCCACCAGCATACGGGCGAGGTCGGACACGTCGCTGTCCTCGCTCATCCGATAGAATGCCCGGCTACCCTCCTGATGGCGTTCCAGCAGATTGGCCTCGACCATCAGCTTAAGATGACGGGAAACCCGGGGCTGACTTTGCCCCAGTACCTGTACCAGTTCCGTCACAGACAGCTCGGCATGCGCGCACAGCATCAGGATGCGCAATCGCGTCGGCTCGGAGACAGCCCGGAGGCCTTGCAGCAAAGTTTCCATCAGGTCAGTTAACCAGTTCGGTTAAACACAATCATATAAAGATGTCTTTATGTTTTTATATTTATGCCGGAGAAGAGTCAAGCCGGACAGACGTGTCACAGATAGGCTTGATGGCCAGCAAAGGAGGACTAGGCGCGGGACCAAATGTCGCGGCCATGCAGGACAGACATTGGAAACCGGCAAAAAACATGCTCCAGAAGTCTCCGCGGACAATGTCGGATCGCTGTGCATCTCGCAAAATCTTTGACAAAGAAGACGCCAGACCACATAGAGCAGGCATGCTTGAAGCACCCGCTTCACAAGGAACCGAGGCAATGTTGCTTGAATTTTTAGAATCCGCAGGAAGCATCGCCCTAGCAATTGCCGGGATCGCCGCGTTCTTCTGGATCGGCCTGACGCTGACAATCCGCCGCGCCAACAAAGGCGAACAGAGAACAACTAGGGAACACAAAGCGGAAGATCTGGAAAAAGAAATCGACGCGGAAATTGCGGAACGACGCAAGAAAAGCGGTTTGGCTCAACATCCGCCGATTTCGGCATAAATCCCGGTAAACGAGCAATCCCGGGACAGATCAGGACGGCGCGACAGTTATTGCCGCGCCGTCATTTCCAGATCAGGAATTGCTGCCGACATCCAGCGTCCGGCCAATAGCCGTCGCGATCGGTCGCATTGCCTTCATCATATCGTCGAATTCCGCAAAGGAACTCGCCTGCAGCGGATCCACAGCCGCGTTGCGCGGGTCCGGATGTACTTCCAGCATCAGTGAGTCGGCACCGGCCGCGACCGAAGCCAGCATCATCGACTTGACCCAGGGCTGCCAGAACGTGGCGTGAGACGGATCGGTCATCACCGGCAGGTGCGTGACTTCCTGAGCCGCCGGCACGACCTGGAGATCGAGCAGGAAGCGGGAGGTTGCCCGGTGCGTATGCGGCACGACAACACCGCGCTCGCACAGCACGATCTGCGGCGTGATGCCAAGCCTGTCATGCTCAAGCGCGATGTATTCAGCCGCCATCAGCCAGTCCCGGAGCGAGGAGCCATAACCCCGCTTCAGCATCACCGGCATGCCGGTCTTGCCGACTTCAGTCAGCAGCGGATAGTTCTGCATATTCCGGGTGCCGATCTGCAGCATGTCGGCATGTTTGGCGACGATCTCGATCTTGTCGATTTCCATCACTTCGGTAACGATCGGCAGGCCTGTTTCCTGCTTTGCTACCGTAAGCCACTTCAGGCCGTCTTCCCGCGTCTCGAAGAATTTAGGGCTGCGATATGGGAAGCTCAGCGGCTTGAAGGCACCCCCGCGCAGGAAATGACCGCCAGAGGCTTTGATCGCCTTCGCGCTCTCGACAATCATCTCCTCGTTCTCGACCGTGTTCGGCCCGGCCATGACCGGGACCAGCGGCCCGCCGATCTCGATACCGCCACAGGTGAAGACCGTCTTGTGGTCCGGCGACTTCTTCGCGACGAGCGGGATCTTTCCGGCAATATCGTCTTCGGTCAGGTCTTTGCCGGGAAATTTGTTCTCTACGGCCATGGTGCATCCTCTCCTGCGGGAAATCTTTATCTTCAGCGTGCGTTTAGTGTCGATAAGACATAGTCCGTGATCCGGGCAAGCAGATTGAATGGCCCACGCCGTTCAAGGTCTACAGCTGCAATACGGGCATTCTCGGCAAACCGCTCGTGAGTGAGGGTGGCCGTAACCGCCTGGACAATATGCTCCGGTTGAAACTTGTTGCCACTTTTCATCACGGTGGCAGAACCGAGCTTGCCGAGATACTCGCCGTTCTTTTGCTGCTCGAAATGGCGCGGCACAATACATTGCGGCCGGCCGATCGCCATCACCTGCTCCAGTGTACCAATGCCTCCGTGGTGAACGACAACTTTGGCATTCGCCACCGCTTGCTCAATCGGTTGCGGCGTGTCGTGGATTGTCAGACCACGCTCCCGCCATTTGGTCCGGGCTTCATCGTTTGCATCACGCAGGTAGAGGTCACCGGTCCAACTGGATCCAGCAAGAGCCTCCAGAACCTTCTGCGTTCCGGCATACCCATAGGAGAGATAAGCGAAATAATCCTGCACCGGCTCCTGCGTTGCCGGAGCGGAAAGCGGCCGTAACGGAGATGATTCCGTATTTTCGCGGAAGCTGTGATAGGGATCGAGTTCCGGTATCGTCACGACGAAATTGCGCTCACCGTGCATCAGCGCCGGGACCCGGTCAGGCAAAGCCTTGCCGCGACGGCGCTGGACTTCCCGGACGGTCTCCAGCAGCCGCTCGGGATCAACCCGGTTTGGCGCATCCTTGAACGCCCTGAACTCCGACCAGTTTCCCGGTGGCAGCGTAAACCAGTCCCCGATCGGCACCACCGGTCTTTCGCCAAAAACGGCAAGGCCGGCCGTCGGAGAGTAATCGGAGATCAATAGGTCCGGGTCGAAACTGTCGATGATCGCGGCCCAGCCATCGGTCAGAGCGGTCAGCTTATCCGGCTCGACATAACCGACAGTCGCCAGAACATCCCCGATGGACGCGATCACTTTATCCCGGACATCCGGAGGTGCATATGGCGCCACCAACGGAGCCTGGAAGACTCTGTATCCCTCACGCGCGATCATAGAATGCGTAACAATCAGATTGCGGACAACAAAGGCGCACTCGACTCCATTGTCTCTCAGGATGTTCGCAATCGGCAACAATCGGCTGACATGACCCAGCCCGTCGCCCAGTTCCCACGCAAACAGGACTTTCTTCATCAGGAGGCCTTCGCTTTTTGCATTTCGCCAAGCGCGGCGCCGATCTTTTCAATGACGCCTGGCCAGTCACCCGGTTTGGCTTGCCGGAACAGGCGTGCGGACGGATACCACGGGCTGTCGTCACGATGCTGCAGCCAGCGCCAGTCCGGATTGTGGGACAACAGCACAAAGACCGGGCACCCCATGCCGCCGACGAGATGGGCAACCGACGTACAAGTGGTCACGGTCACGTCGAGCTGACGGACGATGGAGACCGTATCGGCGAATGATTTGACATCCTTGCTCAACGGAATGAGCGAGGGTGGGGCGCCCGCAATGTCTGCTTCGCGCGGCCCCTTTTGCAGGCTGTAGCACTGCACACCATCCATATCGAAAAGGGGTGCGTAGTAGTCGACTTTCGAGGACCGGATATCGTCCCCCGGAAAGGCGGGATTACCGCCCCAGACCACACCTACATTCAGTTTGGCCGGATCAAGATCCGGGACAGGGAAGCGGTCCGGGCCGATTGAATTTATATAGGGGGCTTTTGGCAGGTCATCGACCGTCTTGACTCCCAGGAGCTTCGGTAAAGACAATTGCGCGATATGGCAATCGAAGTCCGGCTCCTGACCGGGCCGCCGCGGGACCAGCTCGACCATGTCCTTGTAGTCAACATAGACGTCCTGAATCTCATCATGCGCCTCCAGAAGAACACGCCCTTTCTTCGCTCCCGCCTGTGCCCGCTCGACAGCCCCGGGAATGAACCGGAGGAACTGAAGGGCATCACCAACACCCTGCTCGGCGACAACTAGCAACGTGCGACCTTCGAGTGGCCCTCCGTCCCATTCCGGCTGGGTTACATCGCGCTTCTTGGTCGGGAATGACTCTGTTTCCCAGCGCCATTCATACTCATCAAACCCTTCGCCGAGCTGCCCGTCGGCCAACAAGGCAAGCGACAGGTTCCAATGGAATGTCGCTTCCTCCGGTCGACACAACAGAGCGCGGCGAAAAGCCAGGATCGACGGCTTTAGGCTTCCAGCCTCTTTTTCCAGATTTCCGAAATTGTAGTAGCCGCCCGCATTCTCCGGCTCGGACAGCAGTGCCCGCTTGAGAGCCCGCGCTCCTTCCGGGAACTGCAAATTGTGGCGGTAGGCCGATCCCAGATTTGAATAGGCCGGGGAAAAATCCGGCTCCAGCCGACTGGCCGCCTCATAAATAGCCGCCGCCCCGTTGTAATTCTTGGCGCGATACCGGGCGTTCCCCAGCTCCAGGAGAGCATCCCGAAGCTTCGGATCAAACTCCCGCGCCCGATGAAGAACTTTAAGCGCACGGTCCTTTTCACCTGTTTCGTAATAGAGAATGCCCAGATCACGCATAGCTGGCACGAATTTGGGCTTCAGGTTTACAGCCGCCTCATAATGCCCTCGCGCCGCTTGCGTAACGCCTTTGCGATAGCAGTAGCCTGCTGCGGCGTAGCGGATTACCGCATCACTCGGCGTGTTCTTGAGCGCAACCCGAAACACGGCTTCGAGCAATGCGTCATCGCCCATCTGGCGCCCCAGCTCGACAGCAATCCGGTTAAAGACCAGATCGCCGACCGCTGACATTTTCAGGCCTTTTTCGAGGCATTGACGCGCTGCCTTCGCATTCTTCTGCGCCCATGCCACTTTGGCTTCCACGCCCATCAATATGGCGGTTTGCCCGACCTCCTTGCGCATATTCGCAATCGTCTTCTGGGCTTCATCAAGCTTGCCATCGGCAATATGCTTGAGACCGGCATTAGCGTCTCTGAAGAGTTTCGCACGGGCAGGAAGGTCGATCGGTTTCATTGTTCACTCAACTTGATGAGGCCGAACTTCGCCAGCCAGGGCAACGTGCGATGCAATGTCGACCATCCTCGGCCGTCGATCCATTGCTCGATCTCTCCGACAGTGACAACGCCGCGTTCCGACAATCGCCGGAGTAATGCAGTCGTCTGCTCTCTCGGAAGCATGAGTTCCTGCGAAAACGTACAGAACTCATAAGCAAGAATGGTCTGGAAATCCGCCTCCACGTCGCTGCTGTCAACGGTGACAACGGTTTCGGGCCCAAGAACAAAACTCGGATGCGGAGAGAAAATATTAAAAGGATCCGGATAGAACGGGCTGGCTGTTTCGTTGCTTTGACGCGGCGCGACTTCCGGGGCTTTTGTGCGAATCTCCCTGAGCTCCAGCCAGAGATCCTCGTAGGTCCGGATGATGACGGACCAGTCGTAATGCGTCCGGGCACGGGCCCGGCCTGCCTCACCCATCCTTGCACGCAACTCCGGATCCTCCGCCAATCGGACCAAAGCGTCCGCCGCCGCGTCGAGATCACAGGACGTCATCATGCAAGCCCGGCCGATAAAGCGGTCATAATCATCCCGACCGGTCTGGTAGAGGAAGGCCAAATCGAAACCATCTCCTGCCGCAGGCGCGGTTGTGGGCACCCGGAAACCAGTTTCACCGTCGACGATAGTATCCTTGTAGCCGTCCCAGTCGCTGACCACTGCCGGCAGTCCCGCCGCCATCGCTTCAATCGGTGTGAGGCCGAAAGTTTCCTGAATATTGTCCGAGAGAGAGAGAAATACGTCAGCGCCCTGCCATGAGGCATGGACGAGATCGTCATCCTGACCGTCGATAAAGTGCACGGCAGCAGTCTTCGTGAATTGCTCCGCTCCCTCCTGGTATATCGACATGATTCGGTCATTCGGCGCTTGGCCGACCATGACAAGATGGACCTTGCGGTTCGGCATCCGTTTTGCCGCACGCTCCGCCGCGAGATACATCGGGACCGGATGTGCCTTGGCGTGAAACGTGAACCGGCCAAGAAAAAGGATCACCAAATCCTCCTCGCCGGCACCAATGCGGTCCCTCAGCATCTGCCGGGCCGGCTCGTCCTTTACGTATCGGCTGCCGTCCACGCCGAGTGGGATGACCGGCAATTGCAGCGTCGGCTCAATCCGGACCCCGGCACGGCGGCCGAGATAGTCAGCGTAGTTTTCCATCGTCCGTGTCACCACATCGCGGGCAACCTGTGACGTGCAGACAAGGGCATCCCATGGCTGCAGCGGCAACAGAAGGTAATTCGACAGACTGGCAATGATCCGGTCCGATGACAGGGTATGGGTGACACCACACAAGCTGTATGCCCGCTGGTCTCTGGCTCGGCGCCCCCACGCAAAGGCGTCAAAAGAAGGGCCGGCGATCATCAGGCATTCCACCGACGGAGCAGCCTGATACATTGAGTCGAGCCGCTTGACCTCTCTATTTCTCTGATCGCGCTCCTGCGCCATTTCGGCGAATTCGGCAGCGTGCCCGTCGTTACCGGTCATGCACACGAGCTGATCAGCGCGGCCATGCTGAAACATTCCGGTCAGGAACCCGGCCCCGGCAGAGTGCCGGCCTTTTATACCCGGGCGATCTGCCCTGTAGGCGTCAGGGTGATAGTGAATTGCACAAACAGGGACAGACGACACTGAGAACCTTCCGGATTCGGAAAGACACGGGAACAAATATAAAAGCGTTGCGTTTATAGAGGATGGCTTGAGCGGTGCAAAGCACTGTAGCTTCCTGCGACAAACCGGCCCTTTCTGAGCCGACAGCAGACATGCTAATGAGACGCAAATTCGAATAGACCGAATGGAACGGTAAATGAGCACGGAAACAGCTGATTCGGGCCCCTTAAGGATTTATGTCGGATGGGACAGCCGCGAGCCCATCGCCTATGACGTCTGCGAAAACTCCTTGCGGCGTCATAGTCAAGCCGCCCTCGAGATCATCCCGCTCAAACTCGACGAATTACGGGAGAAGGGCCTCTATAGCCGCGACGAGGACCCTCTGGCCTCGACCGAATTCACCTATACCCGATTCCTGATGCCGTATCTGGCCGGTTATCAGGGCTGGGCGTTGTTCTGCGATTGCGATTTCCTGTGGACCACGGATGTCGCAAAGCTCTTCGCACTCGCCGACGATGACAAGGCATTGATCTGCGTCCAGCACGACTATCAACCGACCGAGCGAACAAAGATGGACGGCAAGGCCCAGACCGTCTATCCGCGGAAAAACTGGTCAAGCATGATGCTGATCAATTGCGGGCACCCCGCGAATGCCGCCTTGACACCGGAAGTCGTCAACCGCGAGAGCGGCGCCTACCTGCACCGCTTCCAATGGCTTTCGGACGATCTTCTCGGATCTGTAGATCATACCTGGAACTGGCTCGAAGGCTGGTACGACAAACCGGCGGACGGCTCCTACCCGGCGGCAATTCACTATACGCGTGGCGGACCTTGGTTCGAAAACTGGCAGGATGTTGATTACGGGGATCTTTGGACGGCTGAAAGCAAGCTGGTCACCCCTTCAGAAAGCACCTGACGGCATCTGACAGGCAGGCAATAGGATCATTCCATCCAGAATCGGTGCGGCGAAACAGCTGCAAACTCGGATACCAATCGGTTCTGGGGCCACTTCGTCCCCAGAACCACAGCGGCGATCTCGGCAACAGGACGAAACCGGGCCGGCGAAGCGCGCCTGCCATATGGGCATTAACGCCGGATATGGATACCGTTGCATCCAATGCCTCGATAAGGGCGGCAAGGCCCTCGATATCGTTTCGGAGGTCGTCAATCGGCGACGGACATAGATTTTTCGGCCAGCCTTCGGCATCCGAAGCATCGTCATACTGAAGGCTGATGAAAGTCACTCCAGGCAACTCCAGCAAGTCTTTCCAGTCCACCAGATCCGTCGATTTCGACCAAGATGTTCGCCTTCCTCCGCCGCCCCAGGCAAACCCGAGCTTTGGACCGTCGCCATATTGCGCCAGTTTTTCCCGGATTCCTGACACCCGCTCCGGGTCGGCGCGCAATGGCAACAAGGCATTTCCTTTGTCGTCTCGCTCGTAGAAACGGGCCAACAATGCAGACGGCACGTGAAAATCGAAGGCTGCAATATCGACACCCGCTTCGCCACGCGGCACCACAGTTAGGTTCGGGAAGCTGCGCTGCGCGAGCGAAACAAGTCGTGCATCCGATTCCAGCACAACCGCCGCCCCCCTCTCCGCCAGCCAGGCCGCAAGCGGAGCGAAGACGATTTCGTCGCCAACCCCGAAATCGCCCCAGACAAATATCCGCGCGCCTTTCATGTCTTGCCCGAGCCAAAGCGGCAACGCGCCAAAAGAAAGGGTTCGGGCTTGCGGGTGCGGCTCGGTCCAGCGCACGTGGTGGCCCCTGTATCCACCATTCCGGTCGCCAGCACCTATCCGCAGCAAGGATGATAACCAGAGTGCATCCCGGTGCCCCGGATCTTCCACCAGCGTCCGGCGCAGTGCCCTTTCCGCCGCTTCTGTTTCTCCGCAATCAACCAGCGCCGCCGCCAGATTGGCGCGGGTGTCGCGCGCAGAGGGATCTGCGAACAAGGAAGCACGGTAAAGGCTCACCGACTCGCTCAAGGCACCTGCCGCATGCTTTATCGCTGCCAGATTTCGTGCAGCGGTTGCGAATTCCAGGCCGTCTGGCTGAGCGCAACAAATTGCACGGGCGAATGCGGTTTCGGCATCCGGGCCTTTTTCGTTCTGCAATGAGAGCCCGCACTGGGTGTGAAGCTGGGTTGAGTCTGGATGAAATACAAGGGTTTGACGGACCCTTGCGGCAGCAGCCTCCGCCCCCCTTTGCCCATGCAGATAGATGGCATGCGCCCGGGTCACATCGGGGTCGGTTCCATATCTCGCAAGGAGCGCTGGCACACTGTCAGGCAACGGTGCCTGCAGTTCGGCGCATGTCGTCAACAGCGCTACCAAAGGGCCGAGGGTATCCGGGTCCGAGAAAAGGGCATACCGCGTCAGGGTGGAGAGGCTCGGTATCGGCATGCCGCGCCTGCGCGCGATGGCAAGCAGATTGGCGTACCCCGCGCCGTCTTCAGAAAACAGGCAGACATATCTCTTGAGTTCGACTTGTGCCGCCGCCAAATCGCCGGCCCGGAAAGCGGCACTGGTCCTTGCCTTGAGCGCTGCGCGCTCCGCCTCCGATACTGGAATGTGGATCACGCACCCATCTCGGACCATAGCGCCAGGTCGCGGGTCTTCGTTGCATGCCACCCCATCGCCTTTGCAATATCGGACGGAACGTCAGCAGTCGCTTCGGGTAGCTCCCCCCGGCCGAGCTTCTCGATGATCTCTTTTTGTATAGGGAGGCAGACCGTCTTGAGATCATAGCGCTCGACCACAGTCTTCCGTGCCGCCTTGCGCACAGGGTCTAGCTTCTTGCCTTTCGCCAGCGCTTCCACAACTGCTTTTGCAAGCGCATCGTCATCGCCATACTCAACAAGAATACCGTTCTTCCCATGCCGGATCACCTCACGCACGGGTGCTGTACCACTGGCCACCACGAGACATTCCTTCGCCATGGCTTCGAGCATCGACCATGACAGCACGAACGGATAAGTCAGATAGATATGCGCCCGTGAGATCGACAACATCCGGCCGAACTCCTCGTAAGGCAGCCGCCCGAGAAAATGCAGACGCGAGGTATCGAGCGAGCGGTGCGGGATCAGGGCATCTTTCCAGCTTTCGGCATAGCCCGGACCATTCCCGTAGCTCACCTCTTCGCCCCCGGTGATCAGGATGTGTGCGTTCGGCCGGCCTTTTTGAATTTTCTCAAGAGACCGAGCGACCACATCGAAGCCACGATAGGGTTCAAGATTACGGGCAACGTAGGTCACCACCTCATCATTGGCGGTAAGACGGCGCCCATCGGCGAGGTCGATATAGGCATCCCGGTCCCTGATACAGACATCCGTGTCGATCCCGTCATGCACAACCGTCATGTTTTCCCGGAAGGCCTTCGGGTGTGTCGACCACTGCCAATAAGTCGGAACATACCCCCAGTCAGATGCCGCCATGCTCAACAGCATGTGGGCATTCCTGACCCGGGTCCGACAATCGCGGTCGATATCCACCCCCTTGTTGACAAAGTCGGTATCGGTACCGTGCGAGCGGTAGAAGAACTCATTGAAGCTCAAAAGCCGGGCCTTCGGGAACACGTCTTTCAGGAACATTGCCTCGCCCCAACCTGTATGAGCGCAGATCACGTCTGGCTCGAAACCGGACGCCTGAATCTTGAGGCAAGCTCTCGTTACTCCTTGGCCATGCAGGATCTGATCCTCGTAACGATCAAAATACCGATGCGGGGCCTGCCCTGCCTGGCGGTGCAATTCATATTCGAACTTGCGAACACCGGGCAGACTTGGCTTCCCTCGTTTCGTCAGGAACGCAACGTCATGTCCATCCTCGGCCAGTGCCGGCGCCAGATGCTTGAACTGGCCGGGCATGTTCTGATGTACGAACAGGACTTTCATGGATCGTGTACCTTGTTGTCACAG
Source organism: Nisaea sp. (assembly GCF_034670185.1). NCBI lineage: Bacteria > Pseudomonadati > Pseudomonadota > Alphaproteobacteria > Rhodospirillales > Thalassobaculaceae > Nisaea > Nisaea sp. The sequence goes on from NZ_JAXMNY010000005.1 coordinate 68,453, forward strand.
GAGACGAATTATCATTGATACTCTAACCGCACGCGCTTATGAATTCCCGGAAGCTGCGATGCAAGTTCGGCGTCAGAGAAGTGTGTGGAATTGTGCGGTGCATTCTCAACTCAGATAGCGTTGCGTTATTCTGCTATACTCAAGCAGTATATCAATAAGTACGGACAAGATCTTTATGGCGAAAGCAAAAACGCCGTCAGAGGCCAGTTCGGCGCTCGACGATCCAATGCGGCATATCTTTGAAGGGTGCCGCAGCGCTTTCGTGACCGCCGGCGTGTTCAGCTTTGTCGTGAACATGCTTATTCTGACGATGCCGCTCTACATGTTCTCGCTATTCTCCCGAGTGCTCGGGACCGGCAACATGGCGACCTTGACGATGCTGGCGCTCATTGCTGCTGCAGCATTACTTGTGCAAGCGCTGGTCGACATAGCCAGAACGTATGTTTTTACGCATGTCAGCGCCTGGATAGACGAGCAAGTCTCCCCGCAGCTTTTTGAAAAATCCGTATTAGGCGGCCTCGCGCGCGGTAGAGGTGGCAGCGACGCGCTTGATCAGCTGCAGGGGCTTCGCCAGTTTCTCTCTGGCAGCAGCATTTTCATGCTTATGGACGTGCCGTTCATTCCCATTTTCCTAATGGTGCTGTTTGCGCTGAACTTCAGCATCGGCATGACGGCAACGATTGGCGGCTTGATTCTGCTGATTCTCGCCGCTATCAACAAAATGATCTCAGACGGGAAATTGCAGCGAGCTTCCGCTGCGGCAAGCCGGGCCAGAAAAATCAGCCGATCTGCTATCGAGAATGCTGACATTGTCGAAGCCATGGGGATGCGGAAAACCCTGATGGCTGGCTGGTCTATGTACAATGAGCTTGCACTCAAGCTCCAGAACGACGCCAGTCAGGCATCCGGCATTATCCAGGCTATAATCAAAATGATGCGCATGGGCATCATGATGGCTGTGATGACGGTCGCCGCTATTCAGATCGTTGATCCAACAAGCGGCCTTTCGCGCGGCGCCATGATGGCATCAGTCATTCTGGTCGGCCGCGCGCTCATGCCCCTGGAAGCGGTCGTATCCTCTTGGGCTCAAGTGTCCGATGCGCTCCAGAAATACAGATATCTTTCCGATTTGCTGACCAATACCGCAAGCAAGCCGGAAGACAGCGTGTTCCCACTTGAGCCAAAAGGCGCGCTCTCCGTCGAAGGTGTTCACTTCCAGATAAAAGGCATGAAGCGACCCATCCTTTCCCGCGTTTCGTTTGACCTTAAAGCTGGGGAATCGGTTGCCGTCATCGGTCCTTCGGCAGCAGGAAAAACCTCTCTCGCGCGCCTGCTCGCCGGCATAGAACAACCGAATGCCGGTGTCGTGCGTATGGATGGTGCCGATGTATATCGCTGGCCCAGCGATGACCGCGGACGGCATGTCGGCTACCTCCCCCAGCAAGTCCTTCTGTTCGAAGGCACGATCAGGGATAATATAGCCCGGTTTGACGACACCATTACCAATGAGCAGGTCATTCAGGCCGCTGAAATGGCCGGCCTGCACAAAATGATTTTGCAGATGGAGCAAGGGTATGACACCGAAGTTGGCTTCGGCGGCAACTTGCTTTCCGGTGGTCAGAGGCAACGCGTCGGGCTGGCCCGCGCGCTACTCGGTGATCCAAAGCTGGTTATTCTCGACGAGCCTAACGCGAACCTGGACACTGAGGGCGACAACGCTCTGCGGAATTCGATCGAAATCTTGAAAACGCGGGGCGCGACGGTTGTCGTGATCCTGCATCGGCCGAATATCCTCCAGATCGTAGACAAAATTCTCGTTCTGCGTGACGGCATGGTACAAAAATTCTCCGACCGCGATGAGGTTATGCCCCTGATCAGCGGTGTTGGCAGCCAGCAGACGATCGAAAAACCGTCTGCCAAGGCAGTGGCGGAAAAGTAACTGGAGCCCTGAATGGCTGAGACCCTTCCAACAATTGACAGCAATTTCCTCTCAAAGCGCCTGCCGATTTCTACGCGCGACGTTGGCTCAAAGAACGTCAGCGCCAGCTTGGCGCTCACCAAACAGACCTGGCGGCGTTCGTCGTTGTTTGGTTGGGGTGTGCTGTTTTCATTCTTTGTGCTTTTCGGAGGCTGGTCCGTTGTCGCCCCCTTAGCAAGTGCCGTTCGCGCACCAGGCACGCTCCATGTCGTAAGCGAGCCCCAGGTTGTGCAACATTTCGAAGGTGGTATCGTAGATACTATCTTCGTCCATGAGGGTGACACGGTCGAAAAAGGCCAGGTGCTTGTAAACCTCAATCCCCTAACAACCGATGCGCAGATCGCACAAATAGAAAACCGGTTATTTGCCCTGCTGGCAGAACGCGCGAGGTTGCAAGGAGAACGTGACGATCTGAGCGAAATCGAATTTCCCGAAAAAATTCTGAACCGCAAGAATGACCCCGAAATCTCGGGGTTGATTCAGCGAGAAGAAATTCTGTTCCAGAAGCAGAAGAAATCGCTCAACGATCAGAAAAAACTGATCGCAGAGCGGATTGCTCAGTATCAAACTCAAATCGACGGTTCAATTGAACGGCTTGCGTCTATCGGCAGGCAGATCGAAATTGTCGAAGAGGAACTCATCGGGGTTCGCACACTGTTTGATAAGGGCTTGGAACGTAAACCGCGCGTCCTTGCACTGGAACGTGGACAAGAGCAACTCCGTGGAGCAGCAGCCCAACTCAAGTCAACTATCGCACAATCTAGACAGGCCATCACCGAGCAGGAGCTGCGTCTAGCAGCCTTAGAAAATCAGCGCGAAACAGACATCTCAAACCGGCTGCGTGAAAACGCCCTGCAACTGAATGATATTCAAGAGCAGGAAAGTGTCTGGCGCGACCGCCTTGATCGCATCCAGATCAGAGCTCCAATGAGCGGGCAAATTGTTAATCTGAACGTTCACACCCAAAATGGCGTCATCAGGCCTGGCGAGTCGCTGATGACCGTCATCCCGACTGAGGACGAGTTACTGGTATCGGCCAAGATCGATCCGAAAGATATCGATGTCCTTCTTGTCGGCGCTCCCGTTCAATTGCAGTTGTCTGCCTTCAACCCCCGGACTACTCCTCCAATTGAAGGAACCCTGACGTCCGTGTCAGCTGATGCTGTGACAGACGGCCGTTCCTCTAAAGAGTTCTTCGAAGCCCGTATCGTGATTGATCCGGATTCTCTTTCGCATAACCTACCAGGTGTCAGGCTGACTGCGGGCATGAAGGTCTCGTCTCTTATTTCAGTGGGCGAGCGGACCTTGTTCGAATACATCGTAACACCACTGAGCCAGAGCCTCAGTCAGGCTATGAGGGAGCCATGAGGGGGGGGGCTTCTTCTTCCGAGCCAGACATGTCGCACTTAAAGCCTGAGCTCGCCGATGGCACGGACGGAGCGGAAGGTCACGTATGGTCAATCAAGGAGCACCCTCTCCGCGTCATTCTGTCAACTGGCGAGAGGCTTCTAGAACAGAAGCGGTACGGTGTCGCTGAGCGAGTCTTTAAGGAAGCTTTACTTAAACGTCCTTGGTCTATCCGCGGTCTTACCGGCCTCGGAGTCGCATACAATGCCACAAACAGGCCTACCGAAGCAGTGCGTTGCTTTGCGAAAATTATGTCTTATCGCCCTGATTTACCAAAGGCCATGGAAGGCTGCGGTCATGCTCACTCCATGTTGGAAGACTATCGTAAATCGGAATCCTGGTATCGTCGTGCCGTCGCGTCTGCACCTTCAGCACGGTCTGCTTCCATTGCGCTCGGCGTCACCAAACTAAGACTGGGTGACTGGCAGCAGGGCTTCGCGCTCTATGATCTACGAGAAGGCGTCAAAACGCTTGAACAATCAATCGGCCAAGAAAAGATGTGGGATGGGCATGCCGATCTTGATGGCAAAACCATATTCGTCGTAGGCGAGCAAGGCTATGGCGACCACATCCAGTTCTTACGGTACTGCGCTCTTCTGAAAGCCAGAGGCGCGCATATTATCTTCTATACACGCGAGCCGCTTCGGCAACTCTGTGAATGGGTTCCCTACATTGATAGAGTCGTTGTTGGTGGGCAAAAAGCAGCTTTCGATTATGCAGTAATGGCGATGAGCCTACCCGGACTATTCGGAACATTACCTGACAACATACCATCCAGATCCGCTTACATTCCCACCCCGTGCAGCCAGCGACTGGGGAAGCCAGAAAAAGAAAAGACGGCGCTGCGAATTGCAATTGCCTGGACAGGCAATCCCGCAAATTCTCGGAACGAGATTCGCTCCTGTCCTTCAGAGTTAATTGCCGAGCTTATTGAAGGTACAGAAAAGGCAACCTTCCAGGCACTGCCTTTCGATCTTGCATCAGAAGACAACACCGTTCTAGCCAACCTCCCGCCGCTCTGCGAGCTCGATGCCACATTCGCCGATGTCGCAGTAAAGCTGAATCAGATCGATCTTATAATATCGGTAGACACGAGCCTTGTTCATCTTGGCGGGGCGCTCGGCAAAAAAACCTGGCTAATGATCGGCAAGCAACCCGATTGGCGTTGGCTTACCACCGGGGAAGATAATTTGTGGTATGACAGCGTTCGCCTGTTCCGAATGACCACGGATTGGCCTCAATTGATTACCCAGGTCAAAGAATCTCTGGACCGTTTCCTAGACGACCCAACCTCGCAAATATAACTCCCCCCAAGCGGATGAGTACGAAGGATCAATTGGTGACAACTTCTGCAATTCTGAAATCAATCGACCGGGATCGTGTAGTTACCATTCTTGAAGCGCCAAGCAATGCAGAGGTTTGGGATCTCGCCGGCCAGGACTTTATACGACTTCAAGACATGCAGTCGGCTCTTCGTTCTTTCAAACGGTCCGAAGTCGCAGGTCCACCATTTTTGCAAAACTACCTTTATCGCCTCGCAATGGCGCTAGAGATCAGCGGTGAACTCGACGCGGCAGCGACACGGTACATTAGAATCTACGAAGAGAAATCAGAGCATTCACGGGACGCACTCTATCGGGCTATTGGGTGCCTGCATCGCACAAATGCACATGCTGCAATCGTAGCACTGCTGGGCAACCTAAGGCCGAGCGAGTGGCGCGGGTATCAGGAGCTCGGTCTCATCGGAGGACTGGCCTTCTCAGAGCAGGGAGATATCTCTCGCGCAGCCAGCTGGCTATTCATAGAGCCCGACATTACAAAACGCTGCGGCCCCGCCTGGGACCTGCTTTCGCAACTAATCGCCAGCGGAGCGAGTATCGGAGGCCCTGAAGACGTGAAACGGTTTCTCCATGAGACCGCACATTCAGTGTTTCAAGCTGCCATTCCTGCTCGAAAAGTACTTCGTTGGATTATCCGATCAGGACATGCAAACACTCTAGCTACACTTATTGCGCACCCCACCCTCATTCAGTTGAGCAATGGTCAAAACCTAAGTCACGCTTCAATCTTCATACGTGAATGGGGCTTGAAAGAGGCGGGATTACGGGCAGCACGAATGGCACTAGTTATGCTGCCTGATAACCCAACCGCCGTGCGGGCTATCCTGCCGAACGCCAGTGAGCCCAATCAGGCGATATCATTTTCAGAAACTCTTTGGGCTAAAACGGCAATCATCCTGCCCGATACGGAAGATGTTACAGTCAATGAAGCCGTTATAACACTCAAAACGGCTGAGCTTGAAAACTTGACGACACTATACCTGAAGCGAGCCGCTGAGAGATTCAAGGCAAGTCCGTCGCTACTTTACAATGTCGGAAGCCATTTCAATGAGAAGGCACTTGCCGAGATGGCAGAGCCCGTCCTGCGGCGGGCTGTCATCTTGGAGCCAGGCTACGCAAAGGCTTGGAGCTCCTATACGGTTGCCTTGTGCACCCAACTTGAGAGCGAACGGGGCGTAATTTCATCACATCGCGCACTCGCTGCGGATCCCAAGCTTCAGTCAGGGTATACCAATTTGGCGATGGCATATCGCGGGACCGGGGAGCTGGACCTCGCAATTTCTGCCGGCAAGCAACAGCTACGAATTTCTCCGAAAGATGCGACCGCCCGCATGGGCGTTGCTTTTAACCAGCTTTCTATCGGCGCTATAGAAGAAGGTTTCGAAAATTACCTTTGCCGTTGGGCACAACCAGGGTTTCCCTCCGCAAAACGACCTTTTCCGCAAGCTGAGTGGACTCTTCAAAAAATCCCTAAAGGAAAAAAAGTTCTGATTTATATGGAACAAGGCATGGGCGACGAGCTGATGTTCTCCTGGTTCCTGAAATATGCCGAAGAACACGCATCGGGCCAAATCGTGGTGGAATGCGACCCTCGGCTCATTCCTGTTTTCGAGCGATCATTCCCAACAATAGAATTTTGGCCAATGACAGGGCCTGCCCAAAAACGCCTACTTGCCCCGGATATTCTTTACAAGATCCCCATTGGCCACCTTCCGAGCATGTTTACCTCGCAGCTCCGTGAGTTAATAAAAGAACGCTGGTCGCTTGCATTAAATGATCGTGTACGAGGATATGGCTGGATTGTTCCGGACGCTAAAGCTGTCTGTCATTGGCGCAATCGACTCCAGGAGCTTGGAGCCGATAACAGGATGTGTATCGGCATATCCTGGCGTAGCGGGAATCAAGCACGCGCTCGGGTCTCCCAGTATCTAAATCCCCATCAGATTGTAGATAGCTTACCGGATAACTGTATTGCTGTTGTTCTTCAATATGTTTACGAGGAGGATGAATTCGAAGAAATTCGACGTGAAGCTGCTAAACGTGGCATTGATGTTGTTGTCTTTGATGGCCTAGATCTTAAGAATGACCTTGCTGATGTAATCGATCTCTGTGCCGCTGTTGATGTCATTGTGACCCCATTAACATCAATAGCATTTATGGGGGGGGTAATCGGGACCCCAACATGGGTATTCCGCACCTCTGCATCTTTAACTATCTGGCAACAACTCGGAACACCTCACATTCCCTGGATTCCATCAATTCAATTACTATTTCGCCGCCCCCAGAATCTCTGGGATGAGGTTGTGCAAGAGATGCGTAAAGAACTCAGCGCAGCCTGCGACTGGTTCATGGACCGCAGTTCAACACATTTATCTGATACATGACGGGAAATGGTGTGACAAATCCCGATGTTCTGAGACTTCCATCTCGCCTGTTTACGAAGGATCGCTTTTATCTTCCGCTAAAAACAAGCACGTCGTCTCAGACAGCGCTTCATCTACAATTTCCTGTTGATCAATTAAATGACCCAGGCTTGCGTCGATTTATTTTTGCTGAATACCATGAGAGTGGCTTCGAATTAAGAGAACGTCAGATCCTGTGCCAGTTGGTAGGCTCGGATGCCTTGTTTATCGACATTGGCGCCCATTTCGGTCTCTTTTCACTTGTCCTTTCGGAAGCAGCTCCTGGCTTACGTTGTCTTTCTGTTGAGCCGGAGCCAAGTAATTTTTCTGTCCTTAGAGAAAACATCGACGCTAGCGGCTACACTGACTCGATAGTAGCCATAGAGTGCGCTCTTGGCAGTCAATCCGGTATCGGTAGACTTCGGCTTAATTCCAGCATGGGGCATCATCTGTCTCTTCAAGAGAGCGGGAGCAACAGCGAAGCTATTGATGTTCAGGTTCTAAGTTTGGATCAACTTCTTGCCCAGTATTCAGAACCGGACTGGAGTGAACGCCCTATCTGGCTCAAAATTGATACAGAGGGCCGAGAAAGTGATGTTTTTTTCGGTGCGCGCAACCTATTCAAATCCCAGCGTATTCAAGGTGTGCTTTGGGAATTCCGCGTAGGGCACTTAGAAAATCCAAACAAGAATAGTATTCTGGATTTTTTGGATGAGTTCGGGTTCGAATCCATCCCTATTTCCGACAGCAATATGATTTCAGTCTTGGGACCAAACGTTAAAGACAGACTTTCTGCTTGTGGATATCACAACACATTCTGATACCAAGTGTATGGTGATCAAATCCCGTATTGCCGTGCCAAAGCTTTGGCTATTTTTACGTCATCATTATAATCGATATCGACTGATCGCCATGTTTCCATGACATGGATCGCCGCGTTGGAAGTATAGAGCTGCCCTGTCTGCATAAATTTCTCTGCTTCAAATACATATAAGGCTCCATTGATCGCCCAGGTGCGATCATGCGCTATTGACCTCATGTTTGAATTGAGCAGGGCTTCATCCCCCAGTTTCATAATGTCATCCGTATTGCCAAATGGGGGGGATGGCGGCATTCGCCATCGGCAAACGGAAACGCCGCTTGATTGACCTGAATCGACCATCCGTTGGAGCAGCGTTTTTATATCCTCTGCCGTCCGAAAAGGGGAGGTCAACTGCAGAAGTATAATTCTGCTATCTTCCAATCCCATTTTAGCGATGAGGTAACGCAGAACGTCAGTGGATGAAGTGCTATCAGCCGATAATTCTGCGGGTCGTAAATCAGACTCTAACAGTGAATGTTTTTTTGCCGCCTGAATAAGGTCCAGATCATCAGTACAAAGTATTGATCGCTGAATTGCGCCACTCTCTTCAATTGCGGCGATCGTGCGATCAAGCAAAGTCTGTCCACCGATAATTAACCGGTTCTTTCCTTTGACACGCTTCGACCCTTTTCGGGCCGGGATAATTGCGACGTTCCGCATTGAACCAGTCTACATTTAACGTGCCTTCAAATGAAACCGGGCGGGCCAAATTGGCCCGCCCGGTATTATTCAGTATGTTTGATCGACTTAGCTGAAAGTGAAGTCGTTCAGATCAAGTGTGGTTACACCCTGAACCGTGATCACAGTGTAATCAGCAGCGCCATTACCGTTGATGGCAACGGTAACCTGATTTGCACCACTAACCTGTGTAATCGAGTTGGTCAAACCTGTCAGGGTGGTGGTCAGCACATTGCTTGGTGAGCCAGTGAACCCAAACCCGGTCAGGTGAATCTTGTCCGAACCATCTTCAAAGCTGAAGATCGCAGCAACAGTTGCACCATCAAAGCCAACACTACCAGCAGCTGTTTCGGTATTTGCTTCGATCACGAACGTGTCGTTACCGGCACCGCCGTAAAGCGTTTCAGAACCAGCCGAATTTCCAGCAGCCCCTTCGCGAGCATACAGGATGTCGTTACCGTCAGATCCGTAGATCACATCACCGCCGCCGCTCGCGCCGTACAGGATGTCATTACCAGCTCCGCCAGACAGGATATCGCTGATGCCAGAATCACCACGCCCATACATGATGTCGTTACCGTCATCACCAAAGAGGGTGTCGCTTCCGCTACCTGCCTGGATGCTATCGTTTCCGGTACCACCATAAAGGACTACGGAACTGCCGTTGCCAAGTGCACCAAGCGTATCGTCGCCGGCACCACCGTACAGCGTGTCGTTTCCGAGTGTACCGCCCATGCTATCGTTACCAGCGTCACCGAAAGCTAGATCAGCATCAGATCCACCATTCATAACGTCGTTGCCGTCGCCGCCATACAGCGTATCAGCACCACCAGAACCGAAGATGCTGTCAATGCCAAGATTACCGTTCAGCAGATCATTACCTGCGCCACCGGAGATGACATCGTTATCAGCACCACCGAAAATGGTATCTGCACCAGCAGCACCAAGGATGGTGTCAACACCGGCGTTACCATAAATCAGATCAGCACCACCAGCACCGGTGATGGCATCGTTACCAGCACCACCGAAGAGAGCACCACCGGTACCACCGACGATCGTATCAGCACCTGCACCACCGTAGATCGTGTCAGCGCCACCGGAGCCGAAAATGCTGTCAGCGCCCTTGTTACCATAGATGAGATCGGAATCGGCACCACCGGAGATGGTATCGTTATCCGCTCCACCGAAGATGGTATCCGCACCCGCGCTGCCCATAATGGTATCTTTTTCAGAATTACCATAAATGAGGTCAGCACCGGCACCACCGGAGAGCGCGTCATTGCCAGCGCCACCCCTGATCACGTCAGAGCCATCCTCACCAGAGACTACGTCGTTTCCGAGATTACCGAAAATCGAATCGGTACCAGAGCCACCCAAAATCGTGTCATTACCCTGGCCGCCATAAACGATGTCGGAGTCGCCATCGGCCGAAATAACATCGTTGGCAAGGTTACCATATAGAATGTCGTTGCCGTCAGAACCTGACAGCGTGTCGTCCCCTTGGCCACCAAACATGGTGTCCGAGCCGGAACCGCCGAGAAGAGTGTCACCACCCGCGTTACCATAGACGAGATCCGCACCACCAAGCGCAGAGACAATATCCGAACCACCAAGTGCGGTGATCAGATCAGAATCTCCAGTGCCAGTAATCGTATCTGTCGAACTGGTGCCCGTTATCGTTGCCATTACAACCCCCTAGTTAGCATCAAAGCTACACCAAAATCGTTCTGGGTTAGCTTTGGTGCCGTATCTGGATTTCGTCAACCAAAAAATCCTGCACACCAAGCGAACGCCAGTCCTATTGCTAGCCGCGACGAAACGGCTCGGGTGGTTTATTACACCGCTTGCCTAATGAACGCAAGCGGTTACCAGACGGTTTTAGCGTACAAGAACACTGCAACCTCTGCCGCCCCCTTGCATTACCCCCCCAAGGTTGGCATTCCCATCCGCATCCCGGTTAAACACTTTAAATCAATATGTTAAATGCAAATACTTTATCCTTTTGAGCGCACGGCATATAGCAGCACGATTTCCTCACCTTCCGTAATTAGGGCAATGACACGCCGATCCCGGAAAATTCCAACCTCTTACCGTGTCTTCTTGGCAACAGATTCGAAATCGGCGGCTGGATTTGGCTGTAAAAATTTATGGAAGAGATTTGACCACCGCCCTTAGCAGTGATTCTGAATCTTCGCTTTCCGGCGGCCAGAGCAATGTCGAACAAGGCAACAACCGGGACTCTCCAGCACCGACTCGATAACGCCAGTCACGCTGAACCGGCATCAACATCGCCACAGAGCGCGTGTCTGTAGCAACAGCCATCGGAACCAAAGCTGTTGCAAGGGTTACAACAACATCGGTAGCAGCGATGGCATCGGCGAGCCGTACGAGGTCGTCACGCACATCAAAATCAGGACGCACAACCCGGTCTGCTCCGAATATACTGATGAGCGCATCCCATTCATGCCTCTCCATGCCATATTGCAACGGCAGGAAGACTGCGTTCTCTATGGCTTTAAGTGCAGAGAATTTCTCGAAATCGATGGAGAACGAGAGATGTTGCAACGGTTTTATGCTGCGCCAGGCAAGGCCAATGAGCCTTACAGACCGTCCCCCGGTCAGTCGATGCTTGGCTGCCGCCACCCGAGTTGGGCCTGGTCGCATCCAGCCTGCCGGTGTTTGCTCTTCCGCCAGGCCCAGCCGGTGCGGGAGGCTGAGAAGAGGCAATTGGGCCTGGTAGCTCGAAATGTCGACCTGCATATCGACATGCCTTGGCAAGGGCGTAATCGCCGGGAAGCAACGCTTAACAAGAGGCACCAGCCGGGCATCAATCTCGACCGTGAAATGCTCCGGACGACCAGCAAGTGCCGTTAAATAAGACAACCCCCAGATTTCGTCCCCGACACCCTGCTCACCCCAGAGCAGTATTTTTCCGCCTGTAGAGCGTCCCGGCTCCCACAATGGCAGGTCAAAAGAAGCATTTGGCCAGAGTGAACGTTCGCTGGTCGGCATCTCCGCCGGCGCGAACCACCGTCCCTCATATGCTGCGAAGCCTTCCGAATAGCGACCTGACTTCAGGAGCGCTATCGCTAGGTTGTTTTGAAATCGCAGATCCTTCGGAGCAGCGACACCAGCGCGCCGCAGGTTCGTTAACGCATCGGCGACATTGGCCATGTCCTGAAGAATTGTGCCGTAGATGAAATAGCGTTCTCCATTATGCGGATAAAGAATGGCCAATCGCCTGGCAATCGTGAGCGCCTCTTCTAGTCGTCCCATGCGCTCGAGAATCGCCGCCCGGTTGGCAAGAACCGCGAACGCTCCAGGTACCAGAATGTCAGCAAAATTGAGCAGCCTGGTCGCACGCGTGAATGAACGCCGTTCGATAAAGTAGCTTGAAGCTGCGATGTAGGCATTGAGGTTGGCGGGATCGCAGATTAGAGCCCGGCAATAGGACCGGCGACTTTCAGCACTCTTATACAGGCGTTGCTGAAGGACACCCCGCAGCCGCCATGCATCGGATAGCAGCACTGAGGATCGGAGTAGTTTCTCGACAACCTCGAGCGGCTCCAGAATCTGGCCACCTGCGATCTGCCTCTCAACTTGACCGAGTCCCGTCCCTTCGAGGACTCCCTGAACCCAAGCACGGGACTGAAACTTCCAACGCTTCGCCCTGCTTGCCACCAGGGCGGACAGGTTCATGGAAACCCTCGCCAAATCAGGCTGCAACAATGCCGCGCGCCTTAGGCTGACAAAAGCTTTGCCCCCTGCTTCGGCCTGCACATGCCGGTTGGACAGGTTGATATACAGGCGAAAATCGTCGGGGATCAGGATGATAGCCCGATGCAGAAGCTGCGCGCTTCGCTCCGGCCAACTCCCGGCAAGAGCCGCCCAACGCATGCCTTCAGATGGGCTCAATAGCGCCAGTGCCTGGAAAGACTCACGTTTTTCATCGTCAGCAAGATCCCCCTGCGCAACTTGAGCGCGCAGGGTTTCCTCTAGACTAACTAACGTATTAGCGTCAGGCATATCATTGTCACTCGCCACGTCCGAATGACCCGCGCAAGGGTTAGAGCCCCAGGCGCTCTGATTTCGGAGCGTCCTTAAGCTGGACCCATCCGCCTACTTCCATGCTCCGGTATAGGGCATGAAGGAAGGCCAGAGCCTTGCTGCCTTCATCAACGGAAACGGGAACGTCCGTCTTCCCTGCCCGCCAATAATCGATAACTTCGCGAATATAGGGACCGTGCCCGAGGCCATAGCTGGTCGGCACCTCCTGCGAGAAGGCGGCCTGTACGTCTTCATCGCCAGCTTGCGGCTCGATCGATTCCCAGGTCTCAACCAGATTGATGGCCCGGCCGCCGACCTTGGCCAGGGCTTTGTCGCCGACGATATGGAGGGAGGCCTCGAAATCCCGCGGGCGGGCGGCTGTCGTGGCTTCGATGGTACCCATAGCACCATTCTCGAATCGCACGATTGCTGTCGCCGTATCCTCGGCCTCCAGTTTATTAATCACCGCCCGGCCCTGGGCGCAAACTGCTTCGATCGGGCCGCCGAGCCAACGCATGGCATCAATATGATGGATCGCCTGCTGGGAAAGCACCCCGCCATCCATCCGCCAGCGGCCATGCCAAGGATCGTCATAATAGGACTGGTCCCGGCTCCAGTGCACCCGGATGCCGACTGAAACCAGCTTACCAAACCTGCCCTCATCCATCGCGCTTCGCAGGAACCGCATTGCCGGATTATATCGGTTCTGTTTGATTTCGGCACAGATCAAGCCACGCTCACGGGCAATCCGCGACAACTCCTCGGCATGCTCCAGACGCAGAGCGACCGGCTTTTCGACAATCACATTGATGCCGGCCTCAAGCGCCTTCTTCGCATGCTCGTAGTGATTCCCCGACTCGGTCAGAATGCAAAGCAGGTCCGGTTTCTCGGAGAGCAGCGCATCCATGTCGGCAACCACCGGACTGCCGCCAATATCACCGGCGAAAGATTCCGACTTGGAGCGGTCGAGGTCCGTCACCGCCACGACATCCGCAATATCCGTCAGCTCGTCGCGGAACACCTCCCGGTATCGCGCCGAAACCCGGCCGCACCCCAGAACGCCTATCCGGGCGCGATTTGCCCTGTTCGCTTCCATCCTCACCTTACTCCGCTTACTTCTTGCAAAGCGCTCCACCCGAAATACGGCAGCGCCATTAATGTTGCCCGTCAGACTTTTTCGCTATCATCACCCAAATAGGCGAACCAGGTCTTTGTCGCGTCCGCGATTGAATCCGGATCCCAGAGCGGGGCATCCTTCCAGCGTTCGATATCCGCCAGCATCCGGGCCACACCATCCTCAAAGGAAACTTCCGGCGCCCAGCCCAGCTCGCCCTGCAGCTTGGAGATATCCGCCCACGTTACGTCGGGCTCGCCCGGCCGTTTCGGAACATAGACCACCTCGCCACCAATCAATTCGACAAGCCGGTTGATAGATTGCGGACTGCCACCGCCCGCATTGTAGATTTCGCCGGAATTCTCCGTCAGCGCGGCGGCATGAAATGCGCGCGCCAGGTCAGAGGCATAAATGAAATCTCGTCGCTGTGTGCCGTCACCGACGACCGTGAAAGGTTTCCCAGCGAGCTTTTGACGCAGGAAAACACCGAAGACGGCGCCATAGGCTCCGGTCGTCCGGACCCGAGTACCGTAAGCATTAAAAATACGTACCGAGTTGGCTGGCAGCCCATAGACCTGATGCCAGTGCAAAACCGCCTGCTCGCCCTGATATTTGCTAAGAGCATAGGGATATTGGGGCTGTGCGGGATGCTGCTCAGTGGTCGGCGTGTCAGCCAACCCGTAACAGGACGACGAAGCGGCATAGACGAGCTTCTCGACATTCGCCTCCCGCGCGCATTCGAGAACATGGACAGTGCCTTGTACATTCGTCGCCATATAATCGATCGGCCGCTCGATTGATGGTACGATATCGCCGATTCCGGCGAAGTGGTAGACGAGCCGTGCCCCTTCGAAGGCAGACCGCATGGACTCGATATCCCGGATGTCCGCCTCAAAAATCTTGAGATCCGTATTGTCTGCATGGTGCTTTAGATTCGAGCGATGGCCGCCCGCAAAATTGTCGACCACATTTACACGGAACCCCTCGGACAACAGGAGGTCGACCATGTGGCTCCCAATGAAACCGGCTCCACCGGTAACGACCGCGATCCCGCGTTCGCTGTTCCCAATCATTGAAACCAATCCCCCTGTTGAATTCCGAACCCATCTTCACGATAACTCGCTGCTTAGCACAAGAAGTGGCAATTCGGACAGCACGACCCAATTCGCTGCATCTTATGACAGGATGGGCGTGTGATGCCGACTAAATGGGTTCTCGAATCCGATCTGATTTTCCTAGAGCCAGCAGCGCGTTTTGCCGGACTGAACCCGAATGCCGTTCGTGAGTACCCGGGGCCGACGAAAGTTGCCGCCCTGATCTATCCGTCTCCCTTTTGCCAGAACTCCATCGACTGGATGCGTGCCTTGTCGCACCTTGTAGCCCGCAATCGGGACTTCGAGCTGTTTCTGGTCAATGTGAAATCCGAAAGCGATATGCGGGAAAGCAGCAGGACACGAGTTTATCCCGTTCTCGATGACCAGATCCTCACGCTTCTGAACCAGATAAACCAAGCCGATACGTTAAACCTCGCGCAACAAAGCCGCAGGGTGGAAAACATCTTGGAGCGCCTCAAACAGCGCGCATCCGAAGCCCTGCGCGATGAAATCGCCTATTTGTACAACAAAGAGCGATAGCACGTGCTCCTGGCTAAGCGCGACCGCAGCATGCCGGCCTCTTGAACGGAAACACCGCATCGACTAATGAACTCTATTAGGTCTCGCGGGCGTCTGTTTAGCCTCGACGCGACGCCACTACCAGATCAGGTCCCAATGAAACAGATTCTTGCATCCATTGCTCTCGTATTGAGTCTAGCAGCCTGTAAGTCAGAGGAAGAAGCCATCGATGGCCGGTGGGTCGGCACGATTTCGGATGAAGCGCGCAAAGAACTCCGGATTGACGGCAAAATTGCCGATGACACATTCGTCGTAGTGTTCGAGCCAGATGCCATTCATCTGAACGACACAGTTCGCATGGCTGAATATCTTTCGAACAAAGGACGGACGCTGGTCAAATTCAAGAATGAAAACCGCGTCATGACCATCTACTTCGACGAGGACGATAAAAATAAGATCCGCATGACGGCCGTCAGCTATTTCCGCGGAAAAATCTACGAATTCGAACTGGAACGAGATAGCGACTAACGGAATAAATTCCGGCGTAGGACCTCGGGCCAGAATACAACCACAACACATTGGAATTTCCCCGCATGCCTCCTCACGCTGAGGGTAATTTCCAACGCGGCAGGTGGTTCGGAATTTGAGGCCTCAATCGAGGATATTACCGAGCAAGTGAAATTGGCTTATCAGAACCCTAAGACCGGTATCGAGATCAGCTTGCATAAAGTACAAAGGGTGCATGCGCTTTCCTGGGGCCTACAGGTGAGCCAATTGCTCACAGCCATTGAAACTGATGACCCTTCCTGAATCCGAACCGGAATCTATGGGCAGCCGCCCGGTGCATGCGATCGGCTGGTTCGATGGGCGTTTCGGATACAACGTTCACACCCGGAATTTCTTCGATAATCTTTCAAGATTGATACCTGTCGCGGCCTCGCCACTGATTGGCCTGGACGGGCCATGGCAACAAGATCGTGCCATCCTGACAGCGTCTACGGAACTTGCTCCCCGCGCGACCATCGCCCTGCTGTACGGCGATATGATGGACATTCTCGACGGCGCCCCCGGTAAACGGATTGCTTATACTGTCTGGGAATCGACCGAATTCCCGGCCGGCTGGCTGGATCAGCTAAAGCGCGCCGACGAGATATGGATTCCGACGGCCTGGGGCCGCTCCGTACTTATCGACAACGGGATATCAGCCGATCAGATACACATCATGCCGGAAGGCGTCGACCCTGATGTGTTCAACCCTGAAATAGAACCTACCAACGCACTGATGGCATATGAAGGGTTCAAGTTTTTGAATGTCGGACGCTTCGAAACCCGCAAAGGGACAGAGCTTCTCATCAAGAGCTTCGATGCGGAATTCGGCCCCGGCGATGCGGTACGCCTTGTCCTCTCTTGCGACAATCATCACGATCCGGATTTCGATATAGGACGTATCCTAAGGGAAATGCGGCTTCAGCGCCCGGATCGGATTGTCATTATCCCTCCCGTACGAAGCCATGCCCGGTTCGCCGAGCTGTATCGCGCCTGCGATGCGTTCGTTTCCCCGTTCCGGGCCGAAGGCTGGGGGCTTCCAATCTGTGAGGCCATGGCCTGCGCATTACCCGTGATCGCAACGAACTATAGCGGCCCCACCGGCTTCATGGACGACTCGGCCTATCGCCTTTCCTATAAACTGGCCCCGATTGAGGACAATTATTATCAATCGGCCGCCAATGTTGGCGGGTTTTGGGCCGAACCTGATGCCCAGCATCTGCGAAAATTGATGCGCGAGGTTTACGAGAACAGGGAAGATGCGGCCAAGCGCGGGCGCGCCGGGTCCCGCCACATCCTGGGTAATTTCACATGGATGGATGCAGCCCGGAAAGCTATGGAAGTCCTATCAAGCTGAAAGGGCTCTTTCGGTCAGCCGCTTCCAAACCTCCAGATTGTCACCAAAAGTAGCATCCACGCTGTTTTCTATAGCTGTTTCAAACGCTCGGTCGATGAGTTGCCGATGCCACACCGGATCGGCTGCCAGACGCAGAAGGCCATCTGACAGCTCTTCTGCAACAGTCTCAAGTGTCGCACTGTTGATCCAGATACCGTTTTCCGGACATGCAACATCGCGCAAACCTCCGCCATGCGTTCCAGCAACCACAATGCCTGATGCCATAGCGTCAAGAAGGGGGAGAGCACTACCGCAGAGCCCTCTGAGAGAGATAAGAACATCACAGCCCGCAAGATTATCTCGCCACTCCTCGAGGGCTTCAGCATCCAGATCAACCCACTCACATTCAGCAAGCTCGGGCCAGCCTCGTGTCAAGATACCTTTGATGAAATCAATCGCGAACTGACTACTCCCAAAACAGCCGATCCGTGACACCTGCAAGTGGTCCACGATGTTTCGAGCACTGGGATTAAAGTCCAGATATTCCGCTGATATTCGAAGTGTTTCGACCGACTTCCCAAGGGCGAATTTTTGTAACATCCGACCCGATTCCTCGCCCGGAGCAAGCGTAGCAAGCACAAGGTCGGAGGTGCTAATCCAATGATGGTCGATTTTGAAAAATATATAGGGATTCCAGACGATAGGCGCATGGGGGATCCGTCGCTCATCAAGATAGCGACGCAGGAACTTCCGGCACGCGACATCAAACACCGCAATTGCACCGTGATCAGGCAGATGGTGTGCATCATCTGAGAACTCGTAAAGACCTGCTTCCAGACCTACTGCACGTAACCGATCGATCTGTCCCTGATAGAAACGCCGCTTCTCTGCACGCGCGGGTTCTCCCTCCGCCAGAACAAAGCCAATCACAGGAAAGATCTCCAGAAACCGAGAAGCGCATCATCCATTGCCTGGTCCGTGTATCCGGCAACAGTATGACGCCCAGCCTCCACCAATCCGGCAAGTGCATCGGGGTCAGCACGCAATGACATAATCGTCTCACCTAGCAGGTGAACCAGATTGTCCGGCGTCGCCTCATCGTACCAACGACCATTAGCTGGCGTCGCATAGTCCAGACCACCACCACCATGATATCCGACCACGACACAACCTGCGGCCATCGCCTCGAGAGGTGGGAGCCCAAGCCCTTCATTCCGGCTAAGCGAAAGGAACACGGCACTTTCCGCCATAATCGCGGCGACGTCTCTTGGGTGCCTGTTATGAATACTGGCAAAGGGCGTTACCGCGATATCCGGGTACAGATACCGCAAACCATACATAACCGAACCGAATTCGATCATACGCTTGCGCGGCATATAGCAAATCTGGACTTTTTTCTCGCCCGCCGGGCCTATGAGTGGCCGAATTGCGGGACGGATGACAACCGGATTCGCAATATTGTGGACATCGCGCAGGTACGCGGCGATCGGCTCTGATACACAGAGAAAAGTATCAATCGGGAAATCCGATAACCGTTCGTGAGGCTGCAATGTTCCTCCGAGAAAATAATGATTCTGACAGAAGAAAACGCGCCTCACAGGCATAGACAAGAAACGGTCAAAAACGTGCCTGGGTAACGAATCATGCATGACAAGGATGTCGTCAGGACGAATGGCCAGCTGTTTGCTGTTCTCGAAAACAGCCTCTTGATCGACCCAGGACGGAAGCCCGCCTTCATGCGTGCTGGCCAATTTTGCGTCGAAGCCAGCCCGCCTCAGGCTCGCGACATGAGCCGCCTGCACGATCACGCCACCTATCGGCTGATCAAGATTCCTCACCGTCAAATAAACTATCTGAACCATCAGTTTACGGCGCCGCCTGCTGCTTATAACGGATCGTGGTAGCGCTTCATGCCTATACCGGCGAAAGGCGCTGCTGCCCGGAGGCGTTCGATGATCCGTTTAGTCGCCCGACCGTCGCCGTATGGATTGTCCATATCGGAACAATCCATCGCGGAAGCCTTAGCAATCGCAGTGGCGATAGCATCCCGTTCCGGCGGACAGTCAATCACTGATGAAGCCCGTATCCGGCCATCCTGACGGGTACCGATATTGACCGTCGGTATGCCGAAAGACGGTGCCTCATAGAGGCCGCTGGAAGAATTCCCCACGACCATCGAAGCATGGCGCAACGCCGAGAGATACAGCAATTGACCGAGCGACTCGCGGGCAATGATCCGGGATGAGCGCGCGGTAGCAGCCTCCAGAGCCTCGTTGAGGGCCGCGCCACCACTATCGGCATTGGCATAGGTGACAAGCGACACGTGATCCGCCGGAAGCGCCTCGAGCGCGGTCAGAAGCTCGCCAAACTGCTCTACGGGTGAGCCTTTATCTGCGGTCGCCGGATGGAAGGTCACGACGAGCAAGTGTTTGCCGAGCGGCGCTCCAACTCGCCGCTCCACCTCGTCTTTCGACAGCAACTCGAGAGAGCGGATCGAATCGAGCGCCGGTGTGCCGGTCGTATGCACTGTCGCCGGGTCCTCCCCCATCCGGACCAGACGCGCGCTGGCCTCATCATTGGTGGTGAAGTGCAGGTTCGAGAATTTCGAGATCGCGTGCCTCAGCCCGTCATCAAGCGAGCCTGACGTGACATCGCCACCGGCAATATGCGCAATGGGAATATTCAGCAGATAGGCAGCCGACGCAGCGGCAAAGGTTTCGAAACGGTCCCCCAGCAACAGTACGAGATCCGGTCGCTTCAGACTCCATGCTTTGGTGAAACCGGCCATCCCGGCACTGGTCGACAGCGCGATCTCTTCATGAGAGCCGCCAGTCGCCTCGCAATCGATCCGGCCGGCGATCTCGAAGCCCGCAGATTCAACCTCTTCAACCGTGTTTCCGAACCGGGGCGACAGGTGCATGCCGGTGACATAGAGATCGAGCGCAAAATCCGGCTCCGCTAGAATAGCTTCCAGAACCGGTTTCTGGATGCCGAAATCAGCGCGACTGCCGGTCACGCCGGCGACGATCTGGCGCTGCATGCCGTCAGCCCTGGCGTCCGAGCTTCGGGCTGCTCGGCAGATTAACGATCCGGTCCACCAGATCTTCCGTCACCGGAAGAGAAGCTCGCGGGCATTCGCTATTGAAGGAAAGCTCGTGCATGGGCGTCCAGCAGGGCCGGGCCTGTATGCCGTCCGCATTCAATGCTTCCAGCAGAGCTTCACGCGCGGCCCGGTCAGGCACCATGACCACATTGAGCCAGTAATTGCTCTCGCAGCCTGCAGGCTGACTGAAGAACTGCACGTCCGGAACAGTGGCCAGCGCCGCGCGATACCGCTCCGCTAGTGCCCGCTTCTCCGAAAGAAATTGCGGCAGCATCTCGAACTGAGCGCAGCCAAGGGCCGCGTTCAGGTTCGGCAGCCGGTAATTATAGCCAATTTCGTCATGATCGAAGGCCCAGCGGTGCGGGAGTTTCGCCGTCGTCGTCAGGTGCTTCAACCGCTTGGCCAACGCCTCATCATTGGTCACCACCGCGCCGCCGCCGCCGGTCGTGATCGTCTTGTTGCCGTTGAAGCTGACTGCGGCAAGCTTCCCCCAACTTCCCATCAGCCGGCCGTCCCGGGTGGAACCGAGGCTTTCCGCCGCATCCTCGACCAGAACCAGATGCCAGCGGGCCGCGACCTCGACCAGCCGGTCCATCCGCATCGGATGCCCGAAAACATGCATCGGCACGACCGCGCTGATCCGCCGGCCGGTCTTGCGGTTATACGCGGCTCCGTCACGGACCACAGCGATGTCATCGAGGTAGGCGTCGAGCGCATCCGGATCGAGGCCCAGAGTCTCACCCTCGCTATCGACGAAATGCGGCACCGCCCCCGCATGATAGACAGCATTGCAGGACGCGACGAAGGTCAAAGCCTGGACCAGCACCTCGTCATCCCGCTCGACACCTGCAGCAACCAGAGCGATGTGCAGCGCGCCAGTTCCGTTGACGCAGGCGATGCCGAAACGGGTTCCCGACGCATCCGCCACAAGTTGCTCGAACCGATCGACATAAGAGCCGACGGAGGATACCCAGCCGGTATCGAGACAATCCTTTACGTACTCCCATTCGCGGCCGATGAATTCCGGCTCGTGCAGGGGCAACGGCCGGCTCTCCGGGAGCACGGAGCGCACGGCATCGACAATGGCGGACGGATCGAACGCACTGTTCTTCAGAACGGTAGTCATCAGACCTGGTATCCTTCCGGATAGCGGGCGAGGTTCGCCGGGTCGGTGAACCACTCGATGGTTTTCTCAAGCCCCTTGTCGAAGCCGTCGCGGCCGCCATGTGCCGGCGCCCAGCCAAGACTACCCTCGGCCACCGCAACGCCGGCGAACAAGCGCTCGACCTCGCTGGCGTCAGGACGCATGCGCTGTTCGTCCGAGACAATCTCCACATTGCGGCCCATCACCCGGCCGATGGCCGCTGCCGTCTCACCGATGGAAATCTCGAAACCGCTGCCGATATTGGTCACACGGCCGATGGCCGCGTCGGCTGTCATCGCCGAAACGAAGCCCTGCGCCGTGTCCCGGACGAAGGTGAAATCGCGGGTCGGCGATACGGCACCCAGCCGGATTTCCTCCGCCCCGCGCGCGAGCTGCGTGATGATGGTCGGGATCACCGCACGGGCGGACTGGCGCGGCCCATAGGTATTGAACGGGCGCAGCACCGAAACCGGCAGGCCGAAGCTCTTTTCATAGGATAGCGCGAGATGATCCGCTGCCGCCTTGGAAGCTGCATACGGGCTCTGCGGGTTGACCGGATGTTCCTCTGTGATCGGCACGAACTGGGCGGTGCCATAGATCTCGCTGGTCGAGGTGCAGACGACCCGCTCCGTCTCCCAGAGACGCGCCGCTTCCAGCACGTTCAACGTGCCCGTGACGTTGGTGTCGATGTAGCTCTCTGGCGCCCTGTAGGAGTAAGGAATCGCGATCAGCGCCGCCAGATGCAGGATAGCCGACGCGCCCTTCGCCATGCCGACGACACAGCTCCTGTCGCGAATGTCGCCGAGCTCAATCTGAAGGCCGCCACGCAGCTCTTTCGGAATCGTCTCAAGCCAGCCGGTCGAGCCGAAGGAATTGTAAAGCGCGAGCGCCCGCACTTCCTGGCCTTGTTCCAGCAGCGTTTCAACCAGATGCGAGCCGATGAACCCATCGGCGCCGGTCACCAGAACCGGACCCGTCATGCCTGTCCCCAATAAGTTCGCGCGCGCGGGAACTATGCGTCGCCCGCGTCAGACGCCGGACGATACATCAGGCAAGGGATCGGGTGAAAGCCAGATAAGTCATGCCGTGCAGAAGATCAGGAGCCGGCCACCATTGCATCAGTCACTGCTCCCTTGCGGCGCTCCCAGAACGGAGATGCATCGAACCGCCGCTCCTCGGCATAGATCGTAGCCCTGCTCTGCAAAAACTCCTGGACGCCCCGGCCGACTTTCTCGGCATAGTCGGCGAGCGGCTCTGCGTCGCCGCCAAGCCGGGCTATCGCCGCATCGGCTCCCCTGATTCCGGTCCAGAGCGCGGTTGTCATGCCATGGGACGACAGCGGATCGAAGGCCGCCGCCGCATCGCCGATAGCAACCCAGCCCTCCCCTGTGGCAGGGGCCAGCCAGGTTGTGCCCGCGCTCACCAGATCCGGCGGAGCATCAAGGCTGAATTCGGCGTCACGTAGCCATCGCCCTACATAGGTCGTGCGTTCCAGCATCGCCCGAAAAACAGATGTATCCCGTGTCACATCCCGGGGGAGCAAATCAGGGTCCGTATAAAAATTCAGTATCAACCGACCGCCTGCCTGCAAGGTCGCATACCACCAGCCTTCCGGCACGGTCTCAAGCAGGGTTGCCCGGGTCGGCTCAACCCCGGCATTTTCTTCCTGCGAAAGAACGACGCACAGCGCGACAAGCTGGTCCGCCCGGAGCCGGGCGGCATGATCGGGTGCCTGTATCCCGGCCACCACAGCGGCCCGGCCCGAGCCGTCCAGAATGAACTGGGCGCCGCAGCGCCCCAGCCTGTCCCCGTCGTCAACCTCCAGGATCCAGCCCTCACCACTCCAGTCAAGACCGGTCAGGCGAGCTTCGGCCGGTGCCGCGCCAGCGCCAATGGCAAGTGCCCGCAAATCCCGCTCGAACGCAGCCCGTTCCAGAACCGTGCTCGGCCCTTCGAGATGAACAATCCCGCTGCGTTCCGCCAACTGGTCACTGCCCCAGGCGGAAAACACGGATTGCTCCGGACGATGACAGGCAGCATCGAGCAGTCCGGCCGCGCCGATCTCTTCCAGCATGGGCCTGGCTGCCGGGGACAGATGCTCCCCCGGCAAATTGCCCTCTTTCTGAGCCGGCGCGATCCAGAGAGGAGAGTGACCAGTCCGGAGAAGACGGAGAACGGCGGCAGTCGAGGCGATCCCGCCACCGACCACTGCGATGTCAGCAGTCGAAAAAGCCGCAGCGGTCATTTAGGCAACATGCCGTCCTTCGGTTTCCAGTCGAAACGGAACTCCATCGTGTCCGCACGCCCGACCTCGACATAGACCTCTTTCGGCACCCCGGCGGGTGCATTGTCGTCTCTCGGGCCGGGGAGCTTCACGACAAAGCCCATCCGCTCCCAGAGAGTGATCATGTTGGTGATGCCGTCCCAGTAACTGCCATTGGCATGGTAGCCAATCCCGGCCACGGCACGAGACCAGGCCACCCTGTTGTCAAAGAACTTCCGGCGCTCGCTTGTCGAGAGCGTCTCATCCATCAGTTCCTTGTAATAAGTCTCTGGCAGCACATCGATCGGCAACAGCGCGGGCCACCAGACTGCGGTCGGATAATTCTCCTGCATCAGCACCTGCTGACAGGAGAAAGCATCGCACTGCCAGGGCAGCCCCATCCACCGGGTCAGATCCCCCGCCATTTGCGGGCCAATCGGCGGCGGCGTATCACGGTAACCTTTGAAGGCAATCTCCGGCGTCAGCAGGAAACCGAGATCCTGGATCAAGCTGGGCCGATCGCCATGAGCCAGCCGGAACGGTTCTGCATTCTCGTCGGTGTTCCGCAGGTACATCGGCGCCAGACGCAGATAATAGGTCAGTTCCACTCCCGGATGGAACGCACCGCCAGAACAGGGCTCAAGCGCGGCTTCCGTCAGCGCATGGGGCTGCAGCTCGACCGGCAAATCCTCCAGCCGCTCGACTGCGTCCACCTCGGAATCCTTCCAGTCATCGAAGAACTGCCCTTCCGCCCACATCCGCAGATGCTCGTATTGCTGTTTCGGAAACTGGAACCACTGCAGCGGACTGCCGGAATAATTCACCCCGTCCCCCATCATGTAGGGGATCTTCAGGCGCTCTTCCTTGAAGGCGTCTGGTTTGGTGTTATAGGGATTGCGGAATTTCTCGAAGACGGCAAACCGGAACGCCTTGTTGTTATCCTTCGGGTTTGCCAACTTCTTGATGAAGGCCGGATCTGAGAAGTCGCCGGCATCCAGCCAGCCCTGCCGCAGGTTCGCCGCATCGGTCAGCCACGACATCAGAGCCACGCGCCGGAAGGTCGGATAGATGTATTTCAGGAACGAGATCGGTGCCTCCGGCGGCTCCACCCAGCCTTCTTCGACATTCAGGTTGCTGACCACGTCATACATAGTGGAGATCGGCGGGATATCGGGCGCGAAGTTCGGCCCCACACATGCGACCCAGGCAGGGTCGGCTTCGAAAGTCACACCGTTGGCAAGCTGAACCGTTGCCGTCACCGGCCCGTCGCACCAATCGTCATGCCAGCCGTCATTATCGGCGAAACTTGTGATCGCGGCTTGGGTCGGGGAATTCGAGACACCGGACGGCGGCACAACCAGCAGCCTGCCTTCCTCATCGGTCCGGACATTGCCAAGCCCGACTTTCTCTTCCCCCCAGAACTCACCCTCGAAAGCATAGGTTGGGTCGTTACCGTCCGGGTTCACGTTCGGCCCGGAGATGTCCTTCTTCCCGCCATCGATCACCAGCATCCGCTCACGTTCCGTATTATCCGTGAAATACTGGTTCCGTTTCTGCCCTGGCAAACCAGGGGCGAGGTCGCCATTGTCGAGCGGGTTGTTGAAGCCGTACCAGGCCGCCTTCGCATTCACCAGATGGGCAGACCAGGAGATTTTCGCCGCCCTGCCCGTCACCTCGCCGATGACACGATCCTGCGCATCGAAGGCATAGACCCGGAAGCGCTGGACCTGCTTCTTGATCTTTCGGTCACCGTCCTTGAAGCCGCCGTCCGGTTTCGGCGGCAGGCCGGGAACTTCCGGCGCAAGGAACCATTCATCGCTGCCACCGACCCGGCAGATCCCGATGGCGGGATAGATCCGCACCTTGGCGATCTCGGCCCCCTCGGGCGCGGGGTTCGCATTGCCTGCGGCAACAGCGGCTTTCGGCTGCCAGATCAGACTTCCGCCAAACGCCCCGGCAGCCGCTCCCGCCAGAAAGTCCCGGCGGCGAACTGCGTTGCTTTGCGGCCTCTTGTTTCCGGTCTTCTCTCCCACGACGTTCTCCCCGTTTGAATGACCGGAACAGATTGCCATCATTGCGTGCATTTTGATAGAATAAGAATTTACTTTTTCTCGTAAAACTTTATTCCGAGCAATCGCGCACCTCTGCATTAAGGGCGGATTATCGAAAGCTCTCCTCGGCGGGGACAGGCCGTCAGACAGCGTCATGACCGGTCTCGGTAGGGCCGGCATCCGCAGCCGCTCGACTGTCTTCCTCTTTTCACAAGCCACTAAACGCCTTCCGGCGGGAAAGCGGAAAATCGTTTAGGATCAGTCAAAACAATGCAGGGAGAAACGACATGCCCGGACGGGTGGAAGGCAAGGTCATCGTGGTTGCGGGTGCGGGATCCGTCGGCCCCGGATGGGGTAACGGCAAGGCAGCGGCTGTACTCTATGCCCGCGAGGGGGCAACACTTTATCTTATCGACCGCGATGGAGATGCGCTGGCGGAAACCTCCCGGCTGGTTGAGGCAGAAGGCGCGCAAGTTCATGCCGAAGCTGGAGATCTCACCGACGGAATAACCGTGGAACGCCTGCTCGGCGACTGCGCCGCCCGTTTCGGACGCCTCGATGTTCTGCATAACAATGTCGGCGGCTCGGCTCCCGGCGGCGTCGCGGAAATGGACGAGGCAACCTGGGACCGGCAGGTCGATCACAATCTGAAAACCGTTTATCTCGGCTGCCATTTTGCCATCCCTCGGATGCGGGAAACCGGCGGCGGCGCCATTGTCAATATCGCCTCCGTCGCGGGCTACCGGCATATCGGCGCGCCGATCCATGCCTATGCCGCCACCAAGGCCGGCGTTGTGCAACTCTCCCGCGCCATGGGCGTCAGCTATGCCAAGGAAGGCATCCGCTGCAACACGGTCGTGCCGGGGTTGATGCATACGCCCCTGGTGGAAGCCCGCCTCACGGGACAACGTGGCGACGGTGACGCAGAGGCTCTGATTGCCCGGCGCCATGCACAAGTCCCGATGGGCCATATGGGGGATGCCTGGGATGTCGCCTATGCCGCGCTCTATCTCGCCAGCGACGAGGCAAAATATGTCACCGCGACGGAAATCGTCGTCGATGGCGGCCTGACCATGAGCGCGCCGGTCTAGACCTCGGTTTGTCCGATGTACTCAGGCGGGAACGATATGCGTACCTTCGAACCCCCGTGACCGCATCGCGTTTCGAGTATCGAGGACCAGCCGGGCATGCTCCGCGATAAGGCCATACTCCACATCGTCATGATCCGTGACGATCAGCACCGCATCCGCCGCAGCCAGGCGCTCAGGCGTCAGTGCCTCGCTCTTGCAGCCCGCGAGCGCACCGAATTCGCGGCTCGGCAGGATTTCCGGAATCCATGGGTCATGGAATCCGGCCTTCGCTCCGGCCGCCTGGAGCTTCTCCAGAATGGTCAGGGCCGGGCTTTCACGCTGGTCGGCCACGTTCTTCTTGTAGGCCATGCCGATCAGCAGGATGTCTGCGCCGTTCAGGCCCTTGCCAGATTGCCGGTCCACCGCCTCGCGCAGCCGGTCGATAACATAGTCCGGCATAGCCCGGTTGATCTCGCCCGCAAGCTCGATAAAGCGGGTCGACTGGCCGACGCTGCGGGCTTTCCAGGCGAGATAGAACGGATCGATCGGGATACAGTGACCGCCGAGGCCCGGTCCCGGATAAAACGGCATGTAGCCAAAAGGCTTGGTCGAGGCCGCCTCGATGACTTCCCAGACATCGATATCCATGGCGCCGTAGATCACCTTCAGCTCGTTCACCAGGGCGATATTCACCGCCCGGAACACATTCTCGGTGATCTTCACCGCCTCCGCCGTTGCGGCCGAAGAGACCGGCACGACCTTGTCCAGCACGGCACTGTAGAGCGCGACGGCGAGTTTTCCGGAGGCCTCGTCAACGCCGCCGACCACCTTCGGAATACGGCCGATAGAATAATCCGCGTTGCCGGGATCTTCCCGCTCCGGTGCGAAGGCGAGGAAGAGATCCTCACCGACCGTGTGGTCCGCGCTTTCCAGAATTGGCCGCAGCACCTCGTCCGTAGTGCCCGGATATGTCGTCGATTCCAGCACCACCAACGCGCCCGACTTCAGCACCGGAGCCAGCGCCGCGGTGGTATCGCGGACATAGCGCAGATCGGGGTCGCGCTCCGGTGTCAGTGGCGTCGGCACGCAGATCAGCACCGCGTCGGCATCGCCGAGATCGGTGATGTTGTCCGTCGCGAGGAAATCCCCATTCGTGATCCGCTCGCCAATCCCGTCCACCGGGATATGCGGAAGGTAGGATTGCTCCGCCGTCAGCGCTGTTATCTTCGCAGCATCGATATCGTAGCCAGTCACCCGAAACCCGGCCTTCAAGCAGGCGAGCGCCAGGGGCAGGCCGACATAACCGAGTCCGATCACGCCAATTCGCGCGCTCTTGTCGGAAACTTTGTTGAGGAATGCTTGCACCATCATGGGCTCAGTCCGTAGCCTGAAGACGGTTCACACGCAAGCACGGGAGAAGATGCGATGGCCGGTCTCAGCGACGCGCAAAAGGATGCCTTCTGGCGCGACGGATACCTCACCATCGAAAACGCGGTATCGCCGGACCTTCTGGGTCGGCTGCGCGATACCTTCAGCGGCTGGGTCGAGGAAAGCCGGGGGCATGCCTCCCCCTATGGCGAGACCATCAACGCCAAGCCGCGCTTTGACGTCGAGCCGGGCCACACGGCAGAGAAACCGGGCCTGCGCCGGGTCAATGCGCCGGTCGAGGTCTCCGAGGCCTATTACGAGGCGATGGCTTCCAGTCACATGACCGACTGCGTCGCGGACCTGATCGGCCCGAACCTGAAATTCCACCACTCGAAGATCAATTCCAAGCTGCCCGGCGGCGCCACCCAGGTGAAATGGCACCAGGATTTCCCCTTTACCCCGCACACCAACGACGACGTGATCACTGCGCTGCTGATGGTGGATGAGGTGACGGAAGAGAACGGCCCGCTGGAAGTGCTGGCGGGCTCGCACAGGGGCGAGATCCACGGGCTCTGGCATGACGGTGTTTTCACTGGGGCCATCGACGATGATATCGCGACGGAATGCCAGAAAAAGGCGGCACTCTGCACCGGCCCGGCGGGCTCGGTCTGCCTGATGCACACCCGCCTGCTGCACGGCTCCGCCCCGAACCGCTCGGCAAACCCACGCACGCTGTTCATCTCGGTCTATTCTGCGGAAGATTCAGTTCCGGTCTCACCCAGCCCGATGCCGAACAAGTTCGAAGGCACCATTGTGCGCGGCGTCCGGACGGGACGGGTCCGCGCGATCCCCTACGAGATCAGCCTGCCGCAACTGCCCTCCACGGCTTCGTTCTTCGACCAGCAGGCGCAGCACAAGAAGTAGCCGCCTCTCACCCGTCATCCCGGCCGAAGAGCCGGGACCTTTGGGCCTTAGAGCGGCGCCCGACATTCGGAAGATCCCGGATCAGGTCCGGGATGACGGTTAACCCTCAGATCCCCGTCGCACCTTCGCGGATGAAGGTGCCATTGTTCAGGTCGTGGATCGCCTGCCGGAGCTCTTCCTTCGTGTTCATCACGATCGGGCCGTGCCAAGCCACCGGCTCCTTGATCGGCTTGCCGGCGACGAGCAGGAAGCGGATGCCCTCCGGCCCTGCCGTAACGCTGATCTCGTCGCCACTGTCGAACTTGACCAGCGTACGGTTACCGGACATGTCGCGTACAGTCAGCTCCTCGCCGGCGAACTCCTTTTCCACCAGCACGCCCACCGGGTTCGATGCGTCCCGGAAGCGTCCGGCGCCGGCGAAGATATAGGCGAATGCGTTCGCATGGGTATCCACCGGTAGCCGTTTGGTCGTGTTCGGAGGAACCGAGATATCGAGATAGAGCGGATCGGCGGCGATACCGTCGACGGGGCCCCGCTTGCCCCAGAAATTGCCGGTGATGATCTTCACCTTCGTGCCGTCATCGTCGGTGATTTCCGGAATGTCCCCACCGGAAATATCCTGATAGCGCGGCGTGGTCATCTTGTGCGCCGAGGGCAGGTTGGCCCACAGCTGGAAGCCGTGCATCTGGCCGCTGGCGTTTCCGCGCGGCATCTCCTGATGCATGATGCCGGAGCCCGCCGTCATCCACTGCACCGAGCCCGCTCCGAGGACTCCATGATTGCCGAGAGAATCCCCGTGCTCGACCTCTCCCGCCAGCACATAAGTGATGGTCTCGATGCCGCGATGCGGGTGCCACGGAAACCCGGCGGCGTATTTCGCCGGATCGTCGTTGCGGAAATCGTCCATCATCAGGAACGGATCGGTCTCGGACGTATCCCCGAAACCGAACACCCGATGCAGATGCACCCCCGCTCCTTCCATCGTCGGCTGGGCATGAGACTCGGACTTCACGGCGCGGATCGACATCACTGATCTCCAAAACTCAGAGCGCGGCGGAACTGCTGCGCTTCATGAGAGATGGGATGATGATAGCAGATTGGGAGGGGGTGATTGTTCGCGGATAGGGACACTCTGTTGCCCCCTGTCAACCGATGCCGTTAGCGAAATTTTCACCACTTTCGCGCACAACCGCTCTGTCTGTGTTGGGGATTGGCGCTTCCCGCAAAAAAAAGCGCCTCGAGAAGGAGATCGACAACGATGCGTCTCAAGCATCTCTTGATTATTGCTTTTGTCATCGTGTCCGCAGCTCCCATGTTCTTTGGCCTGCAGTATCTGAATGGCCAGTTCGGCCAGTACACACGCCAATTGTTCTCCGAGAATCTTTCGGCCCTCTCCCTTATCGCCAAGCAGCGCCTTTTGGGCGCTGTCGAACGGATCAGGGACACAACGTCCCTCGTTGCCAGCCGAACACAGCTTCGGCACGACATGGCAGAGTGGAACCGGACCCACGACACGGCCTATGCCGATGATATTGCCCGTATCATCTTCGATGCGAGGCAGGGGCTCACTCTTCTGAAAGAGATCTCTGTTTATGACCGGAAGAGCAATCTTGTCGCCTCAACGTCGTCCGCGCCGATACCCTGGCGACTCGAATCTGATCAGGTCTTCAAGGTGAGCATCCAACTGACACAGGACGGCGACGATGTTGTTGCCACCAGCGTCGCTCCGCTGGTGTTCGACAACAAAGTCACGGGCTATGTCCGTCTCGCATTCGAGACAGACTTTATTACCGAACTGGTGCAGCAGCGTGCCGGACTGGGCGAGACCGGCGAATGGCTGTTCGCCGTGCGCCACGAGAGCGGCGACGCCTTGTTCGCCGTCCCTCTTAAATACGATCAGACGGCTGCATTCCGGCGACGTGTTGCGAAGGACCGGCTCGACGTCCCGATCATTCGAGCCATGCTGGGCAACGAGATCGTCATGAGCTTCGCCCCAGACTATCTGGAAAGGCCCGTCCTGGCTTCGACGCGCTACATCCGGGAGCTCGATTGGGGGCTCGTCGTGAAGATCAACGAAGACGAAGTCGCGTCTCTGGTGAACCGCAACAAGAAGCTGATCTATATTGCGGAGTTCTCCATCATCCTTCTCGCGATCCTCGCGGGAGTAGGGCTGTCTTTCTTCATTGCGAAGCCAATCGAGAAATTGCGGGCACACACCGCGAAAGTTGCCAAAGGCGAATGGGATAAACCGCCAGAGGGTGGTGGATGGCGAGAGGTCAAGGAGTTGACCGAACATTTTTCGGTCATGATTGCCGCTCTCAAGGAGTTCAACGAAACACTGCAAAGCAGAATCGACGAACGAACACACGACCTTGGTGAAGCCAACCGGAAGCTGACCGAGTTGGCGACAAGAGACCCGCTGACGGGACTTTATAACCGGCGCCATCTTGACGTCTGCCTGAACCGTGAGATCGAGCGGGCCCATCGCTACGGAAGTCCTCTGGCGATCGTCATCATGGACATCGACCATTTCAAGGCGGTCAATGACTCGCACGGCCATGGTGTCGGCGACCTAGTGCTGCAAAGGCTCGCGGGATTTCTCAAGGACACTCTGCGCTCTTCTGACATCGTTGCGCGGATCGGCGGGGAGGAGTTCTGTTTCATCCTGCCAGAGTCGCCCGAGGATGCGGCTCTAGCTTTCCTCGAACGCGTACGCATCGGCATTTCAGAGATTACATTTGAAGCGAACGCAACCGCCTTCAACGTGACTTGCAGCTTCGGGCTCGCGGAGCTGAATGATGTATCTCCCGACCCAGAACACCTCATGAAGAATGCTGATTTTGCACTCTATGAGGCAAAAAGAGCGGGGCGGAACCGGATCGTCGCATTTCGCGCTAAGACCTGAAGAAGTGCAGGCGAGCATCTGACACCAACGATCCGTCAATCGAAAACGCACATCAGCCGTACCGCAATTTTTGAGCTCGCCAAAATCGACCCACGATTGGTAACGACGGACGAGGAGCAAGGCTCTACAGTGGCTTGACCGTGTTCTTCACCCTTCCCTCTCCCACCTGACCTGCGCTAAACCATCATTCGAGTTTTCCGGCGGCTTTCCGCCGCTTTCCGAACCGCTACCCGGGACCGCATCCACGTGCAGGACTTTCTCGACAACGACCCAAGCATCGCCACCGCTAAATTCGCCGCTATTCTCGGGCTGACGCCGTCGAAGGGCGCGCGCTCGCCGCTGCTCTGGAACGCAGCCTTCAAGGTTGGCGGCATTGACGCCGCGATGGTACCGATGGATGTGACGCCGGAAAATCTGGCGGGACTGGTCACGGCGCTGAAGGCAGACAAACGCTATATCGGCGGCGCGGTCGCGGTGCCGCATAAGCAGGAAGTCGCGAAACTGCTGGACCGGCTGGAGCCAGAAGCTGAGCGGATCGGCGCGGTAAATGCGATTTACCGGGACGGTGACGAGCTGGTCGGCGCCAATACGGACGGGGCCGGGGCATTGTCACAGATTGCCGACGCCCTGCCCGATCTCGCCTCCCGCAAGGCGGTACTGATCGGGCTTGGCGGGGCCGGGATCGCAGTCGCGGCCTATCTTGCCGGTGCGGTGAAAGAGCTGGTGGTCGCCAACCGGACCCCGGCGAAGGCCGAAGAGGCGGCAGCAAAGCTCGGCGGCCATGTCTCAGCGGCAGCGCTGCCGCTGACAACGGAGCTGCTCTCCGACTGCGGCCTGCTGGTGAACTGCACGTCCGCCGGATATCAGGATGGCGACGCGGGCACTCCGCTCGGCACAGATGCGGACGCCCTGATCGCCGCCCTACCTGTCGGCGCGCTGGTCTATGACATCATCTATCAGCCGGCGGAAACCCCGCTGATGTCGCTGGCGGCCGCACGCGGGCTGAAAACACGGAACGGGCTCGGCATGAATCTCGACCAGGCGGTGATCGCCTTCCAGAAAGCCAATCCGGGCGTCCTGTCAATCGATGCAATACGCGACGCCATGCGGAATGCGGGGTAAGCCGGAGCATGAAAATCAGACCCGCCAGCGATCAGGACACGCATTTCAAGCACGGCGTGATCCTGCTCGGCGACCATGCGGATACAGTCGAGGCAGAAGCTTGGCCGATTGCCCTGGATGCGATTCGGCACGAGCAGCTGCTGCAGGTGGCGGAAGATTTCGACATCGTCGTTCCAGCCGACCACCTGTCCGAACCGCCGCTGCTCAAGGCCGGCACGAAACCCGCCTTTCTGGTGCACGATCTCGACGCGCTGGAACGGCTGCGGGCGATGCAGGAGACGGGCGACCTCAGAGGAACCATCCTGTTCGCACCGACCCAGGTTGCGCGCATTGAGCTGCACAGGCTGGCCCGGCCGACTTTGAAGGCCGCCCGGCCTATCCCGCTCGGCAAGGTGCTGGAAGAAGCGGACATCGCGGAGGAAACGGGCGGGCCCGGCATCGCCGCCGCGCTGAAGCCCTCCGTGCTCGGCAAGAAGGTGCTGTACGCCCTAACCGAGGGCGCCGCGCTCGATTTCGGCGTGGTGGATGAAGACGACTGGAGGCAGTCATGATCAGTGTCGTTCTGCGGGCCAAGAACGAGGCCGCCTGGATCGGGCGCTGCCTGACCGCACTTAAGCATCAGCGGGTGAAGGATATCGACGTCATCCTGGTGGATAACGACTCCACCGACGATACGCTGCCGATCGCCGAAGCCTATGGCGTGAACATCCAGTATATCAGCCGCGCGGAATTCTCTTACGGCCGAGCCCTGAATATCGGCATCGCCGCCGCGAAATACGACACCGTGGCGCTGATCTCCTCGCATTGCGTGCCGGTGGACGAGCTCTGGGCGGATTACCTGCTGGCCCATCTCGGCCCGGACGGCGATCCGAAACTCTGCGGCATCTATGGTCGGCAGGAGCCGCTGCCCGATACCAGCGCCATCGACCGGCGCGATCTCTGGACCACCTTCCGGGACGAGCGGGTGCGCCAGCGCCGGGATTACTTCTTCCACAACGCCAACTCGGGCATCCGCAAATCGATCTGGGACGAGCATCCGTTCGATGAGGAGATCCGGGGCGTCGAGGACCGGGAATGGGGCAAGCGCATGATCGCGCTCGGCCACGAAATCCTCTATGAGCCGGGCCTCCGGGTCTATCACCATCACGGTATCCATCAGGGCCGCGACGAGGGCCGCGCCAAACGCGTCGCCGAGGTTATCGATTACATCCGGACGAGCGCGCCATGAGTGACATCCTTGCCATCATCCCCGTCTATTCCGGCGCCAGTTCGACCCCAAAGCTGGTGAAGCCGCTGCACGGCGCCTCCAGCCTTGTCCGCACCATAGAGGCGGTGCTGGAAGATCTGCCGGAAGCGCATGTCGTGCTGACCGCCGACGATGACGCGGTGAAAGCCCAGGCCGCGCCCTTCGCAGACCGGATCACCATCCATGACCGCAAAGCCGAGAGCTATTCGGACGCGCTGGTGGACGTGCTGGATGCCCACCCGGCAAAACAGGTCGTCGTCGTCGAGCCGACCCATCCGTTCCGGCCGCGTGGCCTGATCCGGCGCACGGCGGAGAATCTCGCGGCCCGCGATCATCTCGACAGCGTGGTCTGCGTCCGTGAATTCGACGCCAGCCTGTGGCGACTCGATCCTGACCGCACCATCCAGGCTCTCGATCCGGGCGGCGACCGGCGCAGCTCGACCTATTTCCAGGAAGTCGTTGGCCTCGCGCTCGCCACCCGGCCGGAGCTGATCCGCGAGGGCCGTCGTCTCGGCGACGCGGTCGGCTTCGAGGTGGTCGACCAGTTCTGGGCCCTTGTCGATATCCGCGACGACATGAGCCTCGCCATGGCCGAAATGGTCGCGGACCGCTTTACCGAACTCAGGAATTCCATCGCATGACAAAGTCTGACCGCGTTCTCGCCATCCTGCCCGCTCGCGGCGGCTCCAAGGGACTGCCCGGCAAGAACGTCAAGCCGATCGGCGGAAAGCCGCTGATCGCCCATTCCGTCGAGCATGCGCTCACCTCCGGCGTCTGTGACCGGGTGCTGGTCACCACCGACAGCGAAGCAATCCGCGATGCCGCCGTTGCCGCTGGGGCCTGGTGCCCCTTCATGCGCGAAGGCTCTCTGGCAGAAGATCTGACACCGACCGAGCCGGTGCTGAAAGATGCACTGGAGCGGGCAGAAGAGATCGATGGGCCGTTCGGCATCGTCGTCTTCCTGCAACCGACGGATATCTTCCGCAAGCCGGAATGGATCGCCGAATGCGTCAACCGGCTGAAGGCGGATGACAGCCTGGAGACGGTCTTCGTCGCCAACAAGACGCACAAGAATTTCTGGTCCCGGAACGCGGACGGGGAATGGCAGCGGGTGTTCGACTGGATGGCCGTCTACGGCCCGCGCCAGACCCGCAAGCCTCTGTTCCGTGAAGATACCGGCCTCGCCTCCGCCATCCGCGCCGACCTGATCCGGGCCGGCAAACGGACCGGCATGAAGGTCGATATCCTGGAGATCGACGATGTCGCCTCCGGCATCGACATCCACGACGCCTTCGACCTCTACATGGCCGAAAAGGCGCTGGAATATTTCGCGAAGAACGGCGGGCAGTAAGCCCGCCAGGGACGGAATAATAATGCTGCGACTTAAGGCCGGAGAGACTCATGCACTTCTACCCCGACGAAGCCTTAAACGAGCAGCAGGTCCTCGAGCGTTATCAAGCCGCCCGATTGAGCGGGCACCCGGATACCGCACTCGGCTGGCTCCGAATGCTGATCGCGGCCAAACCTGGAGATGCCCGGCTCGCCTTCCTTATGGGCCGCACTCTGGTCTCGGCCGGCAGGTACGATGAGGCCGAAGCCTGGCTGGAACACGGCCTCGCCTATCATGTCGGGAGACAGCCTCCGGCGACGGCAGAGATCCGGACGCCGCTTTGCATCATCGGCATGCCACGAAGTGCCAGCAGCAACCTGACAAAAACCCTGGCCACCTTCACCCACCGTCCAACAATGGAACTGGGCTTCGGCGAATTGGCGCCACGTATCGACGTTCCTTTACAGGACGCTTATCTGAAGGCCTTCGTTGAAGGGCGTTTCGCCTGCCACAGCCATCTCAGCCCGACGAAGGAGTCACTTGAAAGGCTTGCGGCAAGCGGCGTCGACAAAATCTTCGTGCAAACCCGCGATCCGCGGCAGGCTCTGGCTTCTTTTCACGGATACTCTCTTAAGTCGGCAGAGATCCTTTCCCGCCTCAACCATGTCTATGCTGGATACAGTTACCTGCCGGCGAAAGAGCAAGTGACTTTACTTGCACGAATTTATTATCCGAGCCTCCTGACATGGCTGAAAGGTTGGGAAGATGCCCAGAAGGAACGGAGGGCCGGATTGGAGATTTCCATCGGCCGGTTCGAGGACATGGTCGCCGATGAGGCCCGCTACCGCTCAACACTGGCCGATTTTCTGGCGGTTGCGTTGGAGAATGTTCCGCCAATCCAGGAAGACGGGCGGCGTACGCCACCCAAAGACGAATGGCGCGGACTACTCGCACCTCAGGAACAGCAGGTACTGGATGACAGATTGAACGGCATCAGGTCTGAGCTTTATTCAGCCTGAAATCCGGCAGCGTCATCTCCGGTGCCTGCAACCTCAACCATTTCCCTCAATGCTTGCTCAAGATCAGATCGAGTCGATTGCCAATGAGGTGCTGACTGTGGGTCTTGTCGAACCCACTTAATGCCACTTCCTTCAGTTTCTCCTGGTCACTCAGGATATACCGCACCCGCTCTTTTATATCCGAAAGGTTGTACGGATCGTAAAGGAATACGTCCTCATTATCCGTGAAGTTATTTTCCAGGTAGCTGTTCTTTTCAGAAAGCACAGCCGCTCCCCTGGCCTGGGCATTGAAAAAACGTTCGGTAACACCGTTACGGTAATTGGGTAGATTGTTGATCATCAGCTTCGCGTGGCACATCGCGTACAATCCGAGGATAAAAGGATCTGATCCTCGGAAGTTGGAGTCTTTCAGCTGCTTTACCCCTCGCCCCGCCAATGAAGAAATCGCCTCACGGTGCGGGGACACAACTTTGATGTCGATACCGTTGAGAGCGCGAAACAAATTCACCCGGTTCTCACCCCTAACGAAAGCGTCAACCCGTGTCATAATCTCGCGGAAAATCTTCCTGTCGTCGGAATAAAGTCCAATACCTAACGAATCGTCCACCGCCATGCCAATGCGGGTTACCGAGCGGGTATCGCCAGACCGCATCAGATCAAGAGTCCCCGTTGCCAGATCGAGCAGGTGGGACGGAAGCGCGTTCAGTTTCTTGAGGTCCTTCTTCAACTCCTCAAGATCAACGCTACCGACGAACAGGAGCTCTATTGGCCGATCAGAAAAGGTTTTCTCGATAAACTCGCGATCCATGATCGCCGGGGTCATCATGGTCGCCCAATGCGGCACGTGAATTGCTGGATTGACGGCGTCGAACCAGTAGTTGACTTCGCTGATGTGGTCCGCGTCCGCACAGAGAAAGTATTGATCTGGATCGCTACATACTCCCCGGTCACCAACCATGAATGGATTGTCCTGCATCCAGCTGAGTGTTTTGACCCGCTGGAAATGCTTTAAAGTATCCATGGTCATGTTCATGAGCAGGCGAAACCGGATCATTTCCTTAAACCCGATATTACGCTCGTATTCGGGAAGGGTTTTTCCGATGACGTTAATTCCGGCCCTCTCCAGCCCGCTCCAGAAATCTTGGGCGACTACCGAGGGAAAGCCTGAAAGGGCATGATAAGTGATAAGAATTTTTTTCAAATTCAGAGGAGACATCAGTGCATCCGGCAGGTGGGAAATTTTCGAAAAAAGATTGAAATGATACCCGGAATATCGGCTTATCAAAATGCAAAAAGTTCACTTTTTAGTTGAGCTCACTCATATTTCGATTGTCCCGTTATTCAATGCGTAAAGGTTAATCAATTTAAGCGCTATACAAAATGCGTGAAAAACCATCAATTCATGACCTATCCTATCGATTATTTGCGAACGGTGATTGCGCCTGGCGACCGGACGGAAGCGCGCCTGCTGCTGAGCGAACGGGCATTGGCGGCATCTAAGGTCTGGACTGGCCCCAGTGCCGGAATTGCGCCGCGCCCTACTCTCCGCTCCGCCAACGCGGGCCCGCTCAACGGCGGCGATGCGCTGAAACAAAACGGCATGACGTCAGCCGGGAGTCTGCATGTTATCGATCTGCCGCACGGCCTTGTCATCCTGGTCAGCAAAATCCGCGCCTTTGGCAATGAAGGGCAAGGTAATGCCCGGAGTCAAACTTTCCAGTCACAGCAACGTTGAAGCACGCTTTCCGCTGGCCTGTGCTCTGGAAGGAATGGAACAACGGGGTACGGCCATAATGCGCTGCCGGACAAGCCAAATCCTTGCCCCGGAGGATGTTCTCGGTGCGGGCCAGCGTGGTTTTTCCGCCAGCTCATGTCAGACAGCCGTTCGACAGGTATGCGAAGAATTTCGCCACACCTGAACAAACGCCTCAACTAAACGGCACCGAAAACGCTGCGGCGACTGGGGCTCGCCTGCTGCGCGGTGACAGAACAACCGGTGCGAGCCGCTCTCGAGCCGGAACCCGGCGAAACTCCATGGATCGGCCCGGACGGAGCTCACACCTACGAACCGGCTTTGCTCGAGCAGTGAGCAGAAAATACCGGATTGCGGCGGCGGGCCCATAAGCGTGGGGCCAAGCGGGAAGGCGCCGGACGGTCTCTCACCGCTTTTCTTCCCGGCCTTCACAAAACTACGACAAACCGGTGTTTGACCGAGCGTCGCCCTGGCATGCTATGGAAGTAGCCGGACACGGACGTGATTGCAGGGGGCTGGCCGATGGAACTGAAGTTCGATTCCCGCACGGATATTCTCGAGGTTTTCCCGACCCGGTTGTTCATGTTCGCCATCGAAGGCAGCGCGCCGCTCAATGACGCGCTGAAAGCCGCCGTTCTGACCCGTGAGGCATCAGGCGAGCAGAATGCCGGTGGCGTTATCGGCGGCTGGCGATCCGGCGGGAATCTATTCGACTGGCAGGACAAGGGCATCGACACCATCCGGCAAACCGCCCTCGGCGCCGTCCAGACTGTGGTGCCGCAGATCGCCGGAGGTGACTGCACATTCAACGCCCGGCTCTCTGGCTCGGCGACGGTGCTGCGCTACGGCGCCTATGAAAAAAGCCATCTCAAACCGGGACATCACCTGACGATGATCTATACGGTCGAGGCCGGCGACACACCCAACGCCGACGCACCCGAGAGCGGGACTATCGAGATCGACGACCCCCGTGGTGCCGCCAGTCTAGCAGGATTACCCATTGATCCTGTTGGCAGCCCCATGCTGGTCGCTCCCAAGAATGGCCAGCTCACCGTTTTCCCGAGCTGGCTCACTTTCCGCACGAACCCTTATTACGGAGATGGCGAGCGGGTTACGCTCACAATCTCGGCGGAAATCCTGAGCCTCAAACGGTCCTGATTTTCAGACGGAAATATTAACCAGGGAGCCACGCTGGAGGTCTTCGGCAAGGGCAACCCGTTCGGCTCCCTCCGCCTCGGACAAAGCCCGGCGGCGCTGGTCAGCCCGGTCGGAGGCGGCGGCAGCGGCGCTTTGTGCATCGCTCAACTCGGCCTCGCGCCGGGCGACGGCATCCTCTGCGGAGCGCAGCTCGGACTGGGCTTGCGACACGGCAGCGCTTTGCTGGCCGGACGTTCCCAGAACCGTGGTTGCGGCAACCGCCGCACTGTTTTCCGCCGCAACAGGTGCGCCGGATTCCGTGGGCGAGCTTGTCTGTCCCGTTCCATTGCGGTTCAGGGTGCTGAGTTGAGGCGCTATCGAAGCCGTCGCTGTGATGGCCATTTCTGGATGTCCGGTTCCGGCCCGCCGGGGCGGGGCTTCCCTTCGATATAGTCATGAATGTAGCCGATTTCAGCCTCTCCGTCGACGCGCTCCCTTGACACTGCCCCCACGCCGTCCGACAACGGTTTTGCTTACGGTTCCCGCCCTTTCATTCGGAGGGGGGATCAAAAGGGAACGCGGTCGGTTCGGCGTGTCTGCCGGATCAAGCCGCGGCTGCCCCCGCAACTGTAGCCGGCGAGCGGTCTGTCCCGAAGCCACTGGACGCAGGATTTCCTGCATCCGGGAAGGCGGACAGAACGTTATGACCCGGCGAGCCAGGAGACCTGCCGTCAGCATCGTCGCCCGCCTTGATCCGGGGTGTGATCAGGGCACGGTCTTCCGTTCGGTGACGAGAGCGCAACGCACCGGTCCAAGGCATAATGTCGTGGAAGGCCCAGGAGACAGAAGACATGACAGAGAAGATCCCCGCCACCGTCATCACCGGCTTTCTCGGCGCCGGCAAGACCAGCCTGATCCGGTATCTGGTCGAAAATAACGGCGGCCGCCGCTTCGCCTTCATCATCAACGAATTTGGCGATCTCGGCGTCGACCGGGAACTGCTGACCGGCTGCGGCATCGAAGGCTGCAGCGAGGACGATGTGGTGGAGCTCGCCAACGGCTGCATCTGCTGCACCGTGGCGGACGATTTCCTGCCCGCCATCGAAGCCATCCTGGCACGGCCGGAACGCCCGGATCACATCATCATCGAGACCTCCGGCCTTGCCCTGCCAAAGCCGCTGGTGAAAGCTTTCGCCTGGCCGGAAGTGCGGACCCGCATCACTGTCGACGGCGTGGTCACCGTGATCGACGCGGCCGCCGTTTCCGAAGGCCGCTTCGCCGACGATCACGACGCAGTGCAGGACCAGCGCACGGCAGACGAATCCCTCGATCATGAAAGCCCGCTGGAGGAGTTGTTCGAGGAACAGCTTCAGTGCGCCGACATGGTGGTGCTGAACAAGACCGACCTGCTGGACGACGCCGGGCTTGCCAAGGTTCGGGAAGCCGTTGCGCCCTATCTCCGGAGCGCGGTGAAGACCGTCACCAGCGCCCATGGCCAGCTCGGCGCGGACGTGCTGCTCGGCCTTGGCGCGGCAGCGGAAGACGATCTCGACAGCCGCCCTTCGCATCATGACGACGGGCACGAGCACGACCACGAGGATTTCGACAGCTTCGTCATGCCGCTCGGCGTGATCGAAGACGCCGACGCGCTCGAAGAACGGATCATCGCCGCCGTCCAAAACCATGATATTCTGCGCGTAAAAGGCTTTCTCGATATTCCGGGCAAGCCGATGCGGCAGGTGATCCAGGGCGTTGGCCCGCGCATCCAGCGCTATTTCGACCGCGACTGGCAGGCAGGCGAGACCCGCGCCTCCCGGCTCGTGGTGATCGGCCATCACGGGCTCGACCGGGACGCCATCACCAGCGCCATCGCCGGGTAACACCCGCCCCGCAGACCCACCCGCATAAGGCGGAGGCTCCATGCATCTCCTCGCGGCTACTCCCGGCTCGGTCACCGACGGCAGCGAAGCCGTCGATCTCGGCCAAACGCCGGGCGACATCCTGTTCCTGAGCGCAGCGGACACCGAACTCGCCTGCCTCGCGCAAGGCTATGCACAGGTGACAGCGGGTCATGACGGCCCGTTCCCCAGCCTGCGGCTGGCGAACCTGATGCAGCTCGGACACAATCTCTCCGTCGACCTCTATGTCGAAGAGATGGTCGTCCACGCCAAGATGATCGTGGTGCGGGTGATCGGCGGCACGGGCTATTGGCCCTATGGCGTCGAGCAGCTCGCGGCCATCTGCCGGAAGAAGAAGATCCCACTCGCCTTCCTGCCCGGCGACGATCAGCCGGACCCGGAGTTGACCGGGTATGGCAGCCTCGATACCGCCGCAACACAGCGGCTCTGGCGCTACATGATCGAGGGCGGGATCGGCAATGCCGCCGAGGCCATCCGTTTCGCCACCAGCCTGATCGGAACCGAGACCGAGTGGCGCGAGCCGGCACCTCTTCCAAAGGCGGGGTACTATCTGCCGGGCCGCGCTCACCCGTCTCTGGAAGAGGTGCTGGCCGCGTCTGAACCCGGCGCGCATCCGGCGCCCATCGTCTTCTACAGGGCGCTGGTACAGGCCGGCAACACGGCTCCAGTCGATGCACTGATCGAGGCGATGCGCGCCGAGGGACTGGCCCCGGTGCCGATCTTTGTCTCCAGCCTGAAAGACCCGGTTTCCGCCGGGCTTGTGCGCGGGGCCATCGAGCAGGCGCCGCCGGGCGTGATCCTGAACGCCACCGG
Organism: Nisaea sp.; assembly: GCF_034670185.1. NCBI lineage: Bacteria > Pseudomonadati > Pseudomonadota > Alphaproteobacteria > Rhodospirillales > Thalassobaculaceae > Nisaea > Nisaea sp. Next base: position 110,943 of record NZ_JAXMNY010000005.1, read on the forward strand.
GTTTGCGGTTTCCAAACCGGGCGCGCCGGGTACGGAAACCCCATTCGACGGCGGCGATTGCACGGTGCTGCAGGTGATCTTCTCCGGCGGCAACCGGGAGAATTGGGAGGCCTCGACCAACGGCCTCTCCGCCCGCGACATCGCCATGAACGTGGCCCTGCCGGAGGTCGACGGACGGGTGTTGACCCGCGCCGTTTCTTTCAAGGCGGAAGCCCGGCGCGACGAAGCCACGGAATGCTCCCTCGTTACGTACGAGCCCGTCCCGGATCGCATTGCCTTCGCAGCGAGGCTCGCATCGTCATGGGCCCACCTGCGCGCAGCCACTCCGAAAGAGCGCAAGCTGGCCATCGTCCTTGCCAATTATCCGAACAAGGACGGACGGCTCGGCAACGGCGTCGGGCTGGACACCCCTGCCGGCACGGTCACCGTGCTGCGCGCACTGGCCGAGGCCGGGTATGGCGTGCGCGATATCCCGATCAACGGCGATGCCCTGATCGGCAGACTCTCCGTAGGACCGACAAACGATCTCTCCGACCGGGCCTCCCGCAAGGGCGGCGCGCTGCTGTCCCTCGAAACCTACAAGGCGGCTTTTGCACAGCTTCCGGAGACAGTCCGCACCGAGATTGAGGAACGCTGGGGGAAGCCTGAAAGCGATCCGTTCGTCTCCGGCGATGCCTTCCGGCTTTCGGTGCTCAGCCTCGGCAATGTGCTCGTCGGCATCCAGCCTGCGCGCGGCTACAATATCGACCCGACCGAGACCTATCACTCTCCGGACCTCGTCCCGCCGCACGGCTATCTCGCCTTCTATATCTGGCTACGGGAGCAGTTCGGCGCCCATGCAATCGTGCATATGGGCAAGCACGGCAACATGGAATGGCTGCCGGGTAAGTCACTGGCCCTGTCCGAGAGCTGCTATCCGGAGGCCGTGTTCGGCGCACTGCCGAACCTCTATCCCTTCATCGTCAACGATCCGGGCGAGGGAACGCAGGCGAAGCGCCGGTCTGCCGCCGTAATCATCGACCATCTGACACCGCCACTGACTCGGGCTGAAAGCTACGGCCCGCTGAAGGAACTGGAAGCGCTGGTGGACGAATATTATCAGGCCGCAGGCGTCGATCCACGCCGCCTGACGCTGTTGTCCCAGCAAATCCTGGAAAAGATGGCAACCATTGGCATCGACAAGGATCTTGGCCTCTCTGACCGGGAGGATGAAGCGGAGAAGCTGAACCGGCTGGACGGCTATCTCTGCGAGCTGAAGGAACTACAAATCCGGGACGGGCTGCATATCTTCGGTGCCGCACCGGAAGGCCGTCTGCTCGACGACCTGCTGACCGCTCTGGTCCGTGTGCCGCGCGGTAAGGGCGATGGCGGCGACGCCTCCCTGCAGCGGGCGCTGGCGCGTGACCTAGGGCTTGAGCTGGACGGCGAGCCCTTCGATCCACTGGCCGCCGACATGGGCCTGCCTTGGGAAGGAATTCGTCCGGACGCGCTTGCGGATGCCGATGAGCAGCTCTGGCGAACCCATGGCGACACGATCGAGCGGCTGGAATTGCTGGCTCACGATCTTATCGCTGGGCGCCGAGAAGCCCTGTCCCACTGGCAGCGCACCCGGACCGTACTGGAGGCCGTCGACAGCCACCTTCGCCCAACGGTCGCAAGCTGCGGCGATGCGGAACTGAAGGGCCTGCTGACCGGGCTCGACGGGCGGTTCGTTGCTCCAGGCTCCTCCGGCGCGCCGACACGCGGACGGCCGGACGTGCTGCCGACGGGCCGGAATTTCTATTCCGTCGATACCCGCGCGGTGCCGACCCCGGCCGCCTGGCAGCTCGGCTGGAAATCCGCCTGCCTGCTGCTGGAACGCTACCGGCAGGAGAATGGCGCCTGGCCGGAGCGGCTGGCGATCTCCGCCTGGGGCACCGCCAACATGCGGACCGGCGGTGACGATATAGCCCAGGCCCTCGCCCTGATGGGGGTGAAGCCGGAATGGGACGTTGCCAGTGGCCGCGTCACCGGCTTCGAGATCCTGCCCGCCTCCGTGCTCGACCGGCCGCGTGTCGATGTCACCTTCCGGGTCTCCGGCTTCTTCCGGGATGCCTTCCCGTTCCAGATAGACCTGCTGGACAGCGCCGCCCGTGCGGTTGCGACGCTGGACGAGCCCGCCGCACAGAACCCGCTCGCGGCGCGCTACAAAGCCGATGCGGACGCGTTTGAGAATGCGGGCGCCAGTCGCGAGGCGGCGGAAAAGCAGGCTGGTTATCGCGTTTTCGGCTCCAAGCCCGGCGCCTATGGCGCCGGCCTGCAGGCAATGATCGACGAGCAGCTCTGGGAAAACGAGGAAGACCTCGCCAACGCTTATGTCGCCTGGGGCGGCTATGCCTACGGTCAGGGTACCGAGGGCGAGGCCGCGCATGCGCTGTTCGAGTCGCGTCTGAAGGATGTGGAACTGGTACTGCACAACCAGGACAACCGCGAGCACGACCTTCTGGACAGTGACGATTACTACCAGTTCGAGGGCGGCATCACCGCTGCGATCCGGCATCTTTCGGGTGCCCAGCCGACGGTCTATCACAACGACCATTCCCGGCCCGAACATCCTCGTATCCGCTCGCTGGAAGAGGAAGTCGCGCGGGTCGTGCGGGCCCGGGTGGTCAATCCGAAATGGATCGCGGGCGTCATGCGGCACGGCTACAAGGGCGCCTTCGAGATGGCCGCGACCGTCGATTACATGTTCGCCTTCGCCGCCACCGCGCGCTGCGTCGGAGATCACCATTTCGATGCCGTGTTCGATGCCTATCTCGGCGATGACAAGGTCCGCACCTTCCTGGAGCGGCATAATCCGGCTGCACTGAAGGAGATGGCTGCGAAGCTCAGGGAAGCGCTGGATCGCGGGTTATGGCGTCCACGCCGGAACGCGGCCCACGAGGAATTGACGGCGCTTGCCGGTTGACCCGCACGGGTCGCCGGGCGTCATGATGGACGGCAAGAGGGAGTGAGATGATGAGCGACGAGAATATCGAGACTGGCACCGAGATTGACCCGGAAAAGGCCGCCCGCCACGCCGAGAAGATGGCGAAGAAGAAGGCCGCCCGGAACAAGATCATGGCCACCAAAACCGAGACCGGCGGCTTGCTGATCGTCCATACCGGCAAGGGTAAGGGTAAAAGCACAGCCGCTTTCGGCATGGTTTGCCGCGCCCTTGGCCATGGCATGAATGTCGGCGTCGTCCAGTTCGTCAAAGGCAAGTGGGAGACCGGCGAGCGCAAGGTGCTGGAAGCCTTCGCGGATCAGATCTCCATCCGCACCATGGGCGAAGGCTTCACCTGGGACACCCAGGATCTGAACCGCGACATCGCCGCCGCCCGCGCCGCCTGGGAGCAGGCGAAGGAGCTGATGGCGGATCCCGAAATCGACATGGTGCTGATGGACGAGCTGAACATCGTCCTGCGCTACGATTACCTGCCGCTTGAGGAAGTCGTCGAGACCCTGAAAAACAAACGACCAGACCTGCATGTCATCGTCACCGGCCGGAACGCCAAGGAAGAGCTGATCGAGGCGGCCCATCTGGTCACCGAGATGACCCAGATCAAGCATCCCTTCCGCCAGGGTTTCAAGGCGCAGGCCGGGATCGAATTCTAGGGACGGATCAGCGGCAGCCGTGCGCGCAGGGTCGATGCGATGCCGTTGATCTTCGGATCACGGGCGTAGCTTTCCCACGCGCCGTCGACGAAATTGACATAGCGCGTCGTGCAGAGGTCACGGAAAGCGTCGAACCGCGCACGGTCCGCCGGCGAGAAGAAAATATGGCGGCGCTGCGGCTGCTGGTCGGCGACCTCGATCCGGACATCGCCATAAAAGGAGCGGCAGATCTCCTGCACATGCGCCTGCAATTCCGGCGCGCTTTTGCCGTCCGGCATATGCTCGACCGTAACGGAGTGCCCGTCCTCCCGCGGATAGGTGAAAATGCGCGTGACCGGGCTGCCGGTGCTGTAGACCTGCATATAATGGGGATCGGCCGGAAGCCCGGGGCCGGAGATGCTGCCCGCGCTCACGGTGATATCCACAAAGGGATCATCAAGACGCCCCAATCCGGCGGCGGCAATCACCGGGGTCGGGTTCGCCGCCCAGACGATCAGGTCCGGCCTCAGGGTCTCGCCACGCAGCTTCAAAATGGCAGTGTCATCTTTGAACCGCGGCACGACCGGCTGGCCTGTGCAAACAATGACGCCTGCCTCGGTCAGAATGGTTTCGAACACATCGAAAAAGGCGTTGTAGCCATGGGTTGGCAGACTGCCGACAGGGCGCCCCTCGCCCCGGACAGTGCGCGGCAAGCCCAGCAGATCGTCCGCAACGGGCGAGCCGGTCTTCAGAGTATCGATCTCTTTATCGTCACCGCGCAGGTAGAGACGCCCAAGCTGGACGTTGTAGGCGTTTCCCGCGTCAATCGCTTCTGGATCGGCCCCGAGATGTCTGAGCCATCCAAGCACGGCGTCACCGATAGCCGGCGGATAACAATGCATCCTGTCCGCCAGACTGGCGCATGCGCGGTAGGTCTCAGGATCGGCAAGACCATCCGGCGGCGCATCGAAAACGGGCGCCTCGAAATCCTCATGCGAGACGGGACCGAAACCGAGATCGGTATAGGAGCCGTAATAGTGCGCGAACCGATAAAGATTGTTTTGCAGCGCGTCCGGCAGGGCCTTGTGCCAGGCCTGCTCCGTGCGCAGATACTGGCATCCGTTGAAATACCATCTCCCGCCGCTCTCAAGATCCCTCAGGATGCCGCCAAGCAGTGGTTTGGCTTCGTAGAGTGTCACCTGAAACCCGAGACGGGTGAGATCAAGCGCGGTCGCACAGCCGGTGATACCGCCGCCGACAACGGCAGCTGTCTTGCTGCCCCGCTCCGTATCGTCACGCATCGCCGCTACGCCGCCCAAGAAGCCGGGTCGGTGTCGAAATCAGGCATCGATAAAACGGGGCTCGGTGACAAATCGGCGATCCTCTTCACGCGCCGGCGATCTGGTATCGGGACCGGCCATCTCTGCAATCCTACAGGAAGAGGCCGCTCAGGGGGCAACCCGCGTCTTGATTGCGCGGCACATGGCCTCACGCCGGGACGTAGACGTCCTGCGTGCCGGGCAGGCCGCGCAGGCTGAAATCGCCAAGTTTACGGACAGGAACCGGCAGGCATTCGGCGAAGGTCTTCGACATCAGGATCGGCTCGTGCAGGGTGCGGCACTTGGCGCCGAGCCGGGCGGCAAGATTCACGTCCTTGCCGATCACCGTGAAATCCAGCCTCTCGCCGGAGCCGACATTGCCGAAGGCGACCTTGCCGTGATGCAGGGCAACGCCCGCCTTGACCTCGACGTCCGCTCCCCATCGCGAGGTGTCCAGCGCATCGAGACAGGCCTGCCCTTCTATCGCGGCCTCAAGCGCACCGCCCCGGCAGAGTTGGCACTCCCCGATACCCGATGGATCCTGGAAAATCGCAAGGATCCCGTCACCGGTGAATTTCAGCACCTCGCCGCCATGTTTCAGGATCGGCGGGATGATGCAGTCGTAATAGGCGTCCAGCAGCTCCACCGTCTGCTTGTCGCCGAGCCGGTCGGAAAGCAGCGTGAAATCGCGCATGTCGGCGACCAGAATCGCCGCCTCCATCGTGTTGACCACACCGCGCCGGACCTCGCCGGCAAGAATGCGGCCGCCGGGCTCACGGCCGACATACATGGCAAGTACATCGTCCATGCTGCGATAGACGGACATCAGCTCCAGCACGATCTTCGCCGTCGGCATGATCTGCTGCAGCAAGGCGATATCACGCTCTGAGAAGCCCTGTATTTCGCGACTGGCAAACGTCAGCGCATTCCGCATGCCGTTGGCGAAGATGATCGGCACGCAAAGATAATCCGAGTATCCGAGCGCCTTCAGGTCGGCCAGAATCGGAAATTCCGCCGCACTCTTCTCGTCAATCCGCCGATGCAGCCAGCTCCCGGTCTCATGCACCAGCCGGAGGGGGCTTTCCTCATAAATCCTGGCATTGCCCGGCGCGTAATGCCAGGGCTTGACCTCGACCCCCTGCCCCATGCGCCACTCGCAATGCACGCCTTCCTTGATCGCGTGCAGCACCATAAGGATCGCCGTGCCGCGCTCGACCGGAACGCCAGCCAGAGCCAGGCGGCGGCAAAACTCGTCCCAGAGCCGACCAAGATCACGGCCCTCGCGGGAGATCTGCAGCAGCCAGTCCGAAATCTCGCGCGCAGTCAGCATATCCTCGGCGCTGAGGATCGACGGCGGAGCCGCCGGACGGTCGGTGATTGTTTTCATGCGCGGGTAGATGGGGCGGAAGTAGCTCCGCGGCAAGGCACTTTTGCGTCAGCCGATATCAGCGAGACTCAAAAGCGTCCCCGCTGGAATTGCCCGCACGGCGCGTCGGCCGATGACCATATCCGCCCGCGACGGCGCGATACCGTCCCCCGGTCGCAGATATGTCAGGTCAGCGGCCGTGATTTCTGCCCCTTCGGCGATATCCGCGCGAGCGGCAATGCTGCGCCGGGCGACCAGTGCCACCTTGCGTTCCGCCTCCGTCGGCTGCTTGCGGCCATTGCCGATAGCAGCCTCGGTAATCCGGATATTATCGACCATCCGCTTCAGCTCGGCCGGATCGAGAGATGCCTTGTGATCCGGCCCCGGGAGGTTCTTATCAAGTGTGAAGTGCTTCTCGATAATCGTCGCCCCGCGCGCCACGGCAGCGATGGTCACGGTATCGCCGAGCGTATGATCGGACCAGCCGATGGGATACCCGAAAGCCGTCCGGAGCGTATCCATGGCCGCCAGGTTCGCATCCGACGGATCGGCCGGATAATCGCTGACGCAATGCAGCAGGCTGATATCACCCGCGCCACTCTCAGCCAGCCAGCCGAGTGCCTGCTCGATCTCCCCGAGATTGGCCATACCGGACGACATGATCACCGGCAGCCCGGCCCCGCCGATCGCCCGCACCAGTTCGGGATTGGTGATCTCACCCGAGGGAATTTTCAGGCGGCGCACCTTCAGGAACAACAGATGATCAAGGCTGACAGGGTCAAACGCCGTCGACATGAACTCGATGCCGAGCGAGGCGGAATATGCGGCCAACTCGCTAAAGGCTTCCAGCGGCAGTTCAAGATCCGCCAGCATGTCCTTCTGGGAACCCGAGGCTCCGGTGTTGGTTTTCTGGTAGTCAGCCATGGGTGCCGTTGCCGCGACAATGGACTCCAGCGAGAAGGTCTGAAACTTGACGGCATCCGCGCCAGCTGCGGCTGCGGCTTCGACCAGACGGCGCGCCATGGCGAGGTCGCCGTTGTGATTGACCCCAGCTTCGGCAATGACGAAGACCCGGCCCGCTTCCGAACTATTCTGCATATATCCTCACAGCACCGTCGCGCCCGGTGCGCGCTTACGGATCAAGACTGCGGGAACACCGCCCCATAATTCGTCGCTGCCTGCGTCGGAGGCCAGGAAGGACCCGCCGCCAATAACGGCACTCTGTCCGATCGTGCGACCGTGGGACACGGCGGCACCAATGCCGATATAGGCACCAGCCCCGATCCGGCAATCGCCGCCCACCGTCGCGCCCGGAGCGAGCGCCGCATAATCGCCTAGCCTGCAATCATGCTCCAGGATCGCGCCCGTATTCAGAACACAAAAGGCATCGATTTCCGCGCCGGGATTCACAATCACTCCAGGCATCACTACGCTCCCCTCACCGATCAAGACGCCTTCGGCCACTGCGGCGGACGAAGCCACGATGGCAGGGAAGCTGGAGAAACCGGCCTGTTTGTAGCGGGTCACGGTTTCCCTGCGGCGCACACCTTCACCGAGAGCGATGATGACGGCTTCCCCACAGCGAGCCTCGAGGAATGTGTCTTCGTCCTGTACCGACCTTCCCAGGAAAGACGCGCCCTCACCCGGGTCCCGGTCAATGAAGGAGACGATGTCGAGCTGGTCACCCGCCTCAACCATCATGGCGATGACCTTGGCGTGACCTCCGCAGCCGACAATATGGACCGGAGCTCGTGGCACAATGCGTTCCTTACGTGCGAACTTGTACGTTCGCTCTACGCGGCAGTTCACGCATCGTCAAGAATACTGCGCAGCCCTTCCCGGTAGGTGGAGTATGCCAGCTTGACACCAAGTTCGGACTTGATCCGCGCGGTATCGAGCCTTTTGCACTCGGAATAAAACGACCGCGCCATCGGAGACAGCTCCGCGCTGTCAAACGGAATCGGCTCAGGCGCCTCCATGTCGAGAAGTTCCGCGGCGTAGCGGATAACGTCTCCGCTGGGACAGGCTTCATCATCCGCGACATTGTAGATCCGGCCATGATTCGGCCGCTGCATCGAGGCCATCAATATAGTCCCGATATCATCGACATGGATGCGGTTGAAGACCTGGCCTGGCTTATCGATGATCCGTGCCTTGCCACTGCGCAATTGATCTATGGCGCTCCGGCCGGGCCCGTAGATCCCGGAAAGCCTGAACACCTGAACGGAGACGTCAGTATTCTCGAAAGTGGAAACCCAGGCACGTTCCGCCGCAAGGCGGCGTCTGCCGCGCTCGGATCCCGGATTGGGAAGATCGGTCTCGTGCACCACGGCGCCACCACGGTCACCATAGACAGCCGGTGTCGAGAGATAGCCGACCCATTCAAGGCTCGGCAAAGCGCGCAGATCAGCCAAATGCTGGAGTAGCGCAGGGTCACCTTCCTCACCAGGCGGGATCGAAGCAACCAAGTGTGTAACATCACGGAAAACATCAAATCCGCCAGCGACCGGCGCGTCACCGCAAAAGCGATACAATTCCAGATCTTCGTTAGGCTCCTTCTCTCGCAAACTGCGAACGGTCCCGGCCGTCCGCCAGCCAGAGACACGCAGTCGAGATGCCAACCGAGAACAGGTGTACCCAAAACCGAAACAGAAAAGCTGCCCGCTTACACCTGCACGGACGCCAAGCTGTTTCTGTTCCATTTTTACTCACCTTCTCGGAGGGCCGTACGGGTAAAAATATTGCTTTTAAAAGAAGCAATCGTGTTAGGAAACCGGATCAGCGCAGAAATCCATCAATTCAAGGCTTCCATGTATAAATATCCAGCGCACGTCGATATCGACTTTTCGAGTTTCGCAGCTGACAATCCCGAGCCGGAAACCCGCTACGGACTTCCGCAGGATATCGAGTTCTGTACGCGATGCGTGATCTCGAATCAGCGCCCAAATTCGACCGTCGAATTCAAGCATACGAAACAGAGCCGCAAAGCAACAATTGCTCTGGACGAAGAGGGTGTATGCGACGCTTGCCGCGTCGCAGAAGAAAAGCACACCACCATCGACTGGGGCGGACGCGAAGAGGAACTGATTGCGCTCTGTGACCAGCACCGAAGCAAGGACGGAAGCTACGATTGTCTCGTTCCCGGCTCAGGCGGCAAGGACAGCTTTTACGCGGCTCATATCCTTAAAACCAAATACGGGATGCATCCGCTGACCGTGACCTGGGCACCTCACATCCATACGGACTGGGGATGGAAGAACTTCGAATCATGGATCCATGCCGGATTCGACAACTATCTATGCACGCCGAATGGTAGAGTGCATCGCCTGCTGACCCGTCTCTCGGTGGAAAACCTCTACCATCCGTTTCAGCCTTTCGTTCTAGGCCAGAAAAATCTCGCGCCGAAGCTGGCCGAGCGCTTCAATATTCCGCTGGTGTTCTATGGCGAGAACGAAGCCGAGTACGGCAATCCGAAAACCGACGTTGTCACCCCGATCCGCTCCAACACTTATTACGCGGCCAAGGATTTCGATAATATTTACTTGGGCGGGGTCTCGCTCACCGAGCTGCAAGAGGATTTTGGGCTCGAGGAGCAGGATTTCATCCCTTACATGCCTGCAGACCCGGACCGTCTGGAGAAGGTCGGAATTGAGGTCCATTACCTCGGTTATTATCTGAAGTGGCACCCTCAGAGTGCTTACTACTATTCCGTTGAGCATGGCGGATTCCAAGCTTCTCCGGAGCGGACACCCGGCACCTACAGCAAGTACAACAGCATCGACGATAAGATCGACGACCTGCATTACTTCTGCACCCACGTAAAGTTCGGCATCGGACGCGCAACGTATGACGCCGCTCAGGAGATCCGATCCAAGGACATCCTCCGTGAGGAAGGCGTAGCGCTGGCAAAACGGTTCGACGGCGAATATCCGGACCGCTTCGAAGCGGACAACTTCGCGTATATGAGCATTACCGAAGATCAGTTCCCCATAGCCGCGAAGAACTTCGAGAACCAGAAAATGACACGTGATTATTTTCTTCATCTCGCTGATCGGTTCCGCTCTCCGCACCTCTGGCAGCGCTCGGAAAACGGTGAATGGTCCCTGCGCAGAACCGTCTGGCAACAGAATTGACGACAGCCTGCGGGGTCCATTGAAATGCGTCCGATCCGACTAATCGCCCGGCTCGATATCAAGGGGCCGAACCTGATCAAAGGCATTCATCTCGAAGGCCTGCGTATCATCGGAGACCCGCAAACCTATGCTCAAAGGTACTACGAGCAAGGGATCGACGAGATCATCTATATGGACTCGGTCGCAAGTCTCTACGGACGCAACAATCTAACTGAAATTCTCGAACATACTGCCCACCATGTGTTTGTTCCGATCACGGTCGGGGGCGGCGTCCGATCTGTCGAGGACGCGCGAAAGCTGCTGCGGTCTGGAGCGGACAAGGTCGCAATCAATACGGCGGCTATCGCCCGTCCCGAGCTGCTATCGGAAATCGCGGAAGAATTCGGCAGCCAAGCGGTCGTGCTTTCTGTCGAAGCGAAGCGGCAGAACTCCGGCGGATGGGAAGCCTATACTGACAACGGTCGGGAGCATTCTGGGCGCGACGTTATCGAATGGGTCCAGGAAGCGGAAAAACTGGGCGCCGGCGAATTATTGCTGACCTCGATCGATCAGGAGGGCACACGGAAAGGGTTCGATATCGCGTTGTTGAACGCGATATCGGGCCTTGTCAGTATCCCGGTCATCGCTTCCGGCGGGATGGGGTCTGTGGAGGATCTTGTCGCCGCCGTTCAAGACGGACATGCCGATGCAGTCGCCATGGCCGACATCCTGCACTACGACCGCATGACGATCGCAGAAATCCGTGGTCAAGCCCTGGCCGCAAACATGAACATACGGGAGCTGTCGATCTGATGAGTGCTCCAAGGGTAACTGTTCTCGATTTCGGCATAGGAAATCTGTACAGCGTCTGCCGCGCCGTCGAAAAATCCGGGGCCTCGGTGGAGCTGGTCGACAAATGCCCGCGGGCAGATCAGGTCGAACGCCTGCTGCTGCCTGGAGTCGGTGCCTTCGCAAAATGCCTTGATGCCATGAGGCGCTATGGAGCGGTTGATCTGGCGCGGGAATTCGCCCTGACCGGCCGGCCGTTGCTCGGCATCTGTGTCGGCATGCAGGCACTCTTTGAGATTGGCGAAGAATTCGGAGAGCATCAGGGCATCGGATTGATCGCCGGACGTGTAAAGCAGCTGCAGCCAGCGGCCGGCAACAACGCGTTCAAACTGCCTCATATCGGCTGGGCGCCGCTTGAATGCCCGCGGCCGGGCAGATGGGGCTCAAGCCCGCTTCGATCGGTGAAGCCGGGCGAGTTCGCCTATTTCGTGCACAGCTACCATGGCCTGCCGGATGATCCAGAAGCCGTCCTGGCGACAACGACTTATGATGGGACCAAAGTCACCGCAGCCGTGATCAAAGAGAATGTGACCGGAGTGCAGTTCCATCCGGAGCGGAGCGGGCCGGTCGGACTCAAGATCATGGAATCCTTTGTGCACTCATAACGCCGAAGCCGGGCCGCGTCAGTCCACAGGCGTGAACATATAAAGCGAATCGCCCATTTTTTCGACTTTGGCTCTGAAACCAATTCCCGTTGCCTTTACCAGATTGGTCATTTTCTCGTTCAGTTCCTTGATGTCTAGCTCGATCTTTTTTCGCTGATACTTGGTGCGATTTACTCCGACATTGAGGCCTTTTCCATCCCGATAGACCGACCCTGAGGAGCTCGCCACCTCGATGCTTTCGATACCGTGGAAAATACCAGCGGTCGCCAGCGTCTGGTCCAGACCCGATATATGCTGCCTAAGGACAAGATCCCGATCTTGCCGGATCGCATTGATCGCCCCATCCCGGTCCTGAATCCCCACTTTCACAGCATCGAAGAGGCTATCCATGTCCCGAAATACTGGGGTTACCAGATTGGAGAGGAATATCGTTTCGACCCAATTTGTGTAGGAAGCATACGCGCCGACTGGAACACCGAGCACCATGGCCTCGGTGCCGGTCGTGCAGGTATTGTGGATGAAATAATCGGCCCCGAGCATCCAGGGCGCAGCAGAGCCCTCGAAAACGACATGGATGCGCTCTTCTCCAGACATAGCGTCTTGCCAGGACTTTACATCCTCGGCTGGATGCGGCCTTAGAACCACCTGATGATCGGGAAACCTGTCGCGGAGTTTACGCATCATGACTTTGAAGGCGGCCATATTCATGACTTCAAGATCGTAAAAATCGGCTAAAAACTTCCGGTCTTCCGGGTCCGAACGGTTGATGTACCCCACATTTTCACAAACCTTAACGAAGTTCTCAGGCTTGCCCCAAGCCGTGTTGACATAGCCGAAATTGGTATTAATCAAGATATATCGGCCGTACCGTTCCCGGTATTCCTCCGCTGTATCGTTGAACGCTTTGGTGAATTCCTTGCGCAGGAGATCGAACCGCGGATTACCGGTTATTGTGAAGCGATCCTGGAAATCCGGAAACGCGTCCGTGTAGATATTGTATTGGTTCTGTCCCTGCAGAAAGAAACGGTCGATCAGCGGTAATGATTCCGGCCAGACCTCCTTCAGTACAAATCGCCGGTCAGCGATCGCCGTGACCTCTTCATCGATAGCAACGATCTTGTGACCGTGTTTTTTGGCGTGAGCCATCCAAGCAGCCTGAACTTTGTTCGTCCCCTTGAAGAAGACAATTCCCGGGGCGAGATTCTGCAGGTTGTTGATCAACAGCCATTGCTGACCAATCACAACCCGGTAGCCCTGCTGCATGGCAGCGATAACGAGCAAAAGCCGCGCATTGAGTTCGCGCGCAGACTCTTCGATCGGCAAATACAGATGCTTATATGGTTTACTCATCAACCTGCTAACAAAGTAAGAAATTTAGGCATTCTTTTTAGCGTTTTGATCCCTGCACTAGCAAGCTGGCAATCGCCGAGAACGGCAAGTTTCCCGAGGCTTCGTAAGATCCATAACGAGGAAGTATCCGATGAAAAAACACCACGATCTAAGTCGCGGTTTGTCTTGATCGGAATGACGTACTGACCCAAGCTGTCAATGTAAATAACGCGCCACCCTATATCAGCGTTTGGAGGCTCCACCCTCATGCTCAGCATGATCGAGTCCGACGCACAATGGATATTATTCCGGGGCAACAATAGTGGCTACACCCGTTATTCTGACCGGTGCAGGATCGTTTCTTGGCGGATATGTGCTCAAGGCCCTTGATGCGGAAGGGATAGACACTTTTGCCCTTTCGCGACAGGCGGCAGCCACGTGCGCACGTCATGCCCTATCCACAAGGATTAAGCCGGTCGATCTTGACCTGTCTGCCCCCGGACTAGAATGGTCCCCACCGTCAGACAGCCCGCACACAATCATTCACCTTGCTTTCGACCGCATGACGTCGGGAGACGGCGCGCACGGCGCTGAAATCAACAGCCGGATCACGCAAAACGTCCTTGCCATTTGCCGCGCCTCGAACATCTCCTCGATCGTGAATGCCTCAAGTACCTCTGTGTATGGAAAACCAGACGGCGGATTGGTTTCCGCAGAGACGGCGCCAGTATCTCCATCAGAATATGGAGCGGCAAAGCTGTTGGCGGAGCAGCTCCTCGTTGACGCACCGCAAGTCGCTTCTGTTATTTCAGTCAGGCTTCCCGCAATTCTGGGACGCCATGCCCACCCGGAAAACTGGCTTGTCCGTGTGGCGCAGCGCCTGATGCAGAATCAAGATCTGACCTACTCCTCGCCGGGCTTCAAATTCAACAACGCCGTCCTGGCATCAGACGTAGCGAAGTTCTTCGTCGAACTTGCCGCTATGAACGATTTGCCAACAGATGTTAGAGCGCCCATCGGATCCACCGCTGGTCCGTGCCTCGCAGAAATCCTGCGTCAGATGCGGAGCGATCTTAATTCAAGGTCCGGGCTGAAAGTCTCGCCCGCCAGCCAATCGCCGTTCGGAATTGACAATTCCGCTGCTGAAAAGTGGGGCTACCGGCCCCACGACATATTGGAAACAATCAGGCAATTTACGCGGGACTTCGCCCAAGACGCTTAGGATGCGCCTCTCTGCCGAGATCGATTGTTATGCTCGGAGCGTCATCATCATGTTATTGAAAACCACATCAGCAGGTCATTCGGGCTTCACAAAAGGGTCCCTTCAAGCTAAGGCGGCATCAGATATGCTTGAACTCAGTCAGAAACAGATCGCCGAGTACAAAAGATCCGGCATTTTCTCTTTTCGGATGCATGAGGAAAGCTGCCGCTTACTGTCCGATATTCGTGCACGGGTAAACCACCACTTTCCTGAATCGGCACAATACTACACGTCGATGGACGATGAGACCTACCGGTCGATCGTCGCCAAAGCGCAAGATGAAATAAACGCTCTCTCTTTTACAACTGAGTTTTGCCGCCTTGAAAAACAGAGAATCGGAAAAATCCTTCAAAACGACGATTTTTCGGTCACCAGAATTTCATACCTTCGAGCGACGCGCCCAGATAAAAAACGCATTCAAGAAAATGTTGGTTTTCACAGAGAATCATTCTGGAATGAAAACATGAAATATGGAGTCAACATCTGGATTCCATTACTAAATGTAACATCTTCCAATAGTTTACAGTACGTCCCTGAAAGCCAGAATATTCCAGACGCGAATATTGAGACTATAAATGAAGGCGAAAAAAGCAGCACGGTTGCAAAACACTCGTCAGGCCACAAAATTGGCCTGTTATATGATGTAAAAACCATCACGAGCGGCGTTGATTTTTCGAACACTAAGCGAATCTCACTGCCCGAAGATCACTATGTGATCTTTGATACCAATCTGATTCACGGCGCAGCAAGCAACGAGAGCACAGACATCCGCTTCAGTCTCGACTTTCGCGTGCTCCCGAATGACAAGGTCGACGAGGATCTTGATAACTTCGCGTCCCAAGGGAAAATGTGGACCCGGCTCGAATAGCTCCACGGCCAGGGAAAGCGAAATAGACTTTTCACTATTCGAGCAGGGTACGACGAAATGCCCTAAGTTCGCGGTACGCGCGCTTTCTCGACGATGAAATTACCCATCACCAGCGCATCCAGCCCCGTTGAGGCAAAGGTAGAAATCGCTTCCAGCGGCGTCTCGACAATCGGCTGCCCCTTGATGTTAAAGCTCGTGTTCATCACAGACGGGACGCCCGTTTCATTCGCAAAAGCCTTGATGACGGCATGGAACCTCGGATTGCTGTCGGTCGAGACCGTCTGCACCCGAGCGGTTCCGTTCAGATGGGTGACGCCCCCCAGAACGGATTTTTTCTCTTCCAGAACCGGGAATGCCTTGGTCATGTAAGGCGAAGGCTTGGACATCTCGAACAGAGTGGATGCCTCTTCCTCAAGCGTGGCCGGCGCGAACGGGCGGAATTCCTCGCGGAATTTGACCCTGGCATTGACCACATCCTTCATCTCCGCACTGCGCGGGTCCGCCAGGATTGAGCGGTTACCGAGCGCGCGCGGGCCAAACTCGGAGCGCCCCTGGAACCAGCCGACAATCTTTCCCTCGGCCAGCCAGCGCGCCACCTCTTCTTCCGGCGCATCGCTCTCACGGAATGCCATGCCGGTCAGATCCAGCGCGGACTTGATCGTATCGTCGGCGGCGGAGCTGGACGGGCCGAGATAGACGTTCGAGAGAGGCGCCGGCCGGTCACCAGCAGCGAAAGCTCCATGGTAAGCGCAGCCAAGAGCCAGCCCGCGGTCGGACGCAGCGGGCTGCACGAAGAAGTCCTTGAGAGACGGCAGCCGGTCGAGCTTCAGGTTGGCCGAACAGTTCAGGCCGACGCCACCGGCAAGAGCCAGCCGTGACCGGCCGGTTTTTTTCTGGATCATCTCGACAAGCGAAACCGCACAAGCCTCCAGTGCCTGCTGTGCGGCAAAGGCGACATCCATCAAACGCTGGTCTATCGGCTCGCCAAGGCGTCGGGGCTCGCCGAGCAAATCGACGAGTTTCTGACTATAATAGGGCTCCAGACGGGATTTCGGGGCGGGATCGCTCCGGATAAATTCAGAATCGACTTGATAGCCGTCCGCAGTCGGCTTGGCGAAAACCGTCAGGTCGTATTTCTCTTTACCGTAGGCCGCCAGCCCCATGACCTTGAACTCATCCTCGCCCGGCATGAAGCCGAGATAGGACGTCATCGTTGCGTAGAACATGCCGAGGGAATTCGAGTTCGGGAACGATCCGAGTATCTCCACCCCTTTCCCGGTATCCGCAATACCGTACGCCCCGCTGAGACGGTCGCCCTGGGCGTCGTAGGACAGCACGAAAGTATCGTCGGCCGGCGCATGGAAATAAGCGGATGCCAGATGCGCCATCTGGTGATTGATCATCTCCACCGGCGGGCAATGACCAAAATAATAGGTGATGTAGTCCCGAATGCGGCCGGGCATGTCATCGTAGGTTTCGCCCGGATGAACGATCCCGTCGATGTCATTCATTGAGAGGCCGGCATGCTTGAGACATGCGGATATGGCGCGTATGGGAATCTGGCCATATGCGCCTTTCATGCGAAGAAGGCGCTCTTCCTCGATAGCGGCCACGACCCTGCCGTCACAAATCAGCGCGGCGCCGGCATCGTGCTGATTGAGCGTGACGCCTCCATGGATGCCCAGAATATTCACTCGGAGATATTTCCGCTTAAAACCTCATATACGCCGGACTCTGCATTCATGAGCAAGGAAACGCCACTCCGATCTTGTGGCCGATAACCGCAACTGTCCCCAGGACTTGTCATAAAAGACTTATGGCTTGAAACTTGCACTCGCTTTCTTGTTCTGGGAAAACGCCTGCGGTCTCGTTTTCCCGTTTTCGATACGAAACAGGCTGCTTGGAGTTAGGTTTGCCGCATATTCAGCGTTTCCTCGAACTTGCGGGTGAAGTGTGCCGCTCCCTCGATCCGGTGGCGATCGAGGATATGGCGCTAACGCTCAAGCGCGTTCGTGATAACGGCGGGCGGCTGTTCATTCTCGGTGTTGGTGGCAGCGCCGGAAATGCAAGTCATGCGGTGAACGATTTCCGCAAACTCTGCGGCATCGAAGCCTACGCCCCGACCGATAATGTTTCCGAACTCACCGCCCGCACCAACGACGAAGGATGGGAAACCGTTTTTCGCGAGTGGCTGAAAACCAGCCGGGCACGGGCCGAGGATGCGCTGCTGATATTTTCCGTCGGCGGCGGCGATGCGGAATGCGGCGTTTCGATGAATCTGGTGCACGCGATTGACCTTGCGCGCGAGCGCGGCATGGCGATCTGTTCGGTCGTCGGACGCGATCAGGGTCACGCGGCACGGCATAGCACCCACGCAATCATTGTTCCGCAGGTTGACCCGAACCTGGTCACTCCGATTTCAGAGGCGTTTCAGTCTGTGATTTGGCACGCCCTTGTAAGTCACCCGGAATTGCAAATCGCCGAGACCACATGGTGATGTCAGAGCGCAAATCCTTCCTCGCCCCGGTTTCCGTTTCCGGCCTTTCCGTCGCGGTCTATGCAGACGGGGCCGACCTCGCGACCATCGCGGCGCGCGCCAAGGATCCTTTGATCAAAGGTTTCACGACGAATCCGACCCTCATGCGCAAGAGCGGTATCCAGAACTATGAGCGCTTCGCCAAAGACGCGCTCGCTCTGGTCGATGGGCGGCCGATCAGCTTTGAGGTATTCGCTGACGATTTTTCGACAATGGAAAAACAGGCCCGACGGATTGCATCCTGGGGAAGCAATGTTTCGGTCAAGATCCCGGTAACCAACACCAAAGGCGAGTCCGCAACGTCGCTGATCCGCCTGCTGTCCGCTGAGGGCATCTCGGTAAATGTAACAGCCATCATGACTGCGGCGCAGGTCCAGGCTGTCAGTGCGGCTTTACATGCCGACACACCTGCCATCGTCTCCGTCTTCGCCGGACGTATCGCCGATACCGGCTGCGACCCGGTGCCCGTAATGCAGCACTGCAAGAACCTTCTCGGTGACAAACCGGCGGCGAAACTGCTCTGGGCAAGCCCGCGCGAAGTACTCAACCTGTTCCAGGCCGATACAGCCGGCTGTGACATCATCACGGTTACGGATGATCTACTGACGAAGCTGGTTAATATCGGCAAGGATCTGGATGCATTCTCACTTGAGACGGTGAAGATGTTCTTCGATGACGCAACGTCGGCTGGCTACAGTATTGTCACCGACTAGAATTTTAATCGGTCTGAAGCAGACAAATTCAGGGGAGTGAACCCGTTGGCAAATCGATTCAAGAAGGTCCTGGTTACGGGTGGGGCCGGATATGTGGGAAGCCTGCTGATCCCCCAACTGCTGGATCAGGGCTACGAAGTCGTCTCCTACGACATTCAATTCTTCGGTGATGACTTTCTACCGAAGAACGATCCCAAGCTGACCTCCGTCAAAGGCGACATCCGCGACACGGCGGCTTTGTCAGCAGCCCTCAAGGGCTGCGATGCGGTGATCAATCTCGCCTGCATCTCCAACGATGCCAGCTTCGAGCTGAACGAATCTCTGAGCGAGACCATCAATTTCGACGCCTTCGAGCCGATGGTGATCGCCGCCAAGGCCGCTGGCGTGAAGCGCTTCATCTATGCCTCCTCCAGCTCCGTCTACGGCGTCTCCGACCAGCCCGACGTGAAAGAGGATCATCCGCTGCTGCCGCTGACCCTCTACAACAAGTTCAAGGGCATGTGCGAGCCGTTGCTGTTCAAGCACCAGACCCCGGATTTCGTCTGCGTGACAATTCGCCCAGCCACGGTTTGCGGTTACGGTCCGCGCCAACGCCTGGATCTCTCGGTCAATATCCTGACCAACCATGCCATCAATAACGGCAAGATCACCGTGTTCGGCGGCGACCAGCTGCGTCCGAACCTGCACATTCAGGACATGTGCAATCTCTACAAGATGCTGCTTGAGGTCGAGGACGAGAAAATCGCCGGTGAGACATTCAATGCCGGCTACCAGAACCAGTCGATCATGGATATCGCCAGGATCGTCAAGAAGGTGGTCGAGCAGGAAATGCCGGAGCTTGGGGACATCGAACTGGTTACCACGCCGAGCGATGACAACCGCTCCTACCACATCAATTCTGACAAGATCGCGGACAAGCTCGGCTTCCGCCCGGCCCACTCCATCGAGGATGCCGTCCGCGATCTCGTCAAAGCGTTCAAGGCAGACAAGCTGCCCGAGCCGATGACTGATGATTTCTACTACAATGTCAAAAGGCTCAAGGCGATCAACGCATCCTGACCCGCTGGAATTCCGGAGCCGCCCCAAGGTGGCTCCGGAGCAGGTGGTTTTCGGCAAACAAAGAGCAGCGAGATAATGACAAAAACCTATGCAATTCTCGGCGGCGGCGGCAGCTTCGGTATCCATGCCGCGAAATACCTGCTCGACAATGCCGACCCAAAGAAAGTGATCGGTATCGGCCGCAACCCGTTGCGGCCGGAGCCTTTCTCGCTCGATATCGAGAGTCACCCGAAATACGAATATCATGCCCGCCACATCACCTATGAGCTCGACCTTCTGCTTGAGCTGCTGGACGAGAAAAAGCCGGACGTCGTCGTCTGCTTCGCCGCGCAGGGCGAAGGCGCGGTTTCCTGGAAACATTCCTGGCGCTTCTTCGAGACCAACTGCGTCGGCCTTTCGCACCTGACCGAGGAACTGGCCAAACGCGACTACCTTGAGCGCTTCATCCAGATCGGCACCTCCGAGCTTTACGGTTCGGTCGAGCATGCGGCAAAGGAAGACGACCCGATCCGCCCATCGAGCCCTTATTCAGCGTCGAAGGCAGCATTCGATCTGCACTTGATGGCCGTCTCGAAGCATCTGTCCTTCCCGATGAACATCCTCCGGCCCTGCAATGCCTATTGTCCCGGCCAGCTTTTGCACCGGGTCATCCCGCGGACCATAGTGATGGCTAAAAAGGGCGAGAAACTTCCCTTGCATGGCGGCGGCAAGGCGGAAAAGTCCTACATCCATGCCCGCGATCTCGGCCGCGCCATCCATCTGGTTGCAGAGAAGGCTCCACTCGGCACCGTCTACAATGCGGGCTCGGCCGAGCCGACCTCGATCCGCCGCGTCGTCGAGCTCTGTGCCGATGCGCTTGGCAAACCGTTCGAGGATATCTGCGAGGTTGCCGGTGAGCGTCTCGGACAGGATTCCCGCTACTGGCTCGACAGCAGCGCCATCAAGCGCGATGTCGGCTGGGAAGCAGAGATCAGCTGGGAGCAGGGTCTCGCCGAAATGGTCGAGTGGGCCGACACCTACTGGGATCAGATCAAGGACTGGCCGACCGGTTACACGCTGCGGGGGTGAGCATGACGCCGGAAGCTGCAATCGGCGGAAACGCCCGTCCGGAAGTTGAAGCTCGGCAAGAGCTCTATCGCTCCATGCTGCGCACGCGCCGCGTCGAAGAAGCCATCGTCGACCGCTATGCCGAGCAGGAAATGCGCTGTCCGGTGCATATCTGCATCGGGCAGGAAGCGCCGCCGACCGGCGTCTCCGCGCATTTGCAGAAGCAGGACCACGTCTACAGTGCGCATCGCAGCCATGGCCATTATCTGGCCAAGGGCGGCGACATGCCGGCGATGATCGCGGAGATCTATGGCAAAGCCGACGGCTGTGCCGTTGGCAAGGGCGGCAGCCAGCACCTGATCGACCTGGATGCCGGTTTCATCTGCTCCGCGCCGATCCTCGCCAGCACGATCTCGGTCGGCGTCGGCGATGCCTGGGCAGCCCGGCAGCGCGGCGAAGACCGCGTCATCGTGATCTATTTCGGCGACGGCTCAACCGAGGAAGGCGCCTTCCACGAGGCCATGAACTTCGCCGGCGTGAACAAGCTGCCGGTCGTCTTCGTCTGCGAGAACAATCTCTATTCGGTGCACACATTGCTGGAGACCCGCCAGCCGGAGAACCAGACCGTGCGGCGCCTTGGCCCGCCAAACGGGATGGAGAGCTTCGACGGAGACGGCAACGACGTGGAAGAGGTCTGGCGGCTGGCGGAATATGCCGTGAACAAGGCCCGGAACGGCGGCGGCCCGACGCTGCTCGAATTCCATACCTACCGCTGGATGGAACATTGCGGCCCGCTCGACGATACCCATCTCGGCTACCGTAGCGCCGAGGAACTCGAGAGCTGGAAGACCCGCTGCCCGGTCGACAACTATCGCGACCGGCTGATCGAAGACGGCTCTGTCGATCAGGCCTGGCTGGATAGCGCGGAAAAGACTCTCCATCGCGAGATCGAAGCCGCCTTCACTGCCGCCAAGAACAGCCCTTTCCCAGACGCGGAAGAACTCTTCCGCCACGTGTATCCGGAATGACGGGCGCACCGCGATGACCAGGGAAATCAAATATTTCGAAGCCCTGCGCGAGGCCCAGGCGCAATGCCTGGAGAGCGATCGGGATGTTGTCGTCATGGGACTCGGCGTGCCCGGCCCGACCGGTGTCTTCGGCACCACCAAAAACCTCGTCGACGATTACGGCCCTGACCGTGTTTTCGACATGCCGTCTTCCGAAAACGCCATGACCGGCATGCTGCTGGGGGCCAGCGGCAACGGCATGCGGCCGATCATGGTGCATATGCGGGTTGATTTCGCGGTGCTGTCCATGGAGCCGCTCGTCAATCAGGCGGCCAAATGGCATTACATGTATGGCGGCAAGATGCGAGCACCGCTGACGGTCCGGATGATCATTGGTCAGGGCTGGGGCCAGGGCCCGCAGCATTCACAGGCACTGCAGGCCTGGTTCGCACATATTCCCGGCCTCAAGGTCATCATGCCGACGACGGCGCATGATGCCAAAGGCATGCTGATCGCCGCCGTGCGTGACGATGCGCCGGTGATTTCGATCGAGCATCGCTGGCTCTATGGCGTCAGCGGCGCCGTGCCGGAAGAAATGTACGAAACTCCGATCGGCAAGGCTCGCATCATGCGGCCGGGCAAAGATGTCACTATTGTGGCCGCTTCCTATGCAAGCCTTCTGGCATTGCGGGCAGCGGAAATGCTGGCCGATGCCGGGATTGATGCCGAGGTTCTGGACCTGCGCACCATCACGCCGCTGGACCGGCAGAGCATTGTCGAGAGCGTCCGCAAGACCGGCCGGCTCGTTGTTGCCGACACCGGCACCGCCGAGTTCGGCATCAGCGCTGAAATTGTCTGTGCCGCCGTCGAGGGCGCTTCGGAGAGCCTGAAGACTGCACCGCGCCGGGTCGGCCTGCCCTCCGTGCCGACACCGACATCACCGGCCTTGAGCGAGCATTTTTACCCCCGCGCCATCAATATCGCGGAAGCGGCGGCGGCAACACTCGGCGCCAAAATCCAGTTCACCGAACCGGAAACCGGTAAGTGGCATGACGTGCCGGACCCGAGCTTTACCGGGCCTTATTGATCCCTAGGCAATAATCGTCCAGGCCCAGTCGCCTTTGTACCCGGCTTCCTCGAAAAGTGAGAGCCAGCCGTCCGGGTAATCATGGAATTCCGCCGTCAGCACCCAGTCCTCGAAGACGGCTTTCTGCTGCGGCGTGTGATACGAGTCCACACGGATGAACGCCTTACCCTTGCCGACCCGGCCGATCTCGCGGAGCGCCCGGATCGCGCCTTCCCGCTTCTGGTTGTGGATCACATCCAGCGCCAGAACGAGATCGAAGCTCCCGTCCGGAAACGGCAAAGCTTCGCAGTTCCCCAGATGCAGCCGTTCTGCCACCTCCGGCGGACAATGCTTCAGGGCGTATTCCGAGATATCGAGGCCGAAAACCTCAAGTCCGGGACAGGCATCGAGCAGATCCTTGACCAGAAAACCCTTGGCGCAGCCGATATCGAGTACCCGCATGCCCGGCTTCAGTCCGTAATGCGCAACGATATCCCGGGCGACCGGTTGCCACCGTCCGTCATAACGGTAGCCGCCATAGCCATATTTTCGCGGCCCATCGAAATAATGCTCACCAAATTGCTTGGAGAGCCGGACGACCTCCGGGTCTTTGCCGACAGTGCGCTGCTGCAGGTTTCGTTTGGTTTTCGGCAGCGCGCGCAGAAGGTCGATCTCAGGCATCGCGCATCCCGCTCGCCAGCGTCTTTTTCAGGCCTTCTTCAAGAGACGTGAACCGGAAGTCGGGAAAAGCGCGGGCCACGTTGGCCGGATCGAACGGCCGGTAGCCATTGTGCGGCATGGCGCCCTGTCGCGCCTGCCCGACAATCGCGCTCGACGAACCAGAGAGCCGGACAACGGTTTCCACGATATCACGGAAGGCATGAACGGAACCGGTCGCGGCGTTGATTACGCCGGTGCTGCGGTGGAGGACCATCCGGCGGATCAGATCCGCAACATCATCGACAAGGACATGGTCGCGACGCTCCTCGCCCTCTCCGAAAAGCCTGATTTCCTCATTAGCTATCGCAAGCCGCATGAAGCGGTTCGGGCCATAGCCATTATGCGGATCGGACGCCCCGTAAATCAGGGTCGGCCGGATGATGCCGAGCGGCACATCGAGCTCGGCCGCCAGCGCGACTTCCCGGGCCAGATGCATGGCCCCATGCAGGCTGGCCGGCTCGGCGGCGGCGCTTTCCGACATCGGATAAAGCACGTCACGATAGACCGCGTCAGAACTGACATTGATCAAATGTGCCGGCGCCTTCGCGCGCAGAGCCTCGATGACGTTCGCGACAATCGTCATGTTATCGCGCAGCATGACAACATTCCGCACCGGGGCCATAGCGGAAACGAAGACGACCGTGTCGCCCGGCTCCAGCAGCCCGGCCAGTTTATCCGCTGCATCAGTGGCAAGAAGATCGACATCGGACCGGCCGATGGAGGCCACCGCAACGCCTTCCTTCCGCAGCGAACCGACCACTGCTCCACCAACGAAGCCAGCACCGCCAATAACCGCGACACGCCCCGGAAGCACATCGGTCTCGTTCAGATGTTTCAGCATGTCAGTCAGTTCCCAATGATCGGCCCAGTACGAAATGTGCGAATCTCGCCCCGCGTGCATTATCTCTGTCGAGTAGACCGTAGGGATCGACCACAGCACGCCCCCGCATCACTCCTGCAAGACGGCTGGCATCCAACTCCCGGAATTCCGGCCACGGCGTGGTCAGGAACAGCACATCGGCATCCCGGCAGGCCTCCAGAGCACTTTCGCAATGTGTCAGATCCGGCAGCACATCAGCTTTCACCACCGGGTCATACACGGCGATCTCGGCATCGCCGCCGAGATTATCGAGCAGAACCAGAGATGGCGCATTCTTGAGGGAGTGGGTGTTTTCCTTATAGGCGAGCCCCAGCACGGCGAGGCGCGGAGAGTCACCCAGCATCGGACGAATCAGATCCCGGTACGTCCTGTAAGGCCAGTCCTTGCGCCACGTGCTGTTCGACACCCAGGCCTCGACCACGCCCGCGTCTGTCTTGTTCGCTTCGGCAAAGCGGATGACGGTCGCGAGGTCGCGCTCCAGATTGCCGCCGGATAGGCCGAGGCCCGGCGTGAGGTACGAATATTGGCCGATCCGCCGGTCGAGCTTCAGCGCCGGGACAATCTCCGACCAGTCAGCACCGATCCGCTCACACAGCTCTGCCAATGTATTCGCCGTCGAGACTGAGGCGACAAGGCAGCAGTTGATCGAGATCTTCGCCAGCTCCGCGCTCTCATACCGCATCGGCAGGATCGGGCAGTCAAATGCGCCGAGCAGTGCCGTATAGGCTTCCGGCAGCCGCAGCGCCGCATCGGCACAGCCGACAATATAGCGCTCGGGATAACGTGCCCGCTCGATTGCCCGGCCGAAGACCAGCGTCTCAACCTGGTAAAAAAGGCGCTCTGCAGGGAAATCCAGCGCACGCGTGAAACCCGGTGGCACCTGGCAGAGAACGACCAGCAAGGCATCGGGTCCAAGCTCGGGGATGATCCGGTCCAGCAAAGCCCGGATCCGGGTCAGATCGGATTGCCCCTCGTCATCCGTCGGCACGTCGACCGAGATATAGACAATATCGGCCCTGCCAAGATCGGAGACCTGTACTGTAAAAGTCAGACGGTCCTTGTTCGCGGCCAGCATCTCGGGCAAGTCGGGCTCCACGACCGGGAGCTCTGCCTGACGGAGCCGACTTGCCTCTTCCTCCGTTTCGGCGAAGCCGATCACCTCGAAGCCAAGATCAGCGACGGCGACGGCAGAGTTCAGACCGAGATGGGTCATTCCGGCAAACCCGATGACAGGCTTCTTCAAACCGTTCGCCATACTCTTACGCGTCTCCCGCGATTTCAGAAGAAAGCCGCCCCAGCGCGCGATAGAGCCACCGGTCGTTCTCCAGATTGGACGCTCCCTTGGCCGCACAAAGCGCCTTGAAATGAGTGTATTCGGCTTCCCAGGTCGGATCGTCCTGAACCAGCGTCACAGCTTCTTCCGGCGGCCTGCCGCTGGGCAGCACCCGGCGGCGATGCACGAAGCGCGACGGCCCCCATTTGCACAGCGATTCAATATGCGCCGTGCCATGCTCGGCAAACACATCGCAGATGAAATGGTTTCGCCAGGACAGCAGCGACATCTCAAGCTCGATACGGGGGCCAGCCCCGCCCGAGGCGATGACCACATGATCCGGCGCCGCATTCTCGAAACAGTCAGCCGAGACGATACGAAAATCATCGGCGATATCACCGAACCAGAACCGCGCCGTATCGAGTAGGTGGCTACCGAGATCCGGCAGCACGCCAGCGCCCATATCCCGCCAGGCCGAGTCGCGCACAAGCCGCGCCGTACCGTTTCCGTAAAACATCCGGCAGCGGTAGATTTGACCCAGAGTGCCGGACGCGATCAGCTCGCGCATACGGACAAAATGCGGCTCGAAACGATGGTTGTAGGCCGTGTAACAGACCGCACCTGAAGACGCAGCCAGCCCTGCAAGCACATCCATCTCGGCTTCGCCGGAAAACCAGAGCGGCTTCTCCACCAGCACATGCTTGCCGTTGCCGAGCAAGTATTTCAGCAGCTCGAACTTGGGCTCGTCCGGCGTGCAGACTAGCGCCGCATCGTAATGGTCCAGCGGGACGCTTTCGAGGGTCCGGAAACCAGCCTCATCATGAAAGGGATCTACGGTTCCGACGCAATCGGCTCCCGCAACACGGCGTCTCTTGTGGCCCTGAACACCAAGGCCAACGACAAGGGCACGCATGGCCAAAACTCCGTCCTAGCTCTCGAATCTGGCGCGTCGCTCAACGGCGGATATTTTCTTCAACACATCCGCAGGGGTGACCGGAATGTTGCCGTCCTGCTCGCACTCTATGGCTGCCGCGAATGACCCGAGGATTGTAGCAATCGGTGCGCTACCCCGCGTCATCATGGCGAGTGTCGCATAGGCGAGCAGAGCATCGCCCGCCCCGACAGCGTCTTCAACCCGATCAGCGAAACTGTCGACGACAAAGAAGGAATCGAGCGCCTCGTGATCCGCGTTCCGACAGGTCAGAACACCGCGATCCCCCAACTTCAGGATCAACGTCCGGCACTCCGCCTCGTCGTATATCCGGGAGGCCAGCGGGCGGATTCCCGAATCCTGGTCCGCGATACTGAACCGCGCTTCCCGCTCGTTCGGGGTGATCAGATCGAAGCCCTTGAACTCGGTGATATTGCCCCAGCGGCTCGCCACCTGGCTGTCGGCAACCTTGAACAGGTCAGGCCGGATCGCCTCGGTCAAAGAAGGGATGGTGCGGCGGTTGAAAATACCGTGACGGAAGTCGCTAAAGACGACCGCGCCTTCTTTCGTCGCCTTGATCTGCTTAACCAGGCGGACGCGGATGTCATCGGAGATGCTGGAATTGTCGAGCGTGTCGATTTTCAGCAGCCGGTATCCACCGGCCACGATGGCATTCTTGTTGGTTGTCGGTCGCGTCGGGTCGATGATTGGCTTCAGCTTGATCCCTGAAGCCTCCAGATCCACGATGACAAAATCCTTGTATTCGTCGTCGCCGAGAACCGTGGAAAAGGTCACTTCGGCACCGGCAGCAGCCAGATGCTTCGCAACGATCGCCGCACCACCGATATAATCGCGCCTGCCCTGGTATGACACGCTGATCGTTGGTGTCTTGGTCTGGCCGCCGATTAGCGAGGTTTCCGTATAACTGTCGACGATCGTATCGCCGATCACATGCACTTTCTGGCCCGCCATCGAGCTTAGAGTGGACGAAAGATCGTCAAACTCGAAACCTTCCTGGCCCATCAGGGTCAGAAGCTTTTCCATCGGTATTTGCGGCGCTTCAAGATCGATCAGTCTGGAAGATGAATAGACGATATCTCCCGGCGTGAAGATCACCTCGCCACCGTAGGATTGGACAGTATCCAGCTCTTCCTGCGTCTTCGGCGGCAAACCCTGCGCCGTATATTCATATCCCTTGGCGAAGAAGTCGGGCTGGATCGCAAGCAGGTTGTCGAGCGGTTTGGCGTTCTGGTCGATCACGACATAATCGACCATTTCAAACGCCGCGAGATTGAGCGCCCGAAGCTGTTCGGGCACGTGCGGGCGATAGACGCCTTTCGCGATATGACGGTCAGCCGTCAGGCTCGCGATCAGGATCTTGGCCTTGCTCTTCGCGAACCCCAGATGACGCAGATGCCCCGGATGCACCACGTCGAACACCCCGTGGCACATGATCACCTTCTTGCGGCGCGGGAAGCTTCCGACAATCTCGGCAATCTCGGCAGCTGTCTTGATCTTGTGCTTGTAGCGGTCGGTGAATTCGGCACTCATTAAAAAGCTTTCCTGATCATCCGAGCCGGCCCGCATCCGGGAAACAAGCTCTTGTAATCACCCACGATACCCTCATCGGGAGCAGGGGGCAAAGCGATGACATCACGGAAGCAGAGGTCGCGGTGGCGACGCTATTGGTCCGATCCGGACTTGCCCCCATCCACCCTACCCTCTATCCAGAACACTTCGGCCCGGGACACTGACGTGACGGGCGCCCCGGAGATCTCCGGGGCCGGATAGATCCAGCAAGGATATCCGCGGCGGCTCGTGGCCGGGATGGCAACATTCCCGCGCCCCCGTGCACGCGGCGGTGGGGGATGAGATGAGCGTTTCAGACAAAAAAATTACCGGAAAACAGGGCGTGATGATCTGCGGGCATGGCAGCCGTGATCAGGCAGCCGTGGACGAGTTCGCGAAACTCGCCATCCGGATCAAGGAACAGATGCCGGACATGCCGGTGGATTACGGCTATCTGGAATTCGCCACGCCTATCATCCGCACCGGCCTCGACGCGCTGAAGGCGCAGGGCGTGACGGACGTGCTGGCCGTGCCAGGCATGCTGTTTGCCGCGGGTCACGCCAAGAACGATATTCCGTCCGTGCTGAATACCTACCAGGCCCAATCGGACGGCATGAATATCCATTACGGGCGCGAGCTCGGCATCGATGTGAAGATGATCAGAGCTGCGTCGGCCCGTGTCGAGGAAGCGCTGAAAGCGGCAGGCGATAACATCTCCCGGCACGAGACCATGCTCGTTGTCGTCGGTCGCGGCGCCTCCGACCCGGACGCGAACTCGAACGTGTCCAAGGTGATGCGCCTGCTCTGGGAAGGCATGGGCTTCGGCTGGGGTGAGACCGCCTATTCCGGCGTCACCTTCCCGCTGGTCGAACCGGCCCTCGAGCACGCCGCCAAGCTCGGCTACAAGCGCATCGTCGTGTTCCCCTATTTCCTCTTCACCGGCATTCTAATTACCCGGATCTACGATTACGTCGACAAGGTTGCCGCCCGGCATCCGGAGATCGAGTTCGTCAAGGCGCCGTATCTGAACGACCATCCGCTGGTGATCGAGACCTTCCTTGACCGGGTGCGGGAAATCACCGACGGCACCGGCAACATGAACTGCCAGATGTGCAAGTACCGCCAGCAGGTGCTCGGCTTCGAGGACGAGGTCGGCCTGCCGCAGGAAAGCCATCACCATCATGTCGAGGGCATCAACGACAGCGATGGCCACAGCCACGATCATGATCACGACCATGGGCATGATCACGGGCACCACCATGACCACGATCACAAGCACGGGCATTCCCATGACCACGGGCACGGGCACGACCACCATCATCACCCTTATCCCCATGCGGACCATCCGCTCGGCCCGCGCACGCTGACCGATTCCTGATCCGGCCAGCCGTTATGACCGCGCCAACTTTCGAATACGAGAAAGATCCGTCCGCCATCTACCGGCGATCCTTCGAGATCGTCCGGGCGGAGACGGATCTTTCCCGCTTCGACGCCGACGAGGCCGAGGTCGCGGTGCGTCTTGTGCATGCCTGCGGAATGCCGGAGATCGCGCCCGATCTGGTTTTCTCGACCGGCGCCGTCGCGGCTGGGCGGACGGCACTTGCCTCGGGAGCACCGATCATCTGCGACGCGGCCATGATCGCCCATGGCGTGACACCGAAATTGCTGCCGGCCGGGAACGAGGTGATCAGCCTGATCCGCGATCCGCGCCTGCCGGATCTGGCGAAGGCCGAAGGAACGACACTCTCCGCCGCCCAGGTAACACTCTGGCAGGAGCACCTTGACGGTGCGGTGGTCTCCATCGGCAATGCACCGACGGCGCTGTTCCGCCTGATGGAGAGCATTCTTGCAGGTGGGCCGCGCCCGGCGGTCATTCTCGGCTTCCCGGTCGGCTTTGTCGGCGCGGCCGAATCGAAACAAGCACTGGCGGCAACAGATAACCTGCCACCCTTCCTCACCCTGCCGGACAGGCGCGGCGGCAGTGCGATGGCAGCAGCGGCAGTGAATGCACTGGCGATCCTCGCCGGAAAGGGTGCGGCCCGATGAGCACCGGAATGCCCTGGCTGCGTGTGATCGGCATCGGCGAGGACGGGCTGGACGGCCTTGCCCCCTCCGCCCGCGCACTGGTCGACAGCGCCGAGGTGCTGATCGGCGGCGCCCGGCATCTGGCCATGGTGCCGGAGGACGGACGCGAGCGGCATGAATGGCCATCCCCGCTCAGCAAGCTGGTCGAAGCAATTATTGAAATGCGCGGCCGCCCGGTTGCGGTGCTTGCAACCGGCGACCCGATGCAGTTCGGCATCGGTGCCACCCTCGCCAAGCATCTCCCGGCCAGTGAAATGGCGATCCATCCGGGACCGTCCGCCTTCTCTCTCGCCGCCGCACGCCTCGCCTGGCCACTCTCCGAAGTGCGCACCGTGACCCTGCATGGCCGCCCGCTTGCCCTGCTCGCCGCCGCCCTTCAGCCCGGCCTGAAGCTGATGCTGCTGAGCGACGGGGGGGAGACACCGGGACAGGTTGCGGCCTATCTCACCGGCGCCGGGTTCGGCGCCAGTACCATGAACGTGTTCGAGCATATGGGCGGCGCGTCCGAGCGGCGGCTGGACGGCACGGCGGCGGACTGGCCGCACCAGCCCGGTGCCGATTTCAACACCATTGCCGTGGCGCTGTGTCAGCCGGATAGACCAGCCGCGCTGGGCAGCACACCGGGCCTTGATGACGATTTCTACGAAAGCGACGGGCAGTTGACAAAGCGCGAGGTCCGCGCGGCAACACTCTCCGCCCTGCGGCCGGGACCGGGACAGTTACTCTGGGATGTCGGCGCAGGCTCCGGCTCCGTTGCCATCGAATGGATGCGCACGGATCCGCTGGCAAAAGCCGTCGCCATCGAGAGCAATCCGGAACGCATCGAAACCATCCGGCTCAATGCAGACGCCCTCGGTGCCCCGTTTCTCAGGTTCGTGGAAGGCCGGGCGCCGGAGGCTCTGACCGGGCTTGAAGCACCGGATGCGATCTTCATCGGCGGCGGGATCACCGGCGATGGCGTGATGGACGCTTGTTGGTCCGCATTGAAGCCCGGCGGAAGACTGGTCGCGAATGTGGTGACGCTGGAAGGCGAGGCGGCGCTGTTCGCGGCGCAAACGCGCCTTGGTGGGCAGCTGTCCCGCATCGCTGTCTCCCGCGCGGAGCCGGTCGGCCCCTATCAGGGTTGGCGGCCGCTGATGAGTGTAACCCAATGGGCCGTAACCAAGCCCGCAACAGACAAGACGGAATAGCAGCATGACCGGTTTGCTCACAGGTATCGGCGTCGGGCCGGGTGACCCGGACCTGATCACGCTGAAGGCGCTGAAGCGACTGCAGGCGGCGGATTTGATCTGCTATCCGGCCCCGGAGGATGGCGACAGTCTGGCGCGCGAGATCGCCGCGCCGCACATCCCGGAAGGCCGCGCGGAATACGCCATCCGCATGCCGATGGTGACCTCCCGGTTTCCCGCCGCGCAGGTCTATGACGAGGCCAGCCTGCATATCGGTGCAGCGCTCGACGCGGGCCAAAACGTTGTCGTGCTGTGCGAGGGCGACCCGTTCTTCTATGGCTCCTTCATGTATCTCTATGAGCGGTTGGCCCCGACGCATCGGGCCGAAGTGGTGCCGGGCATCTCTTCGCTGATGGCCTCCGCCGCCGTGCTCGGCGCCCCGCTGGTCTCCCGCAATGACGTGCTGACGGTATTGCCCGCGCCCCTGCCCGATGACATCCTGCGTGCCCGGCTGGAAAACACGGACGGCGCCGTCATCATGAAGGTCGGCCGCCATCTTGAGCGCGTCCGGACCCTGCTGGCAGATCTCGGCCTGCTCGACGGCGCCCGCTATATCGAACATGCGACAATGGACAGCCAGCGCTGCCTGCCACTTGCCGAGGTGGACGCCTCCGCCGCCCCCTATTTTTCCATGATCCTCCTGCATAAACGCGGTGAGGCCTTCCTTGAGGGAAGCCGCCTATGACAATCGTCGTTCTGTCCCCGTCCGGCCGCGAGGTCGGTGAAAAGCTCGCCAAGGCGCTGGAAATGGAGCTGCATGCCCGCAGCGCGCCCGCCGACCGGGTTTTCACCGAAGTCGCGGAGCACTTGCGCGATCTGTTCACCATCGGCTCGCCTATCCTGTTCGTCGGCGCCGCCGGAGCCTTGATACGCATTCTGGCGCCGTTGCTGGCTGACAAGGAAACGGAACCGCCGGTGCTCGCCATCGCCGAGGACGGCTCTGCCGTCGTGCCATTGCTCGGCGGCCATCACGGCGCCAACGATCTGGCCCGCCGGGCCGGAGAAGCACTCGGCATCGCACCATCGATCACCACCGCCAGCGACCTCAGTCTGGGCGTCGCGCTCGATAATCCGCCTGCTGGCTGGCACCTCTCCCCCGGCGCCTATTATAAAAGCGTCGCCGCTGCCCTGCTGGCCGGAGAGCCCGCCGCCATCGACCCAGCGCTGGACTGGCTGGCTGACGCTGACCTCAAGCGAGACGATGCCGCCGAGTGCCGCGTCACAGCCTCGGTGAACATCGCCGCTACCGCACCGAAAAGCCTGACCTATCACCCCGAACGCCTCGCCGTCGGCGTCGGTTGCGAGCGGGATGCAGAGCCGGAAGAGCTGATCCGTCTGGTTGAGGAGGCTCTGGCCGAAAACAATCTCGCCCCCGAGGCCATTGCCGGTGTCTATTCCATCGATGTGAAGATGGACGAAACGGCAGTGCATGCCCTCGGCGCCCGTCTCGGCCGCCCGGTCCGGTTCTTCGATGCGGCCCGGCTGGAGGAAGAAGCACCGCGCCTCGCCACACCGTCGGACGTTGTCTTCCGGGAAGTCGGCTGCCATGGCGTCAGCGAAGGCGCGGCCCTTGCCGCCGCCGGGCCGGACGCGACCTTGATTGTGCCGAAGCGGAAATCGAAACGCGCTACCTGCGCCATCGCCGAAGCCCCGGCACCGATCGACACGGCCTCCACCGGCATGGCGCGCGGACAACTCGCTCTTGTCGGGATTGGCCCCGGCGCGGATTACTGGCGCACACCGGAAGCCGATGCGGCTATCCGCAATGCCGAAGTGATCGTCGGCTACGGCCTTTATATCGACCTGCTCGGCCCGCTCGCTGCAGGCAAGGAGCGGCATGATTTCGCCCTCGGAGAGGAAGAAAAACGCGCCGCCTATGCGCTCGATCTCGCGGCGGAAGGAAAGTCGGTGGCGCTGGTGTCTTCCGGCGACATTGGCATCTATGCCATGGCGACGCTGGTCTATGAGCTGCTGGACAAGGCAGGCCGGAAAGACTGGGAGCGGCTGCATGTCTGGGTCACGCCCGGCATTTCAGCCCTGCAGGCCTGCGCCGCCCGGATCGGCGCGCCGCTCGGCCATGATTTCTGCACCATCTCCCTGTCCGACCTGCTGACACCGTGGGAGGCGATCCAGCAAAGGGTGAAAGCCGCCGCCGAAGGGGACTTCGTGATCTCCTTCTACAACCCGGTGTCACAGCGCCGCCGCACCCAGCTCGCCTATGCCCGCGACGTGCTGTTGCAGCACCGCCCACCGGAGACACCGGTGATTCTCGGCCGTTCGCTCGGCCGCGAGGAGGAGAAGATCACCGTGACGACGCTCAAGGATCTCTCGGTCGATCAGGTCGACATGCTGACGCTGGTCATGGTCGGCTCCAGCGAGACCCAGTTCAACGGTAAACACGTCTATACCCCGCGCGGTTATGCCGGGAAGGCTGGCACCAGCATCCGCGCGGACAAAACCTCAGAGGCTGGACAATGACTGTCTATTTCATCGGCGCCGGCCCCGGCGACCCGGACCTGCTGACCATCAAGGGCCGGGACCTGATCGCCCGCTGCCCGGTCTGCCTCTATGCCGGATCGCTTGTCCCTGAAGCCGTCGTCGCCCATGCGCTGGACGGCGCCAAGGTGATCGACACCGCTCCAATGACGCTGGACGAGATCCTGAGCGATATCGAGGCTGCCCATGCAGCGGGGCATGATGTCGCCCGGGTGCATTCCGGCGACCCGTCGCTCTATGGCGCCATCGCGGAACAGATCCGCCGGCTGCGCGCCAAAAATATCCCGTTCGAGATCATCCCCGGCGTGCCCGCCTATACGGCGGCGGCGGCGGCGCTCGAAACCGAGCTGACCCTGCCGGAAATCAGCCAGACGCTGATCCTGACCCGAACCACCATGCAATCCAGCGCCATGCCGGAAGGCGAAGAACTGGAAGAGCTCGGCCGCTCGAAAGCCACCCTCGCCATCCATCTCTCGATCCGCAATCTGCGCCATATCGAACGCGCTCTGACACCGCATTACGGCGCGGACTGCCCTGTCGCCGTGATCTACCGGGCAAGCTGGCCGGACCAGCAGATCATTCGGGGCACCCTGTCGGATATCCGCGGCAAGGTCCGCGCGGCCAAGATCACTCGCACCGCCCTGATCATGGTCGGCCGCGTCCTTGGCGAGGAGAATTTCCGGGACAGTGCGCTCTATGACGCAGAGCACACGCATATCCTGCGGCCTGAAGCGAAAGCGTAAGTCTCCCCCATCCGGACCGCTCCACCATATTCGTCATCCCGGCCGGAGAGCCGGGACCCAGATGATCACAGGGCTGTGGACTCCATCCCTGGGTCCCGTTTTTCAACGGGATGACGATTAAAGAGCGGTCTCCACCCAGACGAGAGCACTTTCCACGTCTCCGACAATCGCCCCCTCCGGCACGGGCGGGCGCGCGACCATCACCACCGGCATACGGAGTGACCGGGCGGCGAGGATTTTGCCGTAGGTGGCTGTGCCGCCGCTGTTCTTTGAGACGATGACGTCGATCTCGTTCTCTTTCAGGAACGCCGCCTCATCCGCTTCCCTGAACGGGCCGCGCGCCAGGACCGCGCGGGCGCCGGGCGGTAACTCCGCCTCGTCCGGTTGTTCAACCGCGCGAACGACATGGGTGCCGTTCATCAAATAATGAAACGGCTCAAGTCCCTGCCGCCCCACCGTCAGGAACACCGTCAGCGGATGGGTTTGCGACAATGCATCCAGATGCCTTGTCGCATCCTCATAATCCGTCGCGGGATACCAGTTATCGCCGGGTGCCTGCTCCCAGGCCGGACGCACCAGATGCAGGCACGGCGTTCCGGTCTCAGCGGCGGCTGTCGCGGCATTGGCCGAGATTTGCGCCGCATAAGGATGGGTCGCATCGACCAGCGCTGTGATGCCTTCTTGCCGGAGATAGTCCGCCAGCCCCTCCGCACCGCCAAAACCGCCAGTGCGGATTACGCAGTCCGGCAGTTTCGGATCGCGGGTCCGCCCCGCCAGCGACAACACGATCTCAAGGTCCGGATGCGCCGCCCGGAGTGCCGCGATGAATGCATTGGCGAGATCCGTTCCGCCGAGCACCAGAATGCGTGCCATTGCTCAAACCTCTCCCGCCGCGCCGACCAGGTTGCCCTTGCGGTCAAACACCTCGACGACAATTTCCACTTCCGTGCCCGCGACCATTGCAGCCGCTTCAGCGCGAGCCAGCGCGCCAATCCGGTCGCCCAGCGGAAGCTCCGCCTCAAGCGACATGTTAAGAACTTCGAGCGCAGTATTCGCGCCCTTCGCCCGTACGACCAAATCGGCATCTCCGCCCACCGCCGCAAGCTGCTCCGCCAGCCAGTCCATGTCCACCTGGCTGCGGCCCGAATGCAGATCCATATGGCCCTGCGCCAGTTTCGCCAGCTTGGCAAAGCCGCCGCCGATCAGCACTTTTGGTAACGGATGACGGCGGAGATATTTCAGCATGCCGCCGACGAAATCTCCCATATCCAGCAAGGCGGTCTCGTCCAGCCCGTACCGCCGGACCACAGCCGCTTCCGAGGTCGATCCGGTACAGGCGGCGACCAGCGGGAATCCACCAGCCCTGGCGACATCGATGCCGCGATGGATGGAATGGATCCAGGCCGAACAGGAGAATGGGATCACCACGCCGGTGGTGCCGAGGATGGACAACCCACCGACAATGCCGAGACGCGGGTTCCAGGTCTTTTTCGCCAGCGCCTCGCCGCCCGGTACCGAAATCTCGATCTCGACATCTCCGCTGCCGCCATGGGCGCGGGCAACCTCCGCCACAACGCCGCGCATCAACTCGCGCGGCACCGGGTTGATCGCAGGCTCGCCCGGCGGAATCGGCAGGCCCTCACGGGTCACCATGCCGACGCCCTCGCCCGCCCTGAACACCACACCGCTACCAGGGGCGCCAATCCGCACCGTGGAGACGATGGTCGCGAGGTGCGTCACGTCCGGATCGTCGCCCGCATCCTTGATGATGGCCGCGCTCGCCACTCCATCGCCCAATGCTTCGCGGGCCAGGGTGAAGTCAGGCCGCTCGCCCTTCGGCAGAAGAATGGAGACGGGATCGGGAAACTCTCCGGTCAGCAGCGCCGTGTAGGCGGCCTTGGTCGCCGCCGTTGCGCATGCGCCCGTGGTCCAGCCTCTTCTCAGCGGTCCGTCCGGTTTTCTTGCCATGAAATCTCTTAACCGGTCCGGCGCCACGCATCCATGTCGAATTCACACGGCTTCTGGACGCAGAGGCAGTAGATCATCGTCTTAACCACCGGTACTTTCACGGTGAAACATCATCGTCCGCCGTGCTGGAAAACACCCCCGCGCGGGAGTAGGGTCGGAGCCATGACAAACGTGACAGATTTCGCAGCTGATTTTGCACCCGGCAGTGTCTGGCTGGTCGGTGCCGGGCCGGGCCATGCCGGGCTTCTGACCCTGCAGGCCCATGCCGCCATGCAGGCCGCCGACGTGATCGTCTATGACGCGCTGGTCAGCGACGATATTCTGGCCCTCGCGCCCGTCGATACACCGCGTGAATATGCCGGCAAGCGCGGTGGCAAGCCGTCGCCAAAACAGGCCGACATCACGCTCCGGCTGATCCAGCTCGCCAAGCAGGGCCTGCGCGTGCTGCGCCTCAAGGGCGGCGATCCCTTCGTCTTCGGGCGCGGCGGCGAGGAGGCCCTGTCTCTCGTCCAGGCAGGTATTCCATTCCGGATCTGCCCCGGCATCACGGCCGGGATCGGCGGCCTTGCTTTCGCCGGTATCCCGCTGACCCACCGGGACACCAATCACGCGATCACCATGATCACCGGGCACGATGCCACCGGCAATGTTACCGGGGTCGACTGGGACGCGGTCGCCAAGGGAAGTCCGGCGCTGATCCTCTATATGGCGATCAAGCATCTGGGCGCGATCGCGGACAAGCTGATGGCCGCAGGGCGCAGTGCGGACGAGCCGGTCGCACTTGTCACCAACGCCTCCATGCCGGACATGCTGGTGCTGGAAACCACCCTTGGCCGGGCCGCGGAAGATATCCGACTGCATGATGTGAAGCCGCCCGCGATTGTCGCCATCGGCGAGATCGTGCGTCTGCGCGCTGGCCTCGACTGGCTCGGAGCCGCCGGCGGCAAGACCCTGGAGGCGGACCCGCTCCACCTCGGCAAGGGCGACACGAAGCAGACCGGATAAGAATGTGTCCAAAGGCCTGATCATCGCGGCGCCGGCGTCGGGCAGCGGCAAGACCACGATCACGCTTGGCCTGCTGCGGGCGCTCCGGCGCAAGGGCATCGATGTCACCAGCTCCAAGGTTGGCCCGGACTATATCGATCCCGCCTTCCATGCCGCCGCCACAGGCCGTCCCTGCGTCAATCTCGATAGCTGGGCGATGCGGCCTGAAACGCTCGCCGCCGCACTCGATGACGCACCGGATTTCACCATCGTCGAAGGCGTCATGGGCCTGTTCGATGGCGCCCATCTCGGTGCCGATCCGGCCCCTCTGGCGGATGGCTCGACCGCCAGCCTCGCCCGCCTCACCGGCTGGCCGGTGTTGCTGGTTGTGGATGCGGCCCGGCAAGCCCAATCCGTTGCCGCGCTAGTCGGAGGCTTCGCCCGGTTCGATCCGGATGTCCGGCTTGCCGGTGTGATCCTGAACAAGGTCGGCAGCGAGAAACACCAGGCAATGCTACGCCAGGCGCTCACCGCCGCTGGACAGACCGTTCTCGGTGCTGTCCGGTCAGACGCGCAGATCGCCCGGCCAAGCCGCCATCTCGGTCTGGTTCAAGCGGGAGAACATCCCGATCTCGACGCCTTTCTCGACGCGGCGGCTGACCGGATGTCGGGCGATCTCGATCTCGACGCGATCATGGAAGCCGCAGCGCTCCGCGCCACCGCAACCGGCGTTGCTCCCGCTGCCCCGCCGCTACCACCGCTCGGCCAGCGAATCGCCGTTGCGCGGGATGCCGCCTTCGCCTTCTCATATCCGCATGTTCTCGATGGCTGGCGCCACGCCGGGGCGGAGCTTTCTTTCTTCTCTCCGCTCGGCGACGAAGCACCAGCTCCGGATGCGGATACAGTCTTTCTGCCGGGTGGCTATCCGGAGCTGCATGCGGCCCGCCTCGCTGCGGCAACGATCTTCATGGAGGGCCTGCGCGCGCATGCCCGTGCCGGTGCCCGGATCTATGGAGAGTGCGGCGGTTACATGACCCTTGGGCAAGCTCTTACGGATGCCGATGGTACAGTTCACCGCATGGCCGGATTGCTTCCGCATGCGACAAGTTTCGCGGAACCCAAACGCCATCTCGGCTACCGAATCGCCACGATGCTCGCAGATACCCCGTTTGGCCCGGCGAGAAGCATCTGGCGCGGGCATGAATTCCATTATGCCGCCACGGTCGGGGCAACAGACAGCGCTCCGCTATTCCGGATTACCGATGCTTCGGGATCGGATCTCGGCGAGATCGGTGCGCAAATTGGAACCATCTTCGGCTCCTTCATGCACCTGATCGACCGCGCGGATGCATGACATGGGCCGCCCGCGGCTGTAGCGGGCAGGCGCTTCGCGCACCAAAGATCCATTATTGAATTAGGTAAAGGCTCAGGCCGGCGGCTTGCCGCTGATGATTTTCGTTTTGGCCTTCGGCTTGTATTTCGGCGCCGTTTTCACTTCCGCCTTCTTCAGCGGAACGCCGAACAGTTCGAGGTGATGATCCACCAGCTCGAAGCCAAGCTCCCGGGCGATGTAGTCCTTCAACGCCTCAAGTTCCTCATTATAGAACTCGATCACATTGCCCGTCGTCACATCGATCATGTGATGGTGATGGTCTTCCTCACCATTGATCTCCTCGTAGCGCGCCCGGCCATCGCCGAAATCGCGCTTGGTGACGATATTCGCTTCCTCGAACAGCTTCATGGTCCGGTAAACGGTCGCGATCGAGATCGAGCGGTCGATCTCGCGCACCCGCTCATGCAGGGATTCCACGTCGGGATGGTCCTCTGCCTCGGACAGGACGCGCGCGATCACACGGCGCGGCTCCGTCATCTTCAGTCCTTTTTCGAGGCACAGGGCCGCAACCCTGGATTCCATGCTGGCTTCAGCCATTCCCTGACAACGCTCCGTATCCTGTCGGGACCACAATCCGTTGGGGAGATTATACCAGCGCTACCGCCATGACAAACCAGCTTTCCGCATGCCCCTCAGAGCCTCGGGATCGCAGTCCGTTTTCCAAGGCGCGGGAAGTTGGTTTCACGCCCGAATCCAAAAAAATTGAATTTCGTTTAATTTGTATTAAAATATTTATCCAAGTTCAGGAGGCAGGCTGTGGCGCAAGAAAGCACGCAATTGCTGGTGAACCGAGACAGCATCTGCAGACTATACAATGTCTGGGCGACATTACCGGTTGGGAAGCCTCGCAGCCTGCTGGACCCGTTGAAATTTGGTCCCCGCCTGCTTCCCCATCTCGCCTTGCTGAAGGCAATACCGGACGATTATCGCTACGAGCTTATCGGCGGACGTATCGTTGAATTGTCACGCAACCTGAAACCCGGCAGTACGGCTGGAGCACAGCGCCAGCCCGCGACCAGCCGCTCAAATATATTCCGCCTGATGCGCACCGTTGCTGAATCCCGGAAGCCGGCGGCACAAACAGCGGCTTTTGAAGGCACCAGCGGAATCCCGAGACGTTGCTTCAGCATGGTGCTTCCATTATCGATGGACGGCATGGCCGTGA
Source organism: Nisaea sp. (assembly GCF_034670185.1). Taxonomy (NCBI): domain Bacteria; kingdom Pseudomonadati; phylum Pseudomonadota; class Alphaproteobacteria; order Rhodospirillales; family Thalassobaculaceae; genus Nisaea; species Nisaea sp. The sequence continues at coordinate 151,131 of NZ_JAXMNY010000005.1, forward strand.
ACGACCTGCTTCTCGGCTTGTGGCTTGTTCCCAGCCCCGCCGGAAACAGGCTCGATATCCAGATCGAGCCTGTCCCTTCGGTTCCGGAGCTTGTCGAAAAACTGGGTTTTCCCCGCTCAGCCTAGTGCTCACGCTGGTTGAATGAACCCCAAATGCCCGGAATCTCTTGCCCTCTGCTAGGCAATTCCGGCCCTTTTCCGAGTATGGACATACACAACACGTTCAGGTTCCATCTCACCTCCGCGCGGTAAGTGCTTGGAGTCATGACGAGTCCTCTGGCAGGCACTGAAATTGCTCATACAATGGCATGGCAATTTCCCTTTCAGAGGTTGGCGCCACCGAACCCGGTCCCGTCGGCTTGCACATCGACACCGCCGATATGGACAGCCTTTACCGGCTGCCCCTCGGTCTGCTTCCGCTCAAGACTATGGCTCTGAGGCGCCATTCCCTGATCAAGAACGCACAGCTGCACGCAGTTGTGGAGCTGTTCAAAGACAGCGGCTCCGGCAGCGGACAAATCCAGCCGGACCACCTGCCCAATCATTTCAACTCCCAAACCCCTGAACTGATGAGCGACGTTGCGATCCTGAAGCGCCTCGCGGCCATCGGCAGCTACGACGTCTACACCCTGCGCGTGGCGCTGCGGGAGTTGGATATCGGGTTCGAAAATTATGATGCGCTCCGGCTTTCCCCGGAAAAATACCGAGAGCTGACCCAGCTCATGAAGCAATATACTAGGCCGATCGTCCGCCGGCTTTTTGCAAAGGATGGCGCAGCCCTCGGCAGCTACGGAAATCTGGTCGAGTATCTGCGCAATCCAGATCGGGATACCGTCCTCTGTGAGTTGGAGAAACTGGCAGCCGATCTTGAAACCGATGTCTCCGCGATCCCGCGCTTTCTCGAGAATTACGGCGACACTTTCCTCGGGTTCTCCTATTTCCGCAGCTGCCTGACCGAGTCGGAAAACCGCATCAAACATTTTCGCCCCTGGGTTCAGGAGCTACTCGGCTCATCGATCGCCCAAAGCAACCCTTCTCTCCAGAGCAGGACAACGCAGGCCATGCAGGCGCTGTACGGGATCGTTGCGTCGGTTAAACAGCGGTTCGACCATTTCGATCAGAGTTCCAGCCATTTCTGGGAAGACCCCACAGCCGAGTCCTTTCACACACTGCGTGCACAGATCGTTGAGCAGCATGGAGCCACCGGCAGCGTTCTATGCGGACTTGTCGTCAAGCTGAACCTCTGGGAAGAGCGGTTCGCCTCACATGGCGGCAACTTTCAGCGGCGGCTCGAGTTCCTTGAATCGGAAATCTTCCCTGGACTGAGTGCCCTTGCCGCGACGGAAAAACGGACAGCGAACCGCTACCGCAATTGAGCAACCAGACTGTCCATGCTGACGGTCAAGACGCCAACAGGAGTGAACAGGTTGCCGTGGCGCATCGGAGTCGAACCGCCACCTTGGCCCGCAGGCCCAGCACTCGCCGATTTTCCCCTTGCACCAACAGCCGTGAGGGCTTAAGTAGCCGTTCCCGCGAGGGAGACGCCGCAGTAGCTCAGGTGGTAGAGCGCGTCATTCGTAATGATGAGGTCGGGGGTTCGAGTCCCTCCTGCGGCACCACACCCCCACAGAAAAAACGCTCCTGATCAGGAGCCGGGAATCAGTACTTTAGGCGGCGGCGGGAGCTTCATCTCCCGCGGTGTACTTGACATCTGTGCCGAAGGAATCGGCATTATCATGGCGTATTCACCCTCGGCTCGGATTTGATCCCTGGCCCTGGTTAGCCAGCTCTGGCTCTGCGCGGCGCCGACCACCAGGCGAATAAACAATCCTGCAACAGTATCGACTTCGACAAAGAGCGGGTCCTGAGCAGCCAGCAGTTCCGGGAACTCCGTACGCAGCAACTCCCATCCTGCCAGCGCGGCCTCATGGGTCCGATAAGAGGCCAGATGCAGCCCTCTGCCACCGGTCTCTTCCGGCCAGCTCAGCTCGCTGGTCCGCAATTCCAACCGTTCGAAGCGGGCATTCGCGCGCGCGTCCGCCGCCTCCTGATCAGCATTCAGCTTGCTGACCGCCCTAAGGGCAGCATCGACATCCGCTTGAATCTCTGAAAGCTGTTCCGGGTCAACGGACGCTGCTTGCGCCAGCGCGCGCGCCGAGGCAGTTCCGGCAGGAGCACTGGCGCCAAGGTCGATCCGCTTCTCGACCTTGCGGGCGACGATATTGAGATCGGTCTTCAAGCGACCGAGCGTATCTTCCATCTCCGAGAGGCGGGCATCGCCGGTATCTGCCGCGGCCACGGTTTCGGAAACCCTCTCGTCGATATACAGCCGTCGGCGTGGGCCACGCACCGCTTCCGCGCGGTCGAGTTCATCCCGCACATAAGCGCGTACCCGCAGCTCCTCGCTGCCGCTTCCAAAGAGGTCGCCGAGACCGCATCCGCCAAGTGCAAGCAACAACGTTACGGCACAAATATGGGTAAATTTCATCGGGTTCCTCAACGGACCTACAATATCTAGTGGAATCATAGCAGAGTCATGGCGTCCTGAGAATCCCATGTCTGACAGTCTGTTTTTCGCAGCTTCCGTCTGTCCTTTCTCGCGAGATGCCATCTGACATGGTCCGGCAGCATTGCCGACACGGGCAATCCGTCTCTAAGCTGTCCCGGCAAGATCAAGGATTGTGCCCAATGCCCAAATACACACCCGGCCCGTGGCGAATGAATACGAGTGGCGAGCTCTGGTCCTACGCTCGCGGCAATGCACCGGCAGAGATCGGCACCATGAGTTGGGCAGGCGCCCCGCTGGAAAGGCAGGGGAATGCTCAGATTATCGCCGCATCGGCGGATCTCTGTGAAAGTCTCGACGAGGTCATGCTGCTGATCTCCCAGCCGGAAGTCGCCGACGCCATTCTCGGCACAGACAGGTTGAAGACGCGAGCCCAGCTGATCCTGGAGAATGCCCGCACGGTGCTGGCCGAAGCAACCGGCCGCGACTTGCCGGAATGGCCCGGGCGTGACGAAACCGACACACGCCTCGATGGCTGAGCCCCCATGGATCTGAGATCATTCGTCAGAACCGTCGCCGACAGCGAGGTCGTCGACTGGACACCTATCCTGCGTCCGACGCTCCGTCATCGCTTCGTGCCCCGGACCAATCCAAAGGGCGAGGAAATCGGCCTTGCGGCGGATCAACACAGCCTGCATCTGACGTTCCTCAAGGATATCCGCATCACGATGGCCTACGGCATGGTCGAGAACGCGAACTATCAGGTGCCCTCACCCAACCGCTTCGCCAGCGAGAATGCACGCACCCATCTGCTCGATTGCTTCTGGGAAGGCCGCCTCGCTTTTCGCGATATCATCATCAATGTCGGGCGTAATCGCTGCTTGCTGCCTCTGCCCGAGGAATGGACGGAAACCGGCATGGAAATTCCCGTCCTGCGCTACGGGCTGGCAAGACTGATCCACGAACTGGCAGGACCGCCGACCATATTCGATGAGTATTTCAGCATGTCCGGAATGCAGCGAGTCAACCGCCGCTGGCCTTGACGCATAGGGCAGACACCAGGGGAAACCGGCTCAGAAGAGCTTCTGGAAATTCCCGCCCGCGTAATGCAGCAGATAGATAGTGCCAAGCCCGCCGACGAGGATAAGAACTAGCAACAACGTGACCTTGGCGGCCATCGCATAATCGCCCTTCGTGTTCTTCCCTTTCACATTCCGCGCAGGTGCCGGTCGCGCAGGCGCGGCAGCAGCGGTGGCCGGCTGTTCCGGCGCCGCCGGCGGCGTCTTGTCACGGTTCACCTTCGAGGTGGTGTCGAACACCACGATTTCCTTACCGTTTCCGGTCGCCTCATCGAAGGTGTCCTTGATCACCTTGACAGCCTGGAACTGCTTCTCTCCGTGCAGTGACTTGGCAACGTCGATGGCGGTATCGCGATCCGGATAGGTCGAATCGACCGCCCAATTCCCGCTCTTAAGCGTGTGCACCTCGTAAAGGGTCTGAACCGCCATAACCAACAAGTCCCAAACTCAAAAAACAACCTAACCGGAAATCCGGCACAGCGTGTTTATACATAAATTAATCTTGATGACCGGTTAACAGTCATCTGAAAAAAGCCCTAAAATTAAAAAGGCCGCACCGAGAAACCGGCGCGGCCTCTTCAATTGGAACCTGGCAAGCTATTCGCGATTGCCGAACAACTGCAGCATAAACAGGAACATGTTGATGAAATCGAGATAGAGCTGCAAAGCGCCCATGATCGACTTCTTGGTCGAGACCTCGTGGCCGTCGGACTCCATATACATGTTCTTGATGTTCTGGGTGTCGTAGGCAGTCAGGCCTGCGAAGACCAGCACGCCACCGACGGAGATCATGAACTGCATCATGGTCGAGGCCAGGAAGATATTGACGACGCTCGCGATCAGGATGCCGATCAGGCCCATGAACAGGAACGTGCCCATGCCGCTGAGGCTTTTCTTCGTCGTGTAGCCATAGAGGCTGAGACCGGCGAAAGCAGCAGCTGTGATGAAGAACACCCTTGCAATGCTCTCGCCCGTGAAGACGAAAAAGATGCTGGCGAGCGAAAGGCCCATCATACCGGCATAGATGTAGAAGGTAGTCCGCGCTGCCGAAGCCGACATCGACTGGACACGTGCGGCAAGGAAAAACACCATGCCGAGCGGGGCGAGCATGATCACCCATTTCAGCGGCGAGGCGAAAATCAGCTGCGCGAAAGCCGGCGAGCTCATCGCCAGCAGTTTGGTGCCGATGGCGAAGAAACCGGTCAGCGCGAGGCCGATGGTCATATGGTTGTAGACGCCGAGCATGTAAGAGCGCAGGCCGACGTCGATTTGTGCGGCCTCCGCCTCGGCAGCAGTCATGTGTTTGCGATCCAAGTTCATGTCTCACTCCCAATGAGCCGAAGGTCAAAAAACAGTTCAGAGAAGAAGTAATGAGGCACGTCAGTATTTTCAACTGAATCCGGAGCAAAAGTCGCAAGACTTGCGGATCCGGTTGGAATGGCCCAAATGGACTGACTGAATTACGCCATTTTGAAAGAAAATTCGCAGATGGTCGATCTCGGAGAGCTCAAACCCCTTTTTCGCGACAACAACGAGGCCGAGTACGAGTTGGACCTGCGCGGTCTCGACATGCCGCATTCGGTTGCCTCCACCGAGCGCATGCTGGAACGCAACAGATTCCGCACGCCACGCTCCGTCCGCATCCTGATCGACGCACCGGACGGCGAAGGCGGCACCAGCCATTTCCAGCCTATCGGACGATTGCTGCTCGACGCGCGAAAAGAGGGTATCCTTGAGCAGATGTCGACCCTGCCGCCTGAAGACGTTCTTGGCTTCCACATTGTGACGACCGGCAAGCCTGACGCGGGGGAAGACGACACCTTGGGCGACGAGACGGAACCGGCCGAGCCGGAAGGAGAGGACACGTGATTAGCCTGGCGGACCGCACGGCGGATTATTTCGAAACCCTGGCACGCCTGACTCGCGAGGCCGGCGCGACCGACCATACAGGCCAGGTAAAATCGCTCGGGGACGGCATTAACGAATTCATCACACGCGGCCGCGCCGCGCACGATTCCGGCAACAAAATGATCTTCATCGGCAATGGCGCAAGTGCCTCCATGGCGTCGCACTATGCCCTCGACTTCGCCAAGAACGGCGGCATCCGCTCCCTTGCCATGACCGACCACGCCATGCTGACGGCGCTAACCAACGATATCGGCGGCGACGCGATCTTTGCCGAACAGATCGGCTTCTACGCCCAGCCGGGCGATATCCTTGTCGCCATCAGCAGCAGCGGCTCCTCGCCGAATATCACGAAAGCGGTCGAGCGAGCGCGGGACATAGGCTGCGCCGTCATCACCTTCTCCGGCTTCGCCGCGGATAACCCTTTGCGGCTGTCGGGGGATCTCAACTTTTATGTCGCCGGTGACGAATACGGCTTCGTCGAAACCGCCCACGCCGCACTGATCCACGCCATCATCGACCTGTCGCTCGGCTGGGGCACGGCGGAAGACCGTAATCCGGGCGCTCTGAAACGCCGCGGTGCGGCAGTATAAGTCCCCCATCGTACTCAGGCGCTGCTGAACAAACCGCCTCGCATCCCCCGCGCAAAGGATAAGCGCCCAATGCAGACAGTCGCCGTGCCGATAGCCGCCCTCACCTGGTCCCTGTTTCTCCTGCGTCTCGGCGTCAGTCTCGTGCTCGGCATGTGGGTACTGAACAAGTTCGTGAACCCGGCCGGGACCGCTGGTGTGTTCCGGCATTTCTATGGCGTCCCGGAACTCGATATATCCCTCTCCTACGCGCTCGGCGCCGCGCAGGGATTTGTCGTCCTGGCCTTCCTGATCGGCTCCCGGAAACGCGTGGCGACCGCTCTGGTCTTCCTGATGCACCTCGCCTCGACCCTCACCCCGGTCGCGAACTATCTCGATCCCTGGACCACACCGAACCTGCTGTTCTACGCCGCCTGGCCGATGCTGGCCGCCATCGCGGCGCTGTACCTGCTGCGGGACTACGACACGCTGTTTTCGATGGAGTCCGGGATGGAAGCGGGGCTGGCTGCCTTGCGCCCAGCCGAGGACTGACGTGATGCCGAACAGAAGCCCTCATCAGTCGAAACCGGCCGTCCGGCAGCTTGTCGACGCACTTGACGATGCGGACGGCGATGCACGGCGGGTGGCAATGACGCGCCTGTCATGGCGACCCGCCTGGGCCATTCGCAGCCGCAGCGGTGCGCTGCGCGCGTTTCTGGATCTGTTTCGCCGACGCGAGGACGCGCGGGATTAAGTGGCGTACCCGGCCCAGCCGGATTTGCGCAGATCGCAGGCCGGGCAGTCGTCACAACCATAGCCCCACGCGTGCAGCACGGTCCGGTCGCCGCGATAGCAGGTATGACTCTCGCGCCGTATCAGCTCCACGAGATCCGCACCGCCAAGCCCCTCGGCCATTTTCCAGGTCGCAGCCTTGTCCAGCCACATCAGCGGCGTGTGCAGCACATAGCGCTTGTCCATGCCGAGGGTGAGCGCGACCTGCAGCGCCTTGATCGTGTCGTCCCGGCAATCGGGATAGCCGGAATAATCGGTCTCGCACATCCCGGCGATAATATGCCGAGTGTCCCGGCGATAACCGACAGCGGCGGCCGTGGTCAGGAACAGCAGGTTGCGGCCGGGCACAAAAGTGTTCGGCAGCCCGGCTTCGGTCATCTCGATTTCTTTGTCGCGGGTCAGTGCCGTGTCGCTGATCGCGCCGAGCAGCGAGAGGTCGATGAAGTGATCCTCCCCGAGCTTCGCACCCCACTCCGGAAAGCGCTCACGCAACGCCGCGAGGAAGGTCTTGCGTACCTCAAGCTCGACAGCATGGGTCTGCCCGTAATCGAAGGCGATGGTCTCGACATGATCAAACCGGTCCAGCGCCCAGGCCAGACACGTGGCGGAATCCTGCCCGCCGGAGAAGAGAACCATCGCTGTTTCGGTCATGGCAATTTCGTCTTGTTGAGAGGACAGGCCGGAACGCGGAATGCAGACCGCATTTCCATCAGGCCGCACTGGCGCGCAACTCAGGTGATACCCCCGATGGCCGCGGCCAGGCAATCACTCTCCATGAAGCACGCAGGCCTCAGCAGCGCCTAAAGCCACATCAAATCAAGACAACGCCCCACCCCACCTCCGGTCGTCACCCCGGCGCAGGCAGGGGTCCAAAGATTATAGGGCAGTGTCCGTCACCCCTGGATCCCGTCCTTCGACGGGATGACGGCAGGAATCAAGTGGCATGTTCCGGATTCGAGCAAGTATCTCCTTGATCCGAATCTGAAAACTTAATTTCTTGGCGGCATGTGCGCCTTATCTAACCGGCGATGAATTAGAGATACAATCGTCAGCAAATCTTCAGCATCATCCTTCGACATAGCCCAGCGGATTTGTGCTTCGTGAGCCGTCGGATTTCGAAACATTCCGAAAGTCCCTCGTATCAAGTTAGCAAACCCGCCCTGCTCGCTGCGTTCACTCTCCGTCGACCACGCATTGATCACTAAGAGCGGTGGCTTGCCTCCCAGGGCACGGTCTATCAAAATCGAGCCGTCATCAGTCAATCCAGTTTGAGATCGTAATTTGTCGGCCACGCTTTTCACTGCTTCTAAGACAGCATGGAAATAGTTATCAGCCAGAAGTTCGGATCGGCAAAACTTCAAGACATCTGGGTGAACTCCGCGACCTTCTAGATCAGATCTTAATTCGAGCGCTCGACGCTTTGCTTCTGGCAATGTTTGCGCGATTTTTGACGATATCAACCTGCCCGTCTCGTCAACCAATAGGCCCGCGAATGCTAGTCCTTGATTTAGCAAGGCCCGCAGTGGCTCATAACGCTCCGGCTCTCGACTATACCGTGCTGGCTTCATTGCAATACGGATGAATGCTAGGATGTTTTGGCGGTTTCCCTTAATGTTTTGACTTTCAACGAAGGCATTGAAAATGCGGATACGCTTCGTCATGAGGCCGGGGTCGCTGATCTTGCTAGATATAAGCAGGTGCTGAATTTCAGTCCCTTTGAGGCCGCGTTCTGTGTCACCGAGCGCACCGGCAATCGCCTCTAACTGATCCTGAGTAAAACAAGCCATTATTCAACCCCTCTCACGAGAGCTGAATTGAAGCTCACCGCATAAAACACAGCAAGATTGAAAATCATGAATTCATCAGAACGATTTCGCTCAGCGCTTAGTGGCGTCGAGATCAAAAAAATCAAAATTCCAATAAAGACAATACTCTACCGTGGCTGTCACAGAGAAAATGCGAATGCAGCCGCAATTGAAGCGATTGAACCTCGTTTCTTCACCCGGAACCGAGAACTAGCCATAGAATACGCCCACAAAAATCATAACAAAACAGAGCGCGCTGGCAGCTTCCCTTTTCTTATCAAAGCGATCACGATTACAGAGCTGATCCTAGCAAAAATCGATCTTGTGCTTCCATTGGTGGAAGCAGCCTACCTTAGCAATATGAATCAAAATCTATGCCCACAAGAGTGGCAAAGACAGCATTTAATCAACGCTATAACTAAAGAGTTAAATCAAAAATTCCATGGCTACGAATCGATCAATGCAGAAGAAATCCTCCTTCAAAATCCATCCGAACACTTATCCATAAAAATTCAGGAACTCGATTAATACCGCACAAATTAAACTGATTTCCTCTACCCGGCACTCGCAGCCGCAATTGCCGCGATCCGGTCTTTCTTCCGCAGCCGCTCGCTCGCGGACTTCAGCTGTCCGCAGGCCGCCAGGATGTCGCGTCCGCGCGGTGTCCGCACCGGTGAGGCATAGCCTGCCTTCAGGACCACCTGGGCGAACTTCTCGATAGTCTCGTCGTCGGAGCATTCATACTCCACGCCGGGCCACGGATTGAACGGGATCAGGTTGATCTTGGCCGGGATGTCCTCGATCAGTTTCACCAGCGCGCGGGCGTCGTCCAGGCTGTCGTTCACGCCCTTCAGCATCACATATTCGAAGGTGATACGGCGGGCATTGTTGACGCCGGGATAGGTCCGGCAGGCGTCGAGCAGATCCTTGATCGGGTATTTCTTGTTGATCGGCACAAGCTTGTTGCGGATCTCGTCGGTCACCGCGTGCAGCGAGACCGCGAGGTTCACGCCGATTTCGGCGCCGCAGCGCTCCATCTCGGGAACGATGCCGGACGTGGACAGGGTGATGCGACGCTTCGACAGGCCAAGGCCTTCGCCATCCATGGCGATCATCATGGCGCGCTTCACATTGTCGAAATTATACAGCGGCTCACCCATGCCCATCAGCACGATGTTGGTCAGTTTGCGGTCGCTCTGCGCCGTCGGGAAGCCGCCGAGCCGGTCGAGCGCGACCAGGATCTGGCCGACCATCTCGCCGGAGGTCAGGTTCCGGACAAGGCGCTGGGTGCCGGTATGGCAGAAGGAACAGGTCAGCGTGCAGCCGACCTGGGAGGAAATGCAGAGCGTACCCCGGTCGTCGTCCGGAATGAACACGGCCTCGGCCTCGTTCCCGTCGTCGAACTTCAGCAACCACTTGGCGGTGCCGTCCTCGCTCCACTGCTCGCGGGTGATTTCCGGGCGGCCGATCTTGTAGTGCTGGGCCAGCTCTTCGCGCAGCGGCTTTGCCAGCGTCGTCATCTCGGCAAAATCTGTGACACCCTTGTGGTAGATCCAGTGCCAGATCTGACCCGCGCGGAATTTCGGCAGGCCGAGCGTCTTCAGCTCTTCTATGAGCTGCTCGCGATCAAGGCCCACCAGATCCTTGGCGGCAAGATCGTTCATCGCCGGCTGGTCGGAGGCGGCGGAAGTGGATAAAGCATGTGTCGACATGGGCGGTAAAATGAGTGCACAGGCCTGCAAAGGCAAGCCGAATCGGCGGAAAGCAGCCATGCTGCAACTGCGTATCTCGTGGCCCGGGGAAGAGACGATGGAAGACCAGCAATGAGTGCATCGCCGAAGATCGTCATCGCGGGTGCCGGGATCATCGGCGCCGTAGCCGCGTTCGAGCTGAGCCGCGCCGGTGCGGATGTAACGATTATCGAGGCCCGACCGCGGCCCGGAGAGGGCGTTTCCGCCGCCTCTTTCGGCTGGATCAACGCCATCACCTTCGATCCCGAAAACGATCCGTCGATCTATGCGCTGCGCCAGCAAGCCATCGGCTCCTGGGCGGCGCTCGAACAGGCTCTCGGCAAGCCGCTCCCGGCACACCGGCAGGGTGCGCTGTTCTGGGGCGACACACGGGCGGAAACCATGGTGGCGCGGGATCGGCACCGGGAGGCTGGCTGCGACTACCGGATTGTCGACCGGGTGGAGATCGCAGAATTGCTGCCGCAGCTTACCCTTCCGCCGGAGGCCGCTCTGTTTGCGCCGGAAGAATTCGCGCTGGACGTCACCGCTACCGCCCGGATGCTGCTGAAGGCAGCGGAAGAAAATGGCGCGGCATTGATCACCGGCACTGAGATCACCGCCATCGAAAGCGCGGGCGGGCGCGTGCGTGCAGTCCGGGCCGGCGACACACTGCTGGAGGCGGACAGGCTGATTGTTGCGGCGGGAACGGGAAGCGGACGGATCCTCGCCCCGTTTGTTCAAGACCTCGGTGTCGAGCCCTCGCCTGCCGCTCTGGTCACCGTCACCGGAAACTTTCCGCAGACAACCTGCATCACGGACAGCCCGGAGCTGGAATTCCGCATCCCCAAACCCGGCCTGCTGATATCGGCCCACGACGTGCCCGAAGGCAGCGATCCGGAAGGCACCCTCGCCCGGCGCACAATCGAGCGAACGCGTCGCATCCTGAAAAATACGGGAGAGCTTGCGGTGAGGTCCGTGCAGATCGGCCAGCGGCCTTTTCCGATCGGCGGAACACCGCTCGTCGGACCGGTCGCATCATTGACCGGCGCTTATGTCGCCGTTGCCCATCCGGGCGTCATCCTGGCACCGGCCATCGGCGCCAGGGTCTGTGATCTTGTATCCGGGCGCGCTGCCGGAAGCGGGCTTCAGCCAATAATGCTCTAAGCCCTGCCGGTTATTACTTCCGGCATTTCCCGTCGATCAGCTTCTTGGTCGCGGTGAAGCCGCTGAGGGAATAGGTGTCTGACGTCTTGGTGCCGCGGGTGGAGACCCCGGCCACCACCATCTTGCTGCCCTTGATCATCGCGTTGACGATGGCGCTGTCCGTCTTGGCATCCGGCGCCCAGGCCCGGTCCTTGTCGGTGAAGAGCGAGAATTTCCGCCCGCCGATTTCGACTTCGACCTCACTGTCCGGCTTGTAGGAATAGCCGGTGACGATGCTGAACTCACCCTTGCTGTCCGCGTCGGGGTGATGGGTGACCAGCGCGTAGATGTGCCCGCGCTTGGAGTAATTACCCTCCGCCTTGGTCGGTGTGCTGGCCATATAACAGACCGTCTTGCCGCCACTCTCGTAGGTGTAAGCAATCCAGTCGCTATTCCGGCCAATGGTCTGCGGTTCCTGGGCCAAAGCGATTGGAGCGGAGACGAGTGAGGCCACGCCGAAAACAAGGGCGAGACCGAGTAAATGCAAGCGGAAGTGCGTCATAGTGATAGAGCCAGCCATTCCGGTTTTCATATCTAGGGTTTTGGATGCCATTCCGGCGATCAATATTCAATGCAAAGAATGTGGCGGGATTGAGAAATCGGCCGGAAATCGAGAAATTTTTCCCGGCGATTGATCCGTCCCCGTGCCGCGACCGTATCCCTACCGTCATGTTTGAGCAAGCCAACCTGGAAACTTCGAGCCGCGAGCTTGAGTACGCGCCCTTCGAGGCGTTACAACCTGTCCTGACATCAAAGAGGGTGGGACGGCTCATATTGAAGATGACGCATGACGAGCTTATCGAGGCGATTGCCGAGTCGCAGGACAAAATGGCGTTTCGGCAATTGTTCGAACATTTTGCCCCACGGCTGAAATCGTACCTCCTCAGGCTCGGCGCTGACCCGGCCACAGCTGAAGATGTTGCGCAGGAAGCCATGGTGATGGTCTGGCGCAAGGCAGCGAGCTTTGACCGCAGGCAGGCAGGAGCCAGCACATGGATCTTCACCATTGCCCGGAACAAGCGGATCGACCGGTTGCGCCGCGAGCGGCGGCCGGAGCTGGATCCGGAAGATCCCGGACTCGTTCCGGCAGCGGAACCGGCTCCTGACCGTTCGCTTCAGGACACCCAGGCGCGCCAGCACATCGCGTCGGCCATGCGGGCCCTGCCGGACGAGCAGGCCGAACTGGTTCGCCGTGCATTTTTCGATGACGAGTCCCACAGCCGGATTGCCGAGGAAAGCGGTCTGCCTCTGGGAACCGTCAAGTCACGCATCCGTCTGGCCCTGACCCGGCTGAGGCACGAGATGAAGGAATTTGAATAGTCATGGCTAAGGCAAAATCAAACGCCGGCAACATGCCCGGCGAGGAGTTGCTGCTCGACTATGCAAGCGGCGCCCTGCCGGAACCGGTTTCGGTGCTGGTGGCGACCATGCTCGCCCTCCGCCCGGATCTGCGCCAAACAGTCTCCGAGATGGAAGCTGTCGGCGGCTATCTGTTGGAAGAGATCGAACCCGAGCTCCTGTCCGACGACGCTTTCGACGCCGTACTGGCACGGATCGAGTCATCCGGCATGCCGAATGAGACTTCTGCGAATAACGACAATATCGTACCGTCCGACGCCGCGACGGTCGCGGCCGTGCCGCAGCCACTACGCTCGTATCTCGGCCGCCCTCTTTCCAAGCTGGCCTGGCGCAAGCGCGGTCCGGGCATCGAGGAATACCGGCTTCCGGTCACCGATGATCGTTTCGAGATGTCGGTCCTGCGCCTCGGCCCCGGCCGCAGCGTGCCGACGCACAGTCATGCAGGCAGCGAGCTGACTCTGGTCCTCGACGGCGCCTTCAGCGACGCCACCGGCCGTTACGCACGCGGCGATTTGGCGGTAAATGGCGAGGAAGACCAGCACGCGCCACAGGCCGATCCGCAGGACGGTTGTCTCTGCCTGGCAATCACCGGGGGCCCGCTGCGCTTCAGCAACCCGCTGATCCAGCTCTACGACAGGATGACGCGGGGCTAGCCAAATAACGGAACCTCATCCCACCGCCTATCAAACTCTTGATTTATTCGATAAATTCGTCGATTCGGGAAATGTAATTAGCCAAAACATCCTGCTCGCCAACTTCAATGCATAATTCTCTGAATTTTTTCAATTCATTGGGAGCATAAAAATTCTCTTGTGATGAATTTTTCTTGAGTCGACGCATCCATTTGAACATGTCATCTCTCGTCTCAATTTTAGCGTTCGGAAATATTGCTCCGATAACTGTTTTATTCGGGTGTAGATACTCGATTTCGAAGACTGGTTTACCTCGTTGAACCGCCTCATACACAACACTGGTCCCGAGCGAAAGCACAGCGTCAGCCCAACCGATAAGCTGTGAAGCATGAAACTCGTCAGCTTCCTGATAGATCAGGCGAGAGGAATTGTGAATTTGAGATATTTCACTCGGGTTTGGGAGAGATACGTCAATTGGACCAGCTCCTCCTCTCCGCTGAAACGTCCGGGGGTGCTTTGCAACCAAAACGGTCACATCAGGAAACTGCAAAAGCATCGCCAATAATCGACTAAATTCCTCCCAGAAAACTGCATATTTTGCGTTTCTAATAAAAAACATTAATTTAAGAGTGCCCTCTCGTTCCGGAATATGCAGAGGTTTCAGCTCAGAATCCAATACTTGGAGCCATTCCATACAGAACCTTGGAAGGCCAAGTACTGCGTAACGATTCTGCCATTTCTCTGTTTTGCGTCGCTCGTGAATCCGGGTCGGTGATATGTACAAATCAAAAGGCCCAGGGTCGGCTGACACACGAGCTTCGCTCAGACGAATGTCGTTGATCGTAATCATATAATTCAAAAACGGGTCATCACCGTGCGGAACCCCCACCGTCTTGACACCCATCAATTGAGCTGCCGAAACGATATCCAAAGTATCTTGACTTCTACTATGGTCAAAGATTAGCCCAGCAGCTTCAGCGTCATTGATCAGGAAGGCTACCAATTCCTGCGGAGAACATGTTGTCTCGTTTGCGCGCCCATGAAACTCTGCGGCCGCACTTACAGTCATGGCTTGCGTTACAATTTTCACCCGCCCTGTGCGGGCCAACATTGAGAGACGGAAATCCTCCAGCTTTAGCTGGTCCGACATCAATACAATCCAAGCGTCCTTGTCTGGTTGACTTGTCCATTTCCAGACCAGTGGCGCGAAATGATCTAAATCATTGTTATGTCGCGCAAAAAATACCAATCGACGCATAATTTTCCCCGCATTAAAATTGAGGAAATTCGATCTCCCCAGCTATTGCCTACGACAGAAGAATACAGAAATCATTTTTAATCATATGTCAGGAGCCAATAAAGTATCTTGTTTATCTCGTTGATTAAGAGCTCCGATTGACAGGCTTACCGAAACGAATTGATGCCTCCTAGCCCTCTCTGTTAGAACGATGCTGAGTTTTGAGAAAACTCCTCGCCCGCTCAATCAGGAACAGCCCGTGACAAACTGCCCCGATGATAGTCAGGTGCGTTTTTTCGATCCATCGATCCATAGAAAACGCCTAAAAGTGGACGCCGCGATATCAAGAAATATAGAGGGCATTCCGCTGCCTTCAGTGGTTGAGATCAGCGAGTCAGGAACCTGCAATCGCAAATGCAGTTTTTGCCCGCGCAGTGCGAACTGGTTCGAGGATATTAAAGAGTTCATTTCTTTTGATTTGCTGAAAAAACTTTGCGTCGAACTGTCTGAAGTTGATTACTCTGGAACAATCATGTTTTCCGGTTTTGTCGAGCCGATGATTGACAAACAGATATTCGAAAAAATTTCCCTTGTGAGGAAAACATTACCCAAAGCTCGGATCGAGATGATCACCAATGGCGACATATTGAACCGCGAGCGTTTGGACAGAATCATAGATTGTGGGCTCAACACCCTCCTGATCAGCGCATATGACGATAAGGAAACGGCCGAAGGCTTTGAGAAACTAGCCAGAGACGCCGGGTATGGAGAAGATCAGGTAATCGTCCGTCACCGATACCTTCCGCCAGAGCAAGATTTCGGTATCACGATGACGAATAGAGGGGGCACCCTTGATGAGGCCGATCACAAGCGCCCAAGCTTGACCGAACCATTGAAGCAAAAATGCTTTTACCCACACTACACCTTCTTCATGGACTATCTAGGCGACGTCATCATCTGCACCCACGATTGGGCCAAGAGAAAAATCGTTGGAAACCTGAAGGACCAGAGCTTTCTAGAAATCTGGCTCTCGGATGAAATGAACAAGTTGCGCCGTAAACTTTCGCAGGCAGACCGTAGTGAATCTCCGTGCAATGTATGTGATGCGGTCGGGACTCTAATCGGCGAAAATCATGCGAAAGCCTGGGACAAGCTCTTGGGAGTTAAAGAGCATGAGCGAACCGATTATCTATGACCATGTAGAGATCGGCGAAGGCACAACGATAGAGCCATACGCGATCCTGGGCATCGTCGACCGCTTCCACCCAGTCAGCCCTACCATCATCGGTCAAAAATCCTTTATCGGCTCAAGATGCACGGTCTACTGCAATGTCACGACCGGTAATGGATTTGACATTAGTGATCAGTCCACGGTTTTTTACGATAACCACTTCGGGGATGATTGCCGAATCGGCCCCAAATCCGTCATCAAGAACGGATGCAGGATAGGTGATCGGGTCCGGGTAAACTCCCAAACCTTTCTGGAACGGGTCCAAATCGGATCTGATGTCTTTATCGGTCCAGGCACCATTTTCACAGATGACATGCACCCGCCCTGCCCACACAATAAAGAATGCACTCCTTTCATAAATGTAGGTGACCGGGTTTCAATCGGCGCCAATGCAACGATATGCCCAGGCGTCGATATCGGTAACAATTCTCAGATCTATGCGGGCGCTGTTGTCGTCAAAAACGTCGAGCCGTTTTCCGTAGTTGCCGGCGTTCCCGCACGCAAGATAGGAGACACCCGAGAGCTGACTTGTCCTCCCGGACTAATGAAACATCCATTCGAACCTTGGCTGATTGCAGATGACGACATCTGAACGTTGGTGGCGCGTCCAAGCGAGAACTGCGCCATTACGGCCTAACTGGCACACGGAATCTTCGCGTGATCCAAATTTCTTATGGGCTGACAAAAATGAGAATTTTGATCCGCGCATCGCTCAAGCTGTCCAAAAAACTCTCCGCGACCTTCCCAATCACCTCGTAGGGTCCTATCCAGATCTTGGCCCCGTCTACAGCAGGTTGACCGATTTTTTCTCTGTAGATAATGGGCAGGCTCTGATTACGAATGGTGTCGATGAAGGAATTCGGCTGACATTTCAACTGGCGCAGTCAACAGGCCGCTCAATTTTCATGACCGCGCCAACATTTGCAATGTATAGCGTATATGCGATGGCGCTCGGTATCGACGCACAAACATTTACCTATGAAAGACACCGGTCTGGCTTTGCTCTGGATACGGATCAGATCATGGCCGCGATCGAAAAATTAAAGCCTTCAATTGTATTTCTCGCCAATCCAGACAGCCCGACAGGTTCCGTCATCCCTCCTGAAGTTCTTCTAAAAATTATGGATCGCGCGGGAAAAAACGGAACGATTCTCTTTATTGATGAAGCCTACTACCCATACTCAGAAGAAACGCTTTTAGGAGAAATATCCGGTCAAGATAACCTCCTTGTAGCTCGAAGTTTTGACAAGGCATTTGGCTTAGCTGGCTTTCGACTCGGAGCCCTTTTCGGAAACGAAGGCCTGATAGACTCCATAAGTCGTAGGCGGTCAATGTATGAAATTGGTGCCGTGCAAGCGTTCGTGCTCGAGAGAATGCTCAAGAAAACCTCGCTATTGAGCGAGGTTGCACATGACATCCGCAACGCAAAGAGGGAATTTGAAGCTCGCATATGCAGCCTTGGCTTTGAGGTTATCCCGACTGATGGGAATTTTTCCCTGATCCTCTTCGGCGATCAGCGGGACCTCGTGCGCAAAAAATTAGAAAAGACAACACTGTACCGGGATCAATTTGGCCATCCTTCGATGCAAGATATATCCCGAATCAGTATCGTTTCCAAAGGTGCGGCAAACAGCATTGCATTCCAAATTGAAGAAGCCGTAAGCCAGAAATGACACTCCGCAAGCAAGCCTCTAGGGCGTATAATACTCCGTTCCGGCTACCTTCATCCCAAAAGTCAGAGGCAAACTATACATGATCACTCCATTGAGAGTCGGTATTGCAGGGTATGGCGTTGTGGGGAGACGTCGCCGGCATTTCCTTGATTTAAACCCTGAAATGGAAGTGGTCGCTGTCTGTGATCGGACTTTCGACGAGCCCAGAACAATTGATGGGGTCAAAGCATTCAAGTCTTATCAAGAGCTTTATGGCGAAGGCCTGGATGCCGTCTTCGTCTGCTTGACGAATGATATTGCCCCCGAAGTGACGACGGAAATGATCAAACGCGGGATTCATACATTCTGCGAAAAGCCCCCCGGTCGAACCGTCGAAGATATTGCTAGTGTTCAGGATACAGCGGCAAAGCATCCGCATATTAAAGTGATGTACGGCTTCAATCACAGATATCATGAATCAGTAAATGACGCGTTGGGCATTGTCCGGTCCGGGAGCCTTGGCAGGGTCATAAATCTACGCGGTGTTTATGGGAAATCTAAGTTTATTAGTTTCGATCAGGCCTCGGACTGGCGCACTAAACGAGCTGTAGCAGGAGGTGGAATTCTGCTCGACCAAGGTATCCACATGGTCGACCTGATGCGGCTGTTTGCTGGTGAATTCCAGGATGTCCACAGTTTCGTATCCAATGCTTATTGGAAACATGACGTAGAAGACAACGCCTATGCCTTGATGCGCACGGCGGACAATACAGTCGCGATGCTTCACTCAAGCGCGACACAATGGCGGCATCGCTTTAATCTTGAAATCGGCTTGGAGCGGGGCGGAATCACGTTGAGCGGAATACTCTCCGGGTCGAAGAGTTATGGGGCGGAGACACTGACGGTCATCTGGCCGGATGACGACGACAAAGGGGACCCACGGGAACAGACCACTCGATATAACCGAGACCCGTCGTGGCCTAATGAGATTGCCGCTTTTGCAAATGCCATCCTTAGGGACATACCTATCAAAAATGGCACAATTGAAGATGCCTACCGTACAATGGATCTTGTCTATCGGATCTACATGGCAGACCCAGAGTGGCGGGAACATTGGGGATTGAATGCGCATTTGGCGCCCGCCCCTCATACAGGATAGGTTGACGATGGGAAGTCTGCGGCCAATAAAACACTTTATTACATTAATTAATGAAGTCCGAGAAACACCATGTCACTGAAAATGAAACTAAAAAATAATCAACTGACGATCGGCTCCTGGCTCAGCTTCGGCTTCCCACCGATCGCTGAGATGATGGCCAAAGCTGGGTACGATTGGCTTGTCGTCGACATGGAACACACGGGCATCGCGACGAACGAGATGTTCCAGATGATCCAGGTGATCGATCTGGCCGGATGCACACCGCTTGTCCGCGTTGGCGCAAACGATCCGTTGTTAATCAAACGGGCCATGGATTCCGGGGCGCATGGTGTGATCGTGCCCATGATCTGCACGCCGGACGAAGCCAAGATGGCGGTCGACTCGATTTACTATCCGCCGCGGGGGAGCCGAGGTGTAGGGCTATCTCGAGCACAGGATTACGGTCTCGGTTTTGAGCGATACAAGGAATGGGCGGAGAAGGAAACGATCCTGATCGCCCAGATCGAACACTACAAGGCAGCGGGTTCCATCGATGAAATCCTCGCCGTGGACGGGATCGACGGCTTTATCATTGGCCCTTATGATCTTTCAGGCTCCCTTGGACATCCAGGAAACTTCGAACACCCTGATGTCGTAGCGTGCCTGGACAAAGTCACCGCCGGGATGAAGCGGTCTCCAAAGGCCGGTGGGGTTCATGTTGTCATGCCTGACGAAGACCTCCTTCGTAAGAGGATCGAAGAAGGATATACATTCGTCGCCTATGGCGACGACATGGTGTTCCTTGCCGAGAAACTGCGTGACGATTCAGCTATTGTGAATGACCTGCTGAAGAACCGGTGACCGATATGCAATCAGTCTGCATCATTCCCGCACGAATGGGCTCCAGTCGATTTCCGGGCAAGCCGATGAGCCCGCTGCTTGGCATGCCCATGATTGAGCACATCTACCACCGGTGCCGCCTTCATGAAGGCTACGACCGGGTGATCGTCGCGACCTGTGATCAGGTGATTGCCGATTGCATCATCTCTGCCGGCGGAGAAGCCGTGATGACTTCCGACGACCATGAACGCTGCACCGATCGCGTTCAGGAGGCTATCAGCAATCTAAAACTCGATCTCGCGAACGAAGATTTAGTGCAGATGGTTCAAGGCGACGAGATCTTGGTCGGACCGGAAATGCTGGCCGAGATGCAACACGTCTTTCAGGACAGTGGCGCGCCGGTTGTCAATCTGGTTAGCCGGCTGTACCGCGTTGAGGATCATGAAGATCCGAATACTGTGAAGGTAGTAGCCGCACCGGACGGACGGCTACTTTATCTGTCTCGCGCGCCGATCCCGTCGCGCGCACGGGCGCCGGAAGTACCCATGTACCAGCAAACCGGCGTTATCGCTTTTGCCAAGTCACATCTCGACCGTTTCAGCTCCCTGCCACAGACGCCACTGGAGAAGCTCGAATCAGTCGACATGCTGCGTTACCTCGAACATGGGGACACGATCATGGCAGTAAAGACCGAGATCGAGACCATCGGTGTCGATACCGAGCAAGACAGGGCACGGGCCGAATCCATTCTTGCGGACAACCCGGTTACCGGACGCTATCTCGACCGCGCAAACGCATCATGAGCAGCCAACTTTCCGGAAAGAAAGCCCTCGTTACCGGCGGAACCAGGGGGATCGGGTACGCTATCGCGGAGCGGCTTATGAAGGACGGAGCCACCGTCACCGTGACCGGCACCAAACCAGGCGGGGCCGGCCCGGAATCATCCGAATACCGCGCAGTGGATTTTTCCGACACGGCCGCAACGGAAGCATTCGCCGTCAGCATCAAAAATGACGACTTCGACATCCTAGTGAACAATGCCGGGATAAACAAGATCGCCCCGTTTGCGGAAATCGACACTGCGGATTTCGAACGCATCCAGCGCGTGAACGTTCTGGCACCGATGGTTCTCTGCCGGGCCGTCCTGTCGGGCATGCAACAGAAGGGCTGGGGCCGTATCGTCAATATCAGTTCGATCTGGGGCAAGATCAGCAAGGAACAACGGGCGCCATACTCGACCAGCAAGTTCGGCATCGACGGCATGACAGTGGCCCTCGCCGCCGAGGTTGCCGGAGACGGCGTTTTGGCTAACTCGGTCGCCCCCGGTTTCATCGACACGGAACTGACACAACGCGTGCTCGGCCCCGACGGTATCGCTGAACTAACGGCGAAAGTTCCAGTGGGCCGCCTTGGCCAACCCGAGGAAATAGCCGCCTTCATATCGTGGCTTGCCGGCCCGGAGAACACCTATATCAGCGGGCAGAATATTGCCATCGACGGAGGCTTTACCCGTGTCTGACATGCTAACCATCCAGTCGCACAAAGGCCCCTACACGGCCACGTTTGATCCTTCAGCGCTTACAAAGCTCGAAGAAAATGTGCCGGCGAACGCGCATTTCCTGATAGATGCCCATGTCGCTGATCTGTATGCCGCACAGATGAAGAACATTTTGACGCATCGCTCCGTTCTTCTCATTGACGCTCTGGAATCCAATAAATCACTCGAACGTATGCCGGATTATGTAGCCCATCTCGTCGGCAAGGGGCTGCGCCGGGATCACCGGCTGATTGCCATTGGCGGCGGCATCATCCAGGACATTACCTGTTTCCTGTCCGCCACCATGCTTCGCGGCGTCGACTGGGTGTTTTACCCGACGACATTGCTGGCCCAGGCGGATTCCTGCATCGGCTCCAAAAGCTCGATCAATTCCGGGACAGCTAAAAACATCCTCGGCACCTTCACCCCGCCGCGGGAAGTTCACATCAGCACCAACTTCTTGGCCACGCTCGACCCACGGGACGTCCGTTCCGGCATTGGCGAGATGTTGAAGGTCCATGTCATCGACGGGCCGGATTCCTTCGATACTATAGCAGCCGACTACCAACGTATTCTGAAAGAGCCCGAGGTCATGATGACCTATATCCGGCGCTCGCTCGACATCAAGAAGGCCTATATCGAACGCGATGAATTCGATCAGGGCGCGCGCAATGTCTTCAATTATGGGCACAGCTTCGGCCACGCAATCGAAGCCGCGACGGATTTCGGAATCCCGCACGGAATCGCGGTGACCATAGGCATGAATATGGCTAATTATGTCGCGGCCCGACTTGAGGTCGGGTCAGACGAAAATTATCGCCGGATGCAGCCGGTGATGCGGTTGAACTATGATGGCTTTGAGACCTATCCCGTGCCGCTTGCGCCCTTCATGACGGCGTTATCGCGTGACAAGAAGAACCAGGGTACTGGAACGGCAACCTTCATTCTTGCTAACCGCGCAGGTCAGGTGTTCAAGGACCAGTATCCGATGGACGAAAACCTGACCAGCATCTGTCGCGATTATCTCGAGTCCGAACGGGCCGCAGCATGAGCGATATCAGGGTAGCCGTTGCCTCGCGATCTTTCTCCCGCCATCCTGTCCTGCGTCAGGAAGTCTTGGAGCAGTTTCCAAATGCCACGTTCAACGATGCAGGAGTCTCCTTGAAGGGGGACGCTCTAATCGAGTTCCTGGCGGGGCACGACCGTGCCATTACAGCTCTGGAGAAGCTCGACCACTCGGTGTTCGCCGCACTTCCGGATCTCAAGGTCATCAGCAAATATGGCGTCGGCCTGGACATGATCGATCTCGACGCCATGACCTCACACGGCGTCCATCTCGGCTGGACGGGAGGAGTGAACCGCCGCTCGGTCGCCGAGCTCGCTCTTTCTTTCGCCATCGCCCTGTTACGTCTAGTGCCAGAAAATATCCGGGAGGTCCGAGACGGCGTCTGGCGCCAAGAACGCGGACGCGAACTGTCCCATCGCACTGTCGGCATTATTGGGTGCGGCCATGTCGGCAAAGATTTGATCCGGTTGCTGCAACCGTTCAAGTGCGAGATCCTCGTGCACGATGTGCGAGCATTCCCAAGCTTCTACAAAACGCACGGTGTCACCCCGGTCCCTCTTGAAGAGCTGCTTTCCCGCTCCGAGATAGTTTCACTTCACGTCCCGCTCGACGACACGACACGCCAGCTTCTGAACGCGGAGCGGCTCGGTTTGATGCGGCCTGACGCCATATTGCTAAATCTTGCCCGCGGTGATCTCGTGGACGAAACAGCACTCGCCGGCATGCTGGAAGACGGACGTCTCTTCGGCGCCGGGTTTGATGTCTTTGCGAACGAGCCACCAACCGACATGCGTCTGTTTTCGCTGCCCAGATTTCTCGGCACCCCGCATATCGGCGGAACGACCGAAGAAGGCGTTCTTGCAATGGGGCGTGCGGCGATCCAGGGACTCACGGAGTTCGGGCAACCTCATGAAATCGTCAAAGGACAACAGGGATAGTGTCCCGAAGACTTCAGGAATGTGGCATCACGATCAAAAAGCCCGGCTCGATGGAAGCCGTCGGAGATGCACTTGCGCATCTGGTTCGGATCAACACAGAATCTGATCTCGCGGAGAGCGGGCGCGCAACTGTTGTCCTGTCCGGCGGCAACACGCCACGCCACTATCTCCAGGCTGTTGCAGACGGTCGGGAAAGCTGGAACGGCATATCCGTGACCCTATCGGATGAGCGGTTCGTCCCCACCAACGATAAAGAAAGCAACGAATCACTGATTCGCAGCTTCTTCCTGCACACGGAAGCAAAAATCGTTGGTCTCCGCGGAACTGCAACCCGGCCGTCCATAGCAGCCGAGGAAGCCTCGGACCGCGTGAACAATTCCTGCCCATGGCCCCCCTCTGTATCCATTCTCGGGTTCGGGCTCGACGGGCACTTTGCGTCGCTGTTTAGCGAATCCGACTGTCGCGAGCGAGGGCCCTTCGCATGTCTCGCCACCAGACATCCGACGACCGGAGCCGATCGGATCAGCATGAGGTTCGATCGGCTGATCGCGACGCGAAGAATCATGTTGGTCTGCAACAGAGACAAATATGCATATTTGCAGGAAGCCGTTAGTAAGGACACAGCTACAGCGCCTCCTATCGTGCAGTTCCTCAGAGCGTCGGGTGACCGAACCGAACTGCTGATCACCAGCGACTAGGGCGAGCATACATGACAGAGAAATTTCCTCAGGCGGGAGGTATTCCCGCTCGCATCATCCACATAGCGCGCCATACTTCCGACAGGCATTGGCTGACATTACTTGGACCATCCGGCAAGGCAACTAGCCTGACCTATCGCGAGTTCCTTAGGCTCGCCATGTGCTGGGCTCAAAGGTTTAAAGAACTGAAGCTCGCGCCGGGCAACACGATACTGATCCTACTGGATCATTCGGTAGATCTTTATACTGCACATTGCGGCGCCCTTATCTCCGGTCTCGTCCCGGCAATCTTTGCGCCACCGTCACCAAAACAGGACGAAGATTACTATTTCCAGTCGCTCGAACAGTTGATCACGACGTCCGGCGCGGCCGCCATTGTGACGATCGACGAACTCCACGCCCGCGTGAAGCCGCGATTATCCGCAGCGCTCACGGTTCCTGTACTCACCAAAAGATCCGACACTCCGTCGAGCAACTGCATCCTTCCAGACAATCCGAACGCAACGGCGATCCTACAATATTCATCTGGCACTACCGGCCTGAAGAAAGGCGTTTCGTTTTCACATCTCAGCGTGCTCTGGCAGGTAGACCGCCATGCAAAGATGATTGGGCTGCAGGAGTCCGATACAATCGTTTCCTGGCTTCCTATCTATCACGATATGGGCTTCGTGGCCTGTTACCTGACGCCGCTTCTCCGAGGTGTACCGCTGGTCGTCATGTCACCGTTCGACTGGGTAAAACGGCCAGCTATGTTCCTTGAAGCGATAGAGACATATCGTGGGACATATGCGTGGCAACCTAACTTTGCCTACAATTTTCTCTCCGCAAATGTTCCCCTGGACGCGTCCTACGACCTGTCATCTATACGAAGATTGATTAATTGTTCTGAGCCGGCATTTGACGAATCGCATCGAACATTCATCGACCGTTTCAAAACTTCCGGTATCTCGGAAGAGAAGCTGGCCGTTAGCTACGCGATGGCGGAAAACGTCTTCGCCGTGACCGTTACCGACGCGAAGCAACCACCACGAGTAGAGCATATTGATGCCACGGAAATGCGGGACAACAGGCGGGCTGTGAAAGTATCTAAGGATGCTGCCGGCGCTAGGAGCGTGGTCTCCTGTGGCCGCCCTCTTCCCGAGACATCCATAAAAATCGTCAACCATCAAAGACGGCCACTGAAGAATGGATACCTCGGCGAAATAGCTATCCGATCACCAGGGCTGTTCATCGGCTATCAGGGGAACAAGGCAGCCACGAATGCTGTACTCCATGACGGATGGTATTACACTGGAGACCTTGGCTACGCTTCTGAAGGAGAACTCTTCGTCGTAGGCCGGACAAAAGACACCATCATCGTTAGCGGGAAAAACATCTTTCCCGAAGATCTCGAACGGGCAGTGAGCCGCGTTAAGAACATCGTTCCGGGCCGCTGCGTCGCGTTCGGCGTCCATGACAGTGCCACGGGAACTGAGCGACTTGTCATCGTCGCCGAATCGAGAGAACGAAACAGCGATATTAGGTTGCGTCTTCGACAGAAAATTCGCGATAAGATAACTTCGGAAAATGACATTCCGGTCTATGACGTTGCCATCGCGGACCACATGTGGCTTGCCAAATCGACTTCGGGAAAAATCTCACGACAACGCAACAAGGAACGCTACCTCCGAGACCTTTACCGGCCGGCGGAAGATACCGCGCAGCAAGATGATTCTGCGGAGACAGACAATCTTCATGCAGCGACGCTGAAGACCACAATATCAGCACTACGCGGTCAGATTGGCCCCTTCGCGGATAACGTCGGGCCCTCGACACGACTGATCTCATCCGGAATGGTCGACTCCCTCTCCCTCGCCGTTCTGTTTACAGCTCTGGAATCCCGGTTTGCCCTCTCGCTGCCCGAAACGGTAACGCAAGATATCGAGAAATTGGACACAGTGGATCAGATTGTCCTTGAGCTTGAGAAACTCAACGCCGACCCAAGGACCGTCCCCGTCACATCATCGATAGTGACAACCAATACGGATTGGCATGCTCGTATCTCTGCGGGCATTGGGGGCTGGAACGAGACCGTAGAGGAAATTGCTCCTCAGATGCGTGATGCATTGTCCCTCGGCGGAGCCGCCTCTGATACTGCGATTGCCATACGCTTGAAAGCCGGCCGCGGCTATGCAAGCCGGCCAAGTTTTCAGTCCAAGAGCCTTAACACAGACGAGAACGGCTTTCGGGTCACAATTATTGACGCTCAACTGGTTCCCCTGGATAAATTCCAGAACTCGGTCAAACGTCGAGGATATCTCTTCGGCAGCAGTTCATCCTTTGGTGTCGGCACGAGTTCCGATGCCAGTGTCTTGCACAATCGCCTCAATGCTGTCGCCGGTCCGGATGACGTATTCTGGTTCAATCTTAGCTTGCGCGGATCAAACCTGAAAACCGAGATTGCTGCCGGTAGCATTCTGAACGGCGAAACCGCCGACACGATTCTCTTTTTCTCCGGATTGAACGATTTCCGTTTTTTTTCCGACTTTGTTACCGGCTTGGAAGCCTCAAATGGCAAGGGAATGGCCGATACCGAGATCGATGCTCTTTATTCTGAGTTCATAAAGGAGCTCACCGAAGACATCCGAAGCGCTTCAGAACTTGCCACTTCTCTCAAAGCCTCAATACGATTCTGCCTGCAAGTCGGAATGCCCGCTCTCGATGCTCCCAAGCCCCTATCTGCGGAAGAGCGGAAATTGCGCGATGCCATGCACACGGAAAACGCCGCCAAGTTCGGAGACTATTGGATAGTCACGGACCACTATGAAATACTGGTCAAGCGTTTCAGACAAGACCTAGCCTCCATTTGCCACAAATTGCAGGTCGATTTTTACGACCCTAACAACGCGCTCGAATTCCGGTCATCCGACTGGCTCTTTAATGATTTCTGGCATTATACGGACCAGGGGCACGATATCCTCTGCAAGCTGATTTCATCTAACCTGCTTCGCCCCTGATTTTCGCGTAGTGCTCCTTAGCTCTCGCTCTCCGCCGCCTTTGCCGCAGCGGCGCGCCTTTTCCGTTCTTTCCGAACCCAGAGCGGCGGTCCGAAGCTCGGTACCTTTTCCGGCTGCGGTTCCGTTGGTCCGCCCGGCATGACCGGTCGGCGGGCGAAATTGCCGGTGGATTGCAGCCGGTCATACATGACCAGCGCACCTGCCAGCCCGACATTGAGCGAGAATTTGGTTGGTATCTTCACGATGTGATCGCAGCGCGCCACCATCTCTTCCGACAGACCGCCGCGCTCAGGTCCGAGCACATAAGCCGCGATTTTAGGGTGATGGAAACTCGGCAGCTCGACCGCGTCGTCGGTGATCTCGATGCCGACCAGAGCGCAGCCTTTCGGTAGCAGCATGTCGCCGACCGTATCGAACTCATAGAACGGCAGACTGCCTGCTGTGCCGGACGTATCCGTCTGCTTGAGTTCGTGAACTGAAAGCGCCGCCTGGACGCTGAATACAAAACTGGCGCCGAAAGCGTGCGCCGTTCTGTAGATCGCGCCGACATTGCGGGACTTGCTGATCCCCTCGACGCCCATTCCGAAATATCCTCGCATGGCGTCTCTGTTGCACAAACCCGTGCTCCAAGGCAAGTTGCCTTGAAGGTCAATTCACCGGCCGCGAGAGCCGGGAAAAGCCATGACAGACCAGGAGACGACCAATGAGCCCGGACAGCCTCGCCGCTGACGACCGTATCGTGCGCACCCATATCTCGGAGGTTGATGCAGCCCCCCTGCTCATTGAAGTCACACGCGGCGACATGGTCGAATCCGTGCATCGCGGGATCGTTTCCGTGGTCGATGCCAATGGCAAGGACGTGATGACGCTTGGCGATGTCGAGCGCCCGACCTATCCACGCTCTGCCATCAAGCCGCTGCAGACCCTGCCGGTGATCGAAAGCGGTGCCGCCGACGCCTTCAATCTGAGCGAGGCGGAAATCGCACTCTGCTGCGCGTCCCATCGCGGCGAGCCGATCCACGCAGACAAGGTGATCCCCTGGCTCGCCCGTCTCGGCCTCGGCGTCGATGATCTGGAATGCGGACCGCAACTGCCTTTCCACGAAGCATCCGCGCACGCCCTGATCAGGGCCGGCACCGAGCCAACCCGGGCGCATAACAACTGCTCCGGCAAGCATTCCGGCATGCTGACCACCGCCGTCCATCTCGGTGAGCCCACCAAGGGCTACACCGAAGCCGACCACCCCGTGCAGACCCGGCTGATCGAGCTGATCGGCGAGATGGGTGAGATGGACCTCTCGCGCACAGCGCGCGGTGTCGACGGCTGCGGCATCCCCGTCTTCGGCGCGCCCTTGCGCGGCGTCGCCTATGCCATGGCCCGCCTTGCCGCGCCGGATGCGCTCGGCGCCGACCGGGCCGCCGCCTGCCGCCGGATCGTCAAAGCCTGTGCTAACAATCCGCTTATGCTCTCCGGCACCGACGCCTTCAATTCCGTGGTGCTGGCCGAAACCGGCGAGACCTGTTTGCTGAAGGGCGGGGCCGAGGGCTACTACACGGCAGCGCTGCCGGAAAAGGGACTTGGTGTGGCGATCAAGATAGACGATGGCGCAGGCCGGGCATCCGAGGCCGCCGTCCTTGCTGTGCTGGTCCGGCTCGGCGTGATCGACGACGCACAAAAAGCCCGCATCGAAGCCACATGTTCACCGGAAGTCCGGAACTGGGCAGGCCGTCTTGTCGGTTTCATCCGGGCGACGCCCGCGTTCTGACTAAAAAAACAGACTGTGGCAAAGATCACTGGCGAACAGACTATATAAAATCCAATATACCTTAACGATACTTAAGCGATCTTGGCTTTCTATCGTCCGGTGGGGAAATAGGATCCGGCATCATGGCTAATGTCGACAGCGATCTGCTCGGAAATCTCGAGGGCCACTCTGTCGGCATCGAAGGGCAATACACCTCGGATCATGGCACGGACGAGACGCGCTCGATCGACCTGCAGCGTGCCAGTCAGGGTGGACTAACCGTCCTCTCTTCCGATCTGCTCGGTTTCACCTGGACGACGACGATCAATTATTCGTTCGACACTTCGTCCCTCGGCTACAGCAGTCTGGATTCCAGCTATCAGACGCAGTTCGAAGCCGCGATGGCGACATGGTCGAATGTCGCCGATATCACGTTCGTCGAAACCAATGCCGCCTCAGCGGATTGGGTTATCGCCTGGGAGCCGGATTCAGATGGCTCCGGCGGCGTTCTTGGGACCGCCTATTACATAGATGTCGGGCTAGACGGCAAGATGGTATCGGGGAGGGACTCGGTCACCATCTTCATGGATCAGGCAGACACGGAGTATTTCTTCACGACCGCTATCCACGAGGCCGGGCACGGGCTGGGGCTCGGCCACATCAACCATACGTCCTCGATTATGTCGACCTACCTCAACACCTCGCTCTCAAATATCACCACCTACGATATTGAAGTTATCCAGTCACTCTATGGCGAAGTCGGGTCGACGATTGCCACGGCGACCGTCGGCACCAGTGATGCAGACAGTCTGTTCGGCACATCCGCAGCGGACATTATCAGTGGCGATAGCGGCAGCGACCTGATCTCGGGCGCCGCCGGCAACGATCTGATCTACGGCAACAAGAACACGGATTACCTCGTGGGCGGCGATGGAGACGACACCATTTTCGGAGGGCAGAACAACGGCCCCGAGAGTGGTTCTCCCCTGGCTCTACGCGAAGGAGCCGACACGGTTATCGGCGGCAACGGGAATGACATTCTTTACGGAAATCATGGCGGTGACCTGATCGTCGGGGACAGTGGCGCGGATACCATCTTCGGCGGGCAGGATTCAGATACGATCTCCGGCGGCGCAGGATACGACGATCTCTATGGCAATCTGGGGCCTGACAAATTCCTCTATTCCGCAAGCAATGAAGGCTGGGATTACATCCACGGTTACGCGTCAGAAGACGCCATCCAGCTCTCAGGCGGCGTCACGGCGACAAGTGTGTCCGTGGACAGTTTCGGCGATACCGTGATCAACCTCAGCAGCGGCACGCGGATCGATTTGATCGGATATTCCGACTCCAGCAGCGTCACTTTCGAGGTTATTTAGGCTCCTTCCAGCCGGTTTTCATGCATTTTTTCTTTGCGAGCCGCCCTCTCGCACGTTAGGAGATGCCGCGCGCTAAATTCCGAAAAGATTGATCAGTCATGCACCGCTATCGCAGCCATACCTGTCACGATCTCCGCATCGACCACGTCGGTGAAACGGTCCGCCTCTCCGGCTGGATCCATCGCCGTCGCGATCACGGTCAATTGGTCTTCATCGATCTGCGTGATCATTACGGTCTGACGCAGTGCGTCGTCGACATCGAGGACGAGACCTTCAAGACAGTCGAGAAGCTCCGTGTCGAGAGCGTGGTGACGATTACCGGCCGCGTGGTCAAGCGCACCGACGAGACGATCAACGACAGGCTGCCGACCGGCCATATCGAACTTCGTATCGACGAGATCGAAGTCCAGTCCATCGCCGACGTGCTGCCGCTGCAGGTCAATGCCGATGAGGACGCCGGCGAGGATACCCGCCTGCGCTACCGCTTCCTGGACCTGCGCCGCGAGCGTATCCACAACAACATCATGCTGCGCAGCAAGGTGATCTCCTCGATCCGCCGCCGCATGACCGACCAGAACTTCATGGAGTTCCAGACTCCGATCCTGACCGCTTCCTCGCCGGAAGGCGCGCGCGACTTCCTGGTGCCGTCGCGCCAGCATCCGGGCAAGTTCTACGCCCTGCCGCAAGCGCCGCAGCAGTTCAAGCAGTTGATCATGGTTTCTGGCTTCGACCGGTATTTCCAGATCGCTCCCTGCTTCCGCGACGAGGACAGCCGCGCCGACCGCTCTCCGGGCGAGTTCTACCAGCTCGATGTCGAGATGAGCTTCGTCGAGCAGGAAGATGTCTTCCAGGCTATCGAGCCTGTCATGGCGGGCGTGTTCGAGGAATTCTCCGACTGGAAGGTGCCGGGCCCGTTCCCGCGCATCCCCTACAAGGAGTCGATGCTCAAATACGGTAACGACAAGCCTGACCTGCGCATTCCGTTCGAGATCTCCGATGTGACCGAGATCTTCCGGGACAGCGATTTCGCCGTCTTCGCCAAGGTCATCGCCGGCGGCGGCGTGGTCCGCGCGGTGCCTGGTCCGAAATGCGGCAGCCGGGCGATCTGCGACCGGATGAATTCCTGGGCACAGGGCGAAGGCGCTCCGGGCATGGGTTACATCATCTTCGGTGACGGCGAGGCCCGCGGCCCTATCGCGAACCGCCTGACACCGGAAAAGATCGCGGAGCTGAAAGCACAGACCGGCATGGGCGATGGCGATGCCATCTTCTTCTCCGCCGGCAAGGAAAGCGACGCCGCCAAGCTGGCCGGCACCGCCCGCGTGAAGCTCGGCAACGATCTCGACATCGTCGAGAAGGACACGTTCCGCCTTTGCTGGATCGTCGACTACCCGATGTTCGAGCTGGACGAAGCGACCGGCAAGATCGACTTCTCGCACAACCCGTTCTCCATGCCGCAGGGCGGTCTTGAGGCACTGGAAACCCAGGAGCCGCTGGATATTCTGGCCTACCAGTACGACATCGTCTGCAACGGTATCGAGCTGAGCTCCGGCGCCATCCGGAACCATCTGCCGGAGGTCATGTACAAGGCCTTCGGGATTGCCGGCTACGAGCCGGAAGTTCTGGAAGACAAGTTCCGCGGCATGCTGAACGCCTTCAAGTACGGCGCCCCGCCTCACGGTGGCATCGCGCCGGGTATCGACCGTATCGTCATGATGCTGGCAAACGAGCCGAACATCCGCGAGGTCATCCTGTTCCCGCTGAACCAGCGGGCCGAGGATCTGATGATGGGCGCGCCGAGCGAAGCAGAGCCGCAGCATCTGAAGGAACTCAGCGTCCGTCTCGCCCTGCCGCCGAAGCCGGCAGCATCGGCCACCGAGTAAATAAACACATGTTTGGTGCCGCCGAGGCGTTCAAACACGCGCAGGCGGCACTCGCCGACGGGAAACTGGACGAAGCAGCGAGACTGTTTCGTCTGGTTGCCGAAAAAGCCGAAGCAGACACGGCCTCCCTGATCCATCTCGGCCAGATCGAGATCCAGCGACGCAATCCCGGGAACGCCGAGAATGCCTGGCGGAAGGCTCTGCTGCGCCAGCCCGCGAACGCCACAGCCCTCGCCTTTCTCACGGACCACCTGGCCGCCGGCGCCCCGGGCCTTTCAGTTGCGCGCTATTATGAGCGCCTGCGCATCCTGTTGCCCCGGCATGCCGGACCTGCACAGCTTCTGGCCCAGATATATAGCACTGCAAAACAGACCGGCCGGAGCCTGCGCCGCCATGCAGAAGCCGCCCGCCTCGATGCTGGTAACCCGGCATCTCACGCCCGCCATGCGACAGCCCTGCATGGCGCAAACAGGCTGACAGAAGCGTTACAGGCCTTCCGGCGCGAGGCGCTGCTGGCACCAGCCTCCCAGGAGGCCTGGTTCAATCTCTCCGTCATCGAGCCTGCTCTGGGAGATCGGGAACAGGGTCTCTCCGCCATCGCCCGCAGCCTGACACTCCGCCCGCTCGATGCCCCGGCGTTGGCAAGGCAAGCGCAGCTCCGGCGACGCCTAGGCAAACCGGGGGCGGGGATCAGCACGCGCAGATCCGTTCTGCTCGACCCGGCGGTTTCCAGGGCGCTGGTGGCACAGGCCCGGACCGGGGACGCCCTGGCAGCGACCCGCTGGTGGTGTATCAGTGCGGGCAATACGGAGCCCGGCATGCTCTATGCGCGCGCGCTGTTGGCATCCGGACGCGCAGATCAGGCACTTGCCGTCCTCGGAGAGATAGAGACCAGCGACGTCCCGCCGGACGAACTACTGCTTCTTGCCGCCGAGGCGCAACGAAAGGCTGGGCGCACGGAACTCGTTCTGCCGAAAACCCAGTATCAGCAATGGCTGGAGTCCTTCCCGCCGTCAGAGCAGGAATCACTGGCTGAGACCCTTACCTTCTCCATCCTGCTGCCCATCTACAATCCGAACCCCGGTCATCTCCGCGAAGCAATCCAGTCCGTAAAAGGCCAGAGCTATGGAAACTGGGAGCTCTGCATCGCCGATGATGCTTCCACGGATCCGGAGGTAACGCACATTCTGCGGGAAACCGCAGCCGCCGATCAGCGCATCAAACTGGTCATCCGGCCCGAAAACGGCCACATCTCAGCCGCATCCAATTCCGCGTTGGAACTGGCGACGGGCGAATTTATCGCCCTGCTCGACCATGATGACCGGCTAACGCCGGATGCCCTCGCCGAGATGGCCCGGGCGCTGGACACTCAGCCGGATCTTGATCTGATCTATTCCGACGAGGACAAGATCGATGCGGACGGCAACCGGTTCTCACCGCACTTCAAACCAGCCTGGGATCCGGACCTTTCTTTAGTCTCCAACTATATCTGCCACTTCACGGTAATCCGTCGAACGCTCGCCGATGCTGTCGGTGGATTTCGTATCGGTTTCGAAGGCAGCCAGGATCACGACCTGGTGCAGCGGGTTGCCGAGAAGAGCGCGCCGGAGCGCATCGGTCATGTCCCGCGCGTCCTCTATCACTGGCGCGCCGCCGGTGAATCAACGGCAACATCCGTCGAGACCAAACCCTATGCGATTGCCGCTACCGGACGCGTAATCCGGGACACGCTGACACGACGCGGGACAAATGCACGAGCCGAGCAACGGGGCGGGCGTTGGCGGTTGCGGCGGCCCTTGCCAGACACGCACTCCGTCTCCGTTATCATCCCGACCCGCAACCGGGTAAACCTGCTGCAGACCTGCGTGGACGGCCTGCTGACACAGACCGATTACGGCACGCTCGATATCAGGATCGTCGACAATGGCAGCGACGATCCCTCGACGCTGCGCTATCTCGGTCAACTCTCGCACCGTGCCAACGTCTCTGTGCTCCGGGATGATGGCCCCTTCAATTTCTCCCAGCTTTGCAATCTCGGGGCGCGCGATGCTGCGAGCGAGTATCTCTGCTTCCTGAACAACGATATCGAGCCCGCGAACCCGGACTGGCTGACGGAGCTGGTGGCCGAAGCGGCCCGCCCCGAAATCGGTCTCGTCGGCGCCAAGTTGCTCTACCCAGACCGGACCGTGCAGCATGCCGGTATCGCGCTCTCAGGTGAGCATGTGGCACGTCACACGAATCTCGGGATCTCACAAAATGACGGCGGCTATTGGGGACGGGCGATGCAGGTTCAATCCCTGTCCGCCGTAACCGGCGCCTGCATGGTAATGCGGCGGGAGGTCTTCGAGGCTGTCAGTGGGTTCGATGAGGCGCTCGCGGTCGATTTCGGCGATATCGACCTCTGCCTGCGCGTCCGGCAAGCCGGATACCGGGTGCTCTGGACGCCGCATGCCCTGCTGATCCATCACGAGTCAGCGTCACGCGGTTCCGTGATCACACCGGAGAAATCGGCCCGTTACGATATGGAGCGGGCGTTCATGGTTGCACGCTGGGGAGCCCTGCTCGAAGACGATCCCGCGTACAACCCCAATCTCTGCATCACACCGGAACGCCCTGCCTTCGCCCTGCCGGAAGAACCACGTTCGATAGCCAACACGGTCCGGCTCGGAACACCGTCGCTCTAGTCGATCTTGAGATCGACTTTCTGAACAGCGTGGTTCTTGCCGGGACCGGACGGGCGCTCAACCTGAACCACGCCGCGGTAATTCCCTTTCGGCCAATCCTGACGCGCCTTCTTTCCGATATATTTAAAGGTCCTGAGCTGGCTCTTTGCCTGCACCCAGTCCGTTTCGGCCAGCACGGCACCATCCGCGCCGGTGAACCGCATCGAAACACGGTCGCCCTTTCGCAAACCATAGAGATCCGTCCAGAGCACAAGAAGCGGCGCGTCGGGTGAAATCTTCGGATCAGTATATTTGCCTTCGGAAACGCCGAGCGTATCCGGCGCCTCGGCAGCTATCCCACTGGCCTGGATCAGCGGCGCGGAATAGCGGAAACTGCGCAGCACCGATTCTTTCCAGAGCGGCGCCTTGCCCAAGCCGCACGCACTTTCGTCAGCCCCAAGCCCGACAAAGGGATCGACGACTTTGCCGTCTTTTTCGAACTGAACGTGGAGATGCAGGAACTCGGTCGAGCCGGACAGCCCGACGAGACCGATCCGGTCGCCGCTGACCACCGTGTCGCCCGCCTTCACGGCAACGCTGCCGCGCTTCAGGTGGCAATACTGACTGACCCAGCCGCCGCCATGATCGATCCGGATCCCGTTGCCGCAATCCCGCCCCTTGAGTGACGCCTTGCCGGCAATCCGGATATTCACGTCCGGCATTTCATCCCGGATGCCGACCACCTTTCCAGTCGCCGCTGCCAGCACGGGCACTTCATTCCGGTTCAGCCGGCGCGGATCGGAGATGGCGAAATCCACGCCCTTGTGACCGTCGACAGTCATCGCCCCGCACTGATAGTCGCGGCGGCCCTTGGACGGGTCGAGGTCGACATATTTCAGCGGCCAGCAATCCACGCCAGGATCGCAGGAAAGCGGCATCGACAACGGCAAAGGAGACGGCTCGAGGCCCCCCAGATCCAGCGGCGCCTGTTCCGAGACTTGAGACAAAACTGTCTCAGGGGCCATCGCCTCTGTCGGGCGCGATACCTCACCGGGATAAAGCAGAGCCGCCAGAAGCCAGATAAAACCGCCGCCGAGAATCAGAACAAGCGCGGTATAAATTGCGATCAGTCGGCCCAAAACCAGCTCCGTTTTTCGGTGTGCCTAGCTTTTCACCAACGACCGCAGATAAATCCCATAGCCACTTTTCGCCAGCGGCTCCGCCAGCTTCAGAAGCTGCTCGTCGTCGATATAGCCCATATGGTGGGCGATTTCCTCGACGCATGCAATTTTCAGCCCCTGGCGTTCTTCCACCGTGCGGACGAACTCGGACGCCTGCAACAGCGAGTCGTGGGTGCCGGTATCAAGCCATGCGTAACCGCGGCCCATCCGTTCCACATGCAGGTCGCCCCGTTCCAGATAGACTTTGTTCACGTCGGTGATCTCTAGCTCACCGCGCGGCGATGGTTTGATCGACTTGGCGATATCGATCACGTCCCGGTCGTAGAAATAGAGCCCGGTCACCGCCCAGTTCGACTTCGGGTTTTCCGGCTTCTCGACAATCTCGTTCGCCTTGCCTGCCTCATCGAAAGAGACAACGCCGTAACGCTCCGGGTCGCGGACATAATAGCCGAACACCGTAGCGCCGCTCTCGCGGTCGGCGGAACGTTGCAGCATCTCGGTCAGGCCGTGGCCGTAATAGATGTTGTCGCCGAGAATCAGGGCCGACGTGTCGTCACCGATGAAGCTCTCGCCGATGATGAAGGCCTGCGCCAGACCGTCCGGCGAAGGCTGCACCCGGTATTCCAGGGAGATACCCCACTGGCTGCCGTCGCCGAGCAGGCGTTGGAAGCCTTCCTGGTCATCCGGAGTGGTGATGATCAGGATATCCTTGATCCCCGCCAGCATCAGCGTGCTGAGCGGGTAATAGATCATCGGCTTGTCGTACACAGGCAGGATCTGCTTGCTGACGCTGACGGTCAGCGGGTAGAGCCGTGTGCCGGACCCGCCGGCGAGGATGATCCCTTTCATCCCTCTCCCTTTCTCTCGTTTATTCAAACCTCGGCCAGAAGAACCTCAAGCACATCGTCGAGGCCGTCCTGCCAGGGCCGGCGCGGCACAGTGAAAGCCGCGAGAATCTTGCCCGCGTCGAGCACGGAATTGGTTGGCCGTTTCGCCGGAGTCGGATATTCGCTCGCCGGGATTGCCTCGACCTCGGGGCGGCGGCCCCAGACAGGTTCCGCCCGAGCAAAGATCGCGTCGGCAAAGCCGTGCCAGCTTGTCCGGCCTTCGGCAGTGTAATGGTAAGTGCCCCATGCGTTCCGGCTGCCAGCAGCAATGCGGGTCGCAATGGTCAGGATCGCGTCGGCGATGTCGGCTGCCGATGTCGGCGCACCGAACTGGTCGGCGACCACGCGCAACTGGTCGCGGTCCTTGCCGACCCGCAGCATGGTCTTCACGAAATTCGCACCGTGAGCCGCATAGACCCAGGAGGTACGCATGATGACATGCTCATCCAGCGCGGCCCGCACCGCCTGCTCGCCTGCTTCCTTGGACGCGCCATAGACGCCGAGCGGCGCCACCGGGTCGCTTTCCAGATAGGCGCCGTCCTTGCTGCCATCGAAGACGTAGTCGGTCGAGATATGGATCAGCGGAAGACCGGCTGCTTTCGCGGCAGAGGCCAGATTGGCCGGACCGTCCCGGTTAATGGCATAAGCCGCGTCCCGGTCTTCTTCCGCCTTGTCGACGGCCGTGTAAGCCGCCGCGTTGATGATCAGGGACGGTTTGATCTTTGCCACAGCCGCCTGAACGGCGGCCGCATCGGAAATATCCAGATCCGCCCGGACCAGACCTGTCACGTCATGACCGTGCTGCGCGCCACGCGCCAGCAGCTCCGTGCCGACCTGCCCGCCGGCGCCGGTGACAAGGATCATGCCCACTACTCCTTTGAGCCGGTGCCGAGACGCTCGCCGGCATATTTCCCGTCGAGGATCGGCTGCCACCAGTCCTTGCGATCGAGATACCATTCGACAGTCTTGCGCATTCCGCTTTCGAAGCTTTCCGTCGGCTCCCAGCCTAGCTCAGCCTTGATCTTCGAGGCATCGATGGCATAGCGGAAATCGTGGCCCGGACGATCGGTCACATGGGTGATCTGTTCGGAATATTTCTTGCCGCCCTGCTGTGGGACCAGTTCATCGAGCAAGTCGCAAATGCCGGTCACCACATCGATGTTCCGGCGCTCCTCGTTGCCGCCAATATTGTAGCTCTCACCCGGCACGCCCTTCGAGCAGACCGTCCAGAGCGCGCGGGCATGATCGTCGACAAACAGCCAGTCGCGCACGTTCTCGCCCTTGCCGTAGACCGGCAGCGGCTCACCCGCGAGGCCCTTGATGATCATCAGAGGGATCAGCTTTTCCGGGAAATGATACGGCCCATAATTGTTCGAGCAGTTGGAGAGCACGGTCGGCAGGCCGTAGGTCTCCATCCAGGCCCGGACCAGGTGGTCCGAGGAGGCCTTGCTTGCGGAATAGGGCGAGCGCGGATCGTAGGCGGTTTCCTCGGTGAAGAGACCGTCATCGCCGAGCGAGCCGAACACCTCGTCCGTGGAGATATGATGGAAGCGGAAGCGCTTCTTCACGTCTTCCTGCGCGGCAGTCCAGTAATTCCGGGCGGCCTCCAGCATGGTGTAGGTGCCGACAATGTTGGTCTCGATGAAAGCCGCCGGGCCGTCAATCGAGCGGTCGACATGGCTTTCCGCCGCCAGATGCATGACCGCGTCCGGCTTGTACTTGGCAAAGATCCGCGCCAGAGACGGGGCGTCGCAAATATCCGCCTGCTCGAAATGATACCGGTCCGACCCGCTGACCTCGTTGAGCGAGGCGAGGTTCGCCGCGTAGGTCAGCTTGTCCAGATTGATTACCGTGACGTCTGTGTCGGCGATCAGGTGACGAATGACGGCGGAGCCGATGAAGCCGGCGCCCCCGGTAACGATGACGGTCTTGACGTCGCTCATGCTAGGGGGTCCTCAGGCTTCGTAGGTGAAGGGGCTGTCGAAGTCGGCAAAGGGCGTATAGGCCTCGTCCTTGG
This sequence comes from Nisaea sp., assembly GCF_034670185.1. Taxonomy (NCBI): domain Bacteria; kingdom Pseudomonadati; phylum Pseudomonadota; class Alphaproteobacteria; order Rhodospirillales; family Thalassobaculaceae; genus Nisaea; species Nisaea sp. The sequence goes on from NZ_JAXMNY010000005.1 coordinate 189,797, forward strand.
CGGAGAGGATCGGCGCGCCGTCCAGCGGCCAGTCGATGCCGATATCCGGATCGTTCCAGGTCAGACCGCCCTCGCAGTCCGGCGCGTACTTGCCGGTGACCTTGTACAGCACCTCGGTATTTTCCTCGATGGTGCAGAAGCCATGGGCGAAACCGACCGGCACCAGGATCTGGTTCCAGGCCTCGGCGCTGATCGTGCGGGCGACCCATTTACCGTAGGTCGGGGAGCCCTTGCGGATATCGACGGCGACGTCATAAATCGCCCCCCGGATCACCCGGAGCAGCTTGTCCTGACCGTGCGGCGGGGTCTGGAAATGCAATCCCCGCAGGGTGCCTTTCGGGGCGGAGAAGGAGTGGTTGTCCTGCACGAAGCTGAGGTCGAGACCAGCAGCTTCGAAAGCGCCCTGATTATAGGTCTCGGAGAAAAACCCGCGATGGTCGCCGAACTTTTTCGGCGTGATGATCTTGACGTCCGAGATCTCGGTTGGCTCGACCTGCAAGGCCCTGTCTCCCCCTGTATTCACGCGGCCTTAAAGGGCCTGCGCGGCTATAGCATGTGGGGCGCGAGGGCGGCAAGCCATGCGCCCGCGGAACGCCGCGCAGGAGCTTGTGCCCGGAGCTTGTAACAAGGGCAGGAAAAGTGGCACATCTGACAGATGGAAACAGAGTCCCGCAAAGCGGCCGCTCCCGGCTGTGCCGTCATCATCGTCAGCTACCATACCGGGCCGTGCCTTATGGACTGCATCCGGGCCGCTCTCGCTGAGGCATCGGCACGTGAAGTGATAGTGGTTGATAACGGCAACCCGCCGGAAGTCATGACCACATTGGAAGCGATGGCTGCGTCCGAGCCGCGCCTGACCCTGCTGACCGGACACGGCAATGTCGGCTTCGGAAAAGCCTGCAATCTCGGTGCGAAAGCCACGACGAGTCCCCATCTTCTCCTGCTGAATCCGGACAGCGTCCTGCAGCCCGGCAGCCTCGACGGCGCCATGGCACTCCTCGGCACGCGGCCGGACATCGCGCTCTATACGATCCGGATCGAGAACCCCGACGGCAGCGAGCAGCGCGGCTGCCGGCGAAACCTGATGACCCCCTGGACCTGTCTGGTAGAGGCCTTCGGTCTGTACAGACTCGGCTTCAGGCGGATCAACCTCAACCACACACCGCCCCCGGCAGCGCTGACGGAGGTCGAGTGCATCTCCGGCTCCTTCATGCTGTTTCCCCGCCCGATTTTCGAGAAGATCGGCGGCATGGACGAGGACTATTTTCTGCATATGGAAGATGTCGATACCTGCCTGCGCGTCCGTGAGGCGGACGGCACCATCTGGTTCGACCCCGCGTTCTCCGCCACCCATGTCCAGGGCACCAGCGAGACGACTAAGCTCTATATCGAAAGGCAGAAAACGAGGGGCGGCATGCTCTATTTCGCCAAGCATTTCGGTGGCTGGGCGAACCCTCTCGTGGCGCTGGTCAATCTCGCACTCTGGCTCCGGTTCGGCCTGATCGCCCTGCGGCTCGGCCTGAAGCGCTGATGGAAGAACTCGGCGTCTATGGTGGGCTTTTCCTCCTCTCCTTCCTGGCGGCAACTTTCCTTCCGGCGCAATCCGAGTTTGGCCTCGTCGGGCTGCTCCTGACGGAGACCTATTCGGTCCCCCTGCTCATCGCCGTTGCGTCGGTCGGCAACACACTCGGATCGGTCGTGAACTGGCTGCTCGGTCGCTTCATTGACCGTTTCATCAGCCGAAAATGGTTCCCAGCCTCGCCGGCACAAATGGAGCGCGCCTGCGGCTGGTACCGGAAATACGGTCAGTGGAGTCTGCTGCTGAGCTGGGCGCCTTTCATCGGTGATCCATTGACGCTCGCGGCCGGGGTATTGCGTGAGCCGTTCGGGCGGTTTCTGCTGCTCGTCGCCATCGCGAAAACCGGGCGCTATATCGTCGTCGCAGTTCTGACGATCTAACATCTTCCAACACCGACCGTCCGTCCCAGCTGCGCTGAAATTACCGCAAATCTTGTGACTTCTTCAGTTTTTAAAAATTAAAAAACTGGTTAACAAACCATGAATCATTTTAATTAAAATTTGTGATAATTATCACATCGAATTTTACATACGGTTGACGCTGACAGAAAGTTAGAGCCCCGATCATGACGCATGCCTTCCCTGGAGCACGCCCTTCCAGCCTTTCTTCCATGGCATCCAATACCCTGTTCTTCGTCGACCAAGAAGTCCCGGGTCCCGAAACGATTCTGTCTGGTCTCAATCGCGGAACAATCGTCAAACGACTGCCAAGAACCGGCGATGCCCTGGATGCAATAGCGTCGTTCGCGGAGATACGGACGGCTCCGGTAGAGCGCATTGTCATCCTATCCCACGGCAGTGCGGGAAGCCTCAGACTGTGCGGCCGAGAAATCGACAGCACAGCGCTGAGAGACGCGGGAGGAGCCCTGTCCCGCATCCGTGACACACTTGCGCCGGACGCAGAGATTGTCCTGATGTCCTGTTCCACTGGGGCGAGCACCACGGGGCGAACTTTCCTGAGAATATTGGGCAACGCGACCGGCGCGACGGTCAAAGCCGCGGACGCGGACATCGGCGGGACTGCCGGTTGGGCAGCTCTACTGGCTGCATTTTCCTATATAAGCAGCACCGCGCTCGAAACCTACCCGCACCGTCTTGGGCTGCTCGTTGAAGGTAATCAGTTCGTTGCCACGGATGAGACGCTCAATGGCAGCGCCACCGACGACGCAATCAAAGGATATGGCGGCAATGATCTGCTGAATGGCCTCGCCGGCAAAGATAATCTCACCGGCGGTGATGGCAACGATACACTTTCCGGCGGAATCGGCGCAGATTCGGTCTCGGGTGGCAACGGCGACGATCTGATTGCCATCAATAGCGGCGACCTCAACGAAACGATATTCATCGAAGTGATTGACGGTGGTGCCGGCGACGACACCATAAGCCTCGGCACCGGCTCATATGAGCTTTCGCGCACCAGTATCTCGAATGTCGAGCTCATTTCCGGCAGTTCCGGCGCGGACACCATCAACGGGCACACAACGAACGCGCACAAGCTGTCTACCGGTGCTGGCAATGACGTGGTCTCACTCGGCAGCGGCGCCGACACACTCTCTGGTGAAGCCGGAAACGACACGCTCTCAGGTGGAGATGGTGCAGACTTGATCGACGGCGGCACGGGCGATGACCTGATCGCCGGGGGCTCGGGTTTTGACACCCTGATCGGCGGAACCGGTAACGACACGTTCTCGGGCAGCGCCAGCGAAATGAATGGCGACACGATTTCCGGTCTCGAGGCCGGGGACAAAATCGTCATCACCGGCACTGATCTTTCCGGCCTGAACGGCAGCACCGCCGCTAGCACCATTGATCTTGGCAGCGGCTATACGCTGAACCTCACCGGCACATCCGGCAGCGTGAAGTATGAGGCCCTCTTCTCCGGCGGCAACAGCACCATCACCGTAGCAACTGTCCCTGCGACAAGTTCATCCGGCGGCTCTTCCGGCAGCGGCCTGACCGTGACCAACCAGACCGCTGCCGACACCGCAGGCACCTCCACCGGGCGCACCCTGGCGAACACCAGCGGCAGCACCGCCACCGGCGCGCTCGTGCAGAATACCGGCAACGGCAACGTGGTGACGGCGACGTTGCCGACCGGCATATCGCTGACAACCTCCGGCACCTCCACCGCGCAGCCGAGCAGTACGGCCAGCACCACCCTGACCGGCGAAATCCAGTCAACCGCACCCACCGCAGGCGCGCAAAGCTTCCTCGACGGACACGGCCAGACCTTTATTTCCAGCTCCGGTGGCTTGAATCTCGATATCCGCTCGATCACCTTCTCCGGCGGGGGCTCGACGGCGCAGACCGTCCAGATCACCGGCGACTTGAGCACAAGTTCCGGCTCCGAAGCCTTCGTCATCGACACGTCCGGCCTGCCGTCGGGGTCAACCCTGCAACTCGACAATATCGAGTTCGCTGCCATCGTAGGCAGTGCGACGGTGAACGGCGGCAGCGGCCAGAACTACGTGGTTGGCGACGATGCCGCTCAATTCATCTCGCTCGGCGCCGAGGACGACACGCTCGCAGGCGGCGGCGGCAGCGATACTGTCGGGTCAGGCTGGGGCGAAGACATTGTCTACGGCAACCAGGGTACCGATTATGTCTTCGGTGGCGGCGGCATGGACACGCTTTATGGCGGCCAGGGTGCGGACACCGCGTTTGGCGGCAATGATAATGACGTCGTCTACGGCAACAAGGGCAACGACACGCTCTCCGGCGGCGAAAATGACGATCTCCTCTATGGTGGCCAGAGCGAGGACATCGTCTACGGCAATGCCGGGAACGACAGTCTCAACGGCAATCTCGGTGACGATAGCCTTTATGGCGGTAGTGGCAACGACCTGATCTCAGGCGGCGCCGGAAACGACCGGCTTGAAGGCGATCACGGCAACGATACACTGGCTGGAGGCGGCGGAGCCGACACCTTCGTCTTCGCCTTCGGAGGCGGCAGCGACAGAGTGAACGACTTCCAGGCCGGGACCGACACGATGGCGCTGGAGAGCGGCCTCCGCGTCAGCGCTGGCACGGAGACGGACGGCAATACCGTAGTTACGCTCTCCGATGGTGGCACTGTCACTGTGATCGGTGTTTCGAAGGCCGAACTCTCCGCAGCAACCGGATGGGAGCTGGGATAGATCCGCCGTTTCACCCTCCGGCGGACAGAACACAAACTCAAGCTATGAGTTTGTCCATGATTTCAAGTTACTGGCGACCTGAGACAGGACCGCGGCCCAGTCTCCGTCCGTTTCCTGACGAAATACGCACGTGTTCGGGTACCAGAGGGAATCCTTCCGGATCAGCCCCCAGCGCCAGTCGGGCCGCGTCGGCACCATCACCCAGCAAGGCACCGCCAGAGCGCCCGCGAAGTGAACGGTATTGTTCGGCGGACTGATTACGAGATCCATTGCCGACGTCAGGGCGGCGAGACCGTCCAGATCCTGCATGGGGTCGACGCCATGGCTGGTGTCGACCTGTATGCCGGCTGCCTTGAACGCTGCCATGTCCTCGTCCAGCACATTATACTGAAGCGATACCAGCGCAGTGTCGGGAACTCCAGCGATGCCCGCCCAGAGTGCCGGAGGGATCGAGCGCCGCGCCCCGGTTGGTGCTGCCGAACGCCAGGTAATCCCGGCCAGACGCTTTCCGGGATGTCGGGCCTGCAACTCCGCGCACAAATCCTTCGCGCGGGCCGGGTCGACGATAATCCAAGGTTCCGGAGTTACCTCTCCGCCGCAGAACAACTGCAAACGGTGCGGCAGATCACCGATCGCCAGATGGAAGTCGGCGCCGTGATGGCTTTCGACCTCACCACCCGGGCCATCTACATCCGGGACCACGACATCTGGAAAGCTGCGCCTGATGAGAGGCCGGAGGCGGGGCTCAGTCAGCACCGTGACTTGTGCCACGCCTCGAAGAACATGCTTCAGAAGCGTCAGGAACTGCACCTCGTCACCTATGCCCTGCTCGCCCCAAAGCAGCAGATGTCTTCCTTCAATTGCTTCGCCTTGCCATTGCGGAATAGCAAAGCGCCGAAGGATTTCACGCCCCTCCGGCGTCTCCAGTCTGCGCGTGTGAGTCCTCCAGCCTTCTTCGAATTTTTCCTCTCCCAGCAAAGCAAAAGCTATATTGTTGCGCGCATGGGCATAGCTGTCTGAAATAAAGAGTGACCGATGGCCATGCTTCATCACAGCCTCGGAATCGCTCCGGTGGCCTGCGTCGGCGGAGAGTCTGAACCAGACTTCGGGGTGCTCCGGTTTGGCGATCGCGCTGCGCCGGAGCCAGGGCTCGACACCTTTCCGGCCAGGGTTCTGGGTCGCAAAAACGGCCATATTGTTATAAAATTCATGTGCTGTCGGATCGATTGATATCGTCCGTTTTGCCCATTTTTGGGTCGGCAAAAGTCCGGCAATATCCATGCATGCCGTTTGATTTGCCGGCTCCATCATCAGGCTCCGTTTGCACGGCTCCAGCGCATCGGTTTTCCGGTCTAGTTTTGCAAGCGCACGCGCATGGTTTCTCCACGCTTCCGCAAGGCCAGGCGCTGCTGCGGTCGCCGCGCGAAACCATTCTTCGGCTTGTTCAAAATCCTCATTCTCGAATGCGATTAACCCAAGGTTGTTCCTGGCTGTCCCGCTGCGCGGGGCGATCTGCAAAGTGCGCAAGAAAAACGATTTGGCCCCGTCGGGGTTATTCAGGTCGAGAAGCACGTTCGCAAGCTGGTAAGCACCGTCCACGTTTGCCGGCTCAAGGATTAACAGTCGGCGAATGTGGTGCGACGCCTCCTCGAATCTGCCGGACTGTTTCAGCTCCAACCCAAGCTGCAGATACGCATTGCTGTCCAGCGGCGCAAGAATCGAACACCGCCGCAACATGCGGTTTCTGTCGGTGGTGTGTACCAGGGCTGCAAGCCCACGGGCAGTGTCGTTAACACCCGGCGCAAGCAACATCGCCCGGCGAAAACATCCATCTGCATATTGCAGATGTCCTGATCTTCCGGACGCATTACCAAGATTGATCCAGATCTGTGCGTTATCCGGGATCAGCCTGGCCGCCGTCTTGAACAGTGCCGTTGCTTCCTCCACCCGGTCCGTCTCTGCCCGGATGGTGCCGAGCAATACAAGCGCCTGCGGGTAGTGAAAATCACTTTCGGGAATGCGACTGCAAATGCGCGCGGCACGTGCTCGAAGCCCGGCGTGATATTTGCGCTTGGCATCTTCAAGAGGGTGCAGGGAGTTATCAGACACCGCCAGATTCCATACTTAACCCTGACATAGATGACCAAGCGGGCCACACCTGCAGTTCTCGTTTCACTCTATGCCACCCAGCCTGTCGCCGCCACCGCGCCAATGAAGCGCAACCTAAATAATATATTTTTATTCTAATTTAATTCAATTTTTTGATTAACCGCACACCTTTCTAGACAGAGAAATCAAAGCTCTTGCACACAAAGCAGAATTCAATTTTCTACCAAGACATTATAAAATTTTTACTTGTATAAAAAATAATACTACCATTTTTACTTCCATAAACATGCTTAATGTCTGTTAATAAAATACAACTCAATAATTTCTCTTTATCTATGTCTGCCACTATGGCGCGTGCGCCATCCAGTCACAGTAATTTCATGGATAAAATTTTTGCAATATCAATGCTTGCATACTATGAAGATCAACTTGAGGATTCCACACAGATCACTCTTAACTTAAACCCAAAACCACGGGCACACAAATTGCCCCCACTGAAGGTGGCCACCCAGAACGGGAGTGGAAGTGAACATTCGAGAGCACCAACCATCAGATGAATTTTTCGATAGATCAATTGCTTCTGGCCGTTTCCGGCATTTTGTCAAAATGTTCGATTACCTTTCGCCACGCACACGATTAGCGAGAAAAAATTACCCCGTACATATTAAGATGCTCGCACGGCGCTCTCTTTAGATTGCGTTAATTAACCCCCTGTATATTCCCCCTGTACTTTGGGTTTTCCGGTTCATCTCGGGAAGCCGAACCAAACAAAAGCCAACCCTAAGCAAGAAAGCAAATGCGTCCTGCCAATAAATCCAGGCACCCGGCCGCAATTGTACGAACTGGAGACACTAATGTCGGTTACCGCAATGCCGCGCACCCGTTCTGCCCTTTTTAATCATCCGGGGTATCTCTTCGTTGATCCGGATGTTCAGGATTGCGCCGAACTGCTCACGGACGTCGCTCCGTCGATCACGGTGGTCCGGCTTGCGAAAGACGGCGACCCGCTCGGACAGATAGCGGCGGCGCTGGCAGGAGAGCGCGATCTCTCCAGTCTCCACATCCTCTCCCATGGTGAGCCGGGAGCCCTGCTTCTGGCCGGAACCACGGTTGATACGGCGCTGCTCACGCAGTCGGAAGGCCGGCTGCGCGCTATTCGGGAAGCTCTGGCGGATGACGCAGACCTCGTCCTCTATGGCTGTTCGGTCGGCGCCGGTGACCAGGGCCGTGAATTCATCGCCGCGCTCGAAGCGGGACTCGACGTGGATGTCACGGCGTCGGCTGTTCCCGTCGGCGCCGGTTGGGGCTGGGGAGCCTTCCCGGCCGCGCATTCCGCTTTCTCTCAGGCGAGCATGGCCCGCTATGCCCATACGTTGGCGCAAACGACTTTCGGGGTCGTGACAACGATCCAATCCACCACCACGTTGGTGGTCAGTGACCCTGGCGTCACGATCAGCGTCGAACGCTCCGACGCCACGGCAATGGCCGGGGTCAGTTCGGGCTTCGTCGATGCCGGTCTGATAGCGAACACGACGACATATACGCTGAGTTATTCAAGCCCGGTCACGATCACGCAATTCCAGATCGGCGAATTCACGAACCTGACCGGCGAGGGCAATTACACTTTCACCCCGAGCTCCGGCACGGCAGTGACGCTCGCGGATGATTCCGGGAGCATCGTCGGCGCGATCGCGACCCTGAATCCCGGTGACTGGACCGGCATTTCATCCTTTACCGTCTCCTATACCGGAACCTCCAACTGGCGGGTCGGGCTCGACAATATCATCTACACAGTCGCCGGCCCCACGACCGGCAACGACGTCCTGACGGGGACGGCCGGCGCGGATACCGTGGACCTTCTTGCTGGCAATGACTCCTATTCCGGGCTTGCCGGCGCGGACACCATCACGGGTGGTGCAGGAAACGACACGATCCTCGGCGGCGACGATGCCGACGTGGTGCTCGGCGGGGACGGCAACGACTTGATTTCCGGCGGCGCCGGGGCCGACAATCTTTCCGGCGATGCCGGTGACGACACCTTTGCCGCGACTTCCGCAGACATCACAGGCCTGGCCGAGACGATCAGCGGCGGCACCGGTACGGACGTGCTGGCGCTGAATGGCGGCGGCGCGTTCGATCTCTCCAGCGCCACGCTGAACAGCGTCGAGCTGATCTCCGGCTCCGCCTCCGCAGACTCCATCACCGGTACAAGCGGTGCCGATACCATTGCCGGTGGCGGCGGTGCAGACGTTATCAATGCGGGCGACGGCGCCAATCTGGTCTCCGGCGGTGCAGGCGCCGACAACCTGATCGGCGGCACGGGCGCCGATACCTTTGCCGCGATTTCGGCGGACATCACAGGCCTGGCAGAGACCGTCAGCGGCGGTGGCGGCACGGACGTCCTCGCCCTCAATGGCGGTGGCGCCTTCGATCTCTCCAGCGCCACACTAAACAGCATCGAGCTGATCTCTGGCTCCGCCTCCGCAGACTCCATCACCGGTACAAGCGGTGCCGACACGATCAATGCGGGCGACGGCGCCAACCTGATTTCTGGCAGTGGCGGCGCCGACAACCTGATCGGCGGCACAGGCGCGGACACTTTTGCCGCGACCTCCGCGGACATCACAGGCCTGGCCGAGACGATCAGCGGCGGCACCGGTACGGACGTCCTCGCCCTCAATGGCGG